>NZ_WQPQ01000007.1:0-533 GCF_018785365.1 Clostridium sp. MCC344 | reverse complement strand
CAGCACTTTACAGAGGATACCCTATTGTCCGCGATGGAGACTGCCGGAAAAGAGGATATGCCGGAGGATGCCGAACGAAAGGGCCTGGGGACACCGGCCACCCGTGCCGGTATTTTGGAAAAGCTGGTATCTGCCGGTTTTCTGGAACGAAAAAAGAGCAGGAAAACGGTGCAGCTTCTCCCTTCCCACGATGCAGTTTCCCTGATCACAGTGCTGCCGGAACAACTGCAATCGCCGCTTCTGACTGCCGAGTGGGAGTACCGCCTGGGCGAGATCGAGCGCGGGCAGCTTGCCCCGGAGGAGTTTTTAGACGGGATCAGCATCATGCTGAAAGATCTGGTGGGGACTTATCAGGTCATCAAGGGAACTGAGTATCTGTTCACTCCGCCCCGTGAGGTGGTGGGCAAATGCCCTCGCTGCGGCGGTGAAGTTGCAGAACTGCAAAAAGGCTTCTTCTGTCAGAATGATTCTTGCAAATTTGCAATCTGGAAAAACAACAAATGGTGGGCTGCCAAGAAAAAACAGCCGACCAA
>NZ_WQPQ01000068.1:0-301 GCF_018785365.1 Clostridium sp. MCC344 | reverse complement strand
AAGCACTCATTTCCTCTGACACATGGCTGAAATGCCGGAAAAAACTTATGGCAAATACCACCTTCCAGCAGGGACGGAAACCGAAGAACACTTGGCTGGCCGGAAAAATCAAATGCGGTCATTGTGGGTATGCGCTGAAAGCCACCCATGTGCCAAACAGCACCGGGTATTTCCGCTGTACCAAACGGACGGAAAATAAAGGCTGTCCGGGCTGCGGGAAAATCCGCAAAGAAGAATTTGAGCAATTCATTTTCTCGGCCATGCAGGAGAAATTCAAAGACTTTCAGATACTCCACGGCAG
>NZ_WQPQ01000067.1:0-15066 GCF_018785365.1 Clostridium sp. MCC344 | reverse complement strand
TCTATAACTACACGATCACAATCTCGATCGATGACAGTAATGTGAATTTTAAAGCGGAAGATGATTTGCCAAAATAAATTTTTATATGTAGACCTCTATTTATTTGTGCTGTCTGCATCAATTACAGACTGAATCTGCTTCATAAGGGCATCATAGTTGTCCTTGTTATCAATTCCGCCGAGCATTGGTTCGCCTACAATATTGCCATTTCTGTCAACAAGTATAGTTGTTGGAAAGGCCATGATTTCTGAGGCATATTTACCGGCAGCACTAGAGGAGTCAATTGACAGATTACGATATTTGACACCCTGGCTTTCAAGAACAGAGGCAGCCTCTTTGATAGCTGTTTTATTGCCATCGAAGGTCTCAGTGTTGATACCAACAACTTCTCCGCCCATTGATTTGATAGCATCATTTAATTCGTTAAGCTTGGATAATTCAGCGACACATGGTTTGCAGCCGGTAAACCAGAAATTGACGACTGTTACTGCATTACCGGAAAACAGGCTGTCATCAACCTTATTGCCATCAAAATCCTCACCGGAAAAATCACTGAATACAGATGAGGCTTTAGAGCTGTCCTTCTTGTTATCGTCTGATGATGTATTTTTGTTTTCAAGCTCTGCTATCTGTTCCTCGATTTTTCGTATGGTTTCAATATCCTCATTAAGTGTTTTAAGCTCATCGTCTGTGAATGAATTCTTGTTTGATTCTACGGTACCGACAAGATAATCAGCATAATTTCCGTTTGGATCGGCGTCACTTTTGTTCATCATGCCAAATGCCTTGTTCCACACATCAGCGTGATCTGCAAAAAGTTGATTTTCCTGCTGATATAAATCATCAAGCCTGGAATCTGATTTGCCAGATGCTTCTGAGCCGGCTTCAGTCTGAGTGTTCTTAGAATCTGTTGTGGAAGCTTGCTTTATGCCACATGCTGTAAGTGATAATGCTATGCAGAGTGTAAAAATAGAAATAAATGATAATTTGTTTTTCATGAGTAATTTCTCCTTTAAAATAATAGTAAAATGGTAACTTTTCAGTAGGTCTGCGCACATGCTGCGCTGACCGTAAGAACACATAGGCTAGAAAGCAAAAATCCCATCAGCGAAGCTGATCTGGAATGGATTTTTGCTCGTAACTATGAAGGTACTGAATAGTTACGTAAAATGTTTAATAGCTATCTGTTGTCATTTTTTTGACATGATTTTCCCATAAACCGGTAGCAGATGGCGTCCTTCGGACAGGCCTTTATGCAGGCACCGCAGCGTATGCACTCGGGGTGATCCGGTGTCTTACACACATCCACATCCATCTTACATGCCTTTGAGCATTGACCGCATCCGACACATTTGCTGCTATCAACGGTGATTTTGAGCAGGCTGACCTTATTAAATAATGAGTAGATTGCTCCAAGCGGACAAATCCATTTACAGAAGGGCCTGTAAAATAAGATACTTAGTACAATCACTGCAATTAAAATCATACACTTGAAAGAAAAAAGCTTTCCCAGCGCAGAACGGATAGCAGCATTTCCAATAGATAACGGTATAGCACCCTCTAAAACACCCTGAGGACAGATATATTTGCAGAAGAACGGGTCTCCCATTCCTATAGAGTTCGTTACAAGCATCGGAAGAAGTATAACGAAAACAATAAGAATGACATATTTTAGGTACCTAAGAGGCTTTAGTTTGGCTGTGGATAATTTCTTTCCGGGGATTTTATGAAGTAAATCCTGAAACCATCCAAATGGGCACAAAAAACCACATATAAATCTGCCGAGAGTTACACCGAGTAAAATAAAAAATCCGGTTATGTAGTATGAAAACTTAAATTTTGATGATCCAACAACTGCCTGAAATGCCCCTATTGGACAGGCTCCTGTCGCGGCAGGGCAGGAGTAGCAGTTTAATCCGGGTACGCATACTGTTTTTGCATTGCCCTGATATATTTTACCCTTAAATAAATTTGGAATATGAATATTGGTCAGCAGCGTTGCTGCGGCCTGTATCCAGCCACGTATTTTTGCCAGTTTTCTTGATAGTAATTTCTTTTCCTTATCCAATTCCGACACACTCCAGACATAGTTTTATTGCTTTACCAAGCACTGTAGCCGCCTCACCTCTGACTGCACCATAGCTTATCATGGATACACCAAGGATAAGCAGAATGATTTGACATGTTTTTTGGTATTTCAACATAATGTTGCTCCTTTTTGTTGTATTGTTGACCAGCTGACTTTGGTATTATACAATATAGGTTGTAAAATTATTGTTAAGAAGCAGGAGAACATTTTGAGATTATTAATTGTTGAGGATGAGAAACAAATATGTGATATGGTTGCAAAGAGTCTGTATGCTGCCGGTTATGAGGTGGATACCTGTTATGATGGGAAAGAGGCTCTTGAATGTATACTGTCGGAGAATTATGATCTGATAGTTTTGGATTTGAATCTGCCGGGGATGGATGGCATGGAGCTTCTTAAGGAGCTTAGAAAATACAATGATGAAACTAAGGTTTTGATATTATCTGCAAGAGGTCAAATTGCTGATAAGGTAGAGGGACTGGATGCAGGAGCAAATGATTACATGGAAAAACCATTCCATCTGCAGGAGCTTGAGGCACGTATCAGAAGCCTGACAAGAAGGAAATTTGTACAGAATGATATATGTCTTAAATGCGGAGAAATAAAGTTTGATACGATTAAACGCGAGGCATATGCAAAGGAAGAGCCGGTTCCACTGACAAGAAAAGAGAATGGTATTTTGGAATATTTACTTATCAATATAGGCAGACCGGTGAGTCAGGAGGAGCTGATAGAGCATGTGTGGGATGCCGCGGCAGACAGCTTTAGCGGAGCAATCAGGGTACATATGTCTTCACTTAGAAAAAAGCTTAAGGCGAAGCTGGGATATGATCCCATTCAGAACAAGGTAGGTGAAGGCTATAAAATACGGGAGAAGTCTGATAGATGAAAAGAATGTCGCTACAGTGGAGACTTACGTGCATTACTACATTGTGTATTGCTATTATATGTGGCTGCCTGACTATGTTTGTCTATAAAAATGGTGTGCATTACATCGATTCTCTGCAGGATGCGGTAGAGTCACAGGGGGATGAAAAAGGAAACAAATCAGATGAAATATATATCAGCATACCGGACGATAAGTGGGATGAGTTTGCGGATAAATTTTCGGTTCAGGTGTACAATAATAAGGCCGACTATAAAAGAAACAGTCTGATAATCACGGTTTTGCTGGCGCTTTTGGGAGGTGTCGTCACTTATTTTATAAGCGGGCATGCACTCAGACCAATCAGGGAGTTTTCAGATAAAATTGAAGAGGTACAGGCTCAGAATCTGTCTGATTCAAGAATAGAGGAAAACAATGTTAAGGAACTGAACCAGCTGGGTATTTCTTATAATAAGATGCTTGAGCGTCTGTCGGAAGCATTTGAGATACAGAGACAGTTTACTGCAAATGCAGCACATGAGCTGCGTACTCCATTAGCGTTAATGCAGGTACAGCTTGATTTATATAATTCTGCCTCTCACCCGGGAAATGATGCAGACACTTTGCAGACCATAAAAATGGTTACGGAACAAACTGATAAATTAAACAGGATGGTAAAGACTCTTCTTGACATGAGTGAGCTTCAGACGGTGGGGAGGGATGATAAAATTATATTGGATGCTATTGTTGAAGAGGTTTTGGCAGACCTTGAGCCTCTTGCCGTGGAAAAGAATATAAAGCTGATTGGAAAATGTGAGGATGCCACTATGATAGGCAGTGATATCCTTATTTACAGGCTTGTATACAATCTGGTTGAGAATGCCATCAAATATAATCATCCGCTCGGACAGGTTACAGTAACCGCATATCAGAGAAACAAGCATGTTTATCTGTCTGTAGAAGATACGGGAAGCGGAATACCAAAGGAGCTTAGGGAGAGAGTGTTCGAGCCATTCTTCCGTGTGGATAAATCCAGAAGCCGGGAGCTGGGTGGCGTAGGGCTAGGTCTTGCTTTTGTCCGTGAAATCGTTAGAGTACATGATGGCAGTATTTGTATCAAATCAGGCAAGACAGGGGGAACGATTTTCGAGGTGACTTTTGCACAGCATTCAATGTAGCGTTCCATTTTACACATTTGTCAACGCTATTAAAACAGATTTGCTAAATGAGAAAAATAGAATAATTTGTTATTTGAGTAGAACTTTTTCTGTAAATAGCTAATAACAGCAAGGTCTTCTATGGTAAAATATAAATCATAGGAGGCCTTCCAAAACAGTTAATCAGTTTCAATCCGATGCAGTATATTAAGCTGAAAAGGCAGGCAGAGGAAGTTGATCTCTTTTCCGATGATGAAGTCGAAGAAGGCACACAGCCGATCTCACACGAAGATTATGAACGGCTTATCAAGTACCTGGAAAAGAAAAATCCACCTGCGATCCTTCCAATCCAGATTGCATACTATGCAGGACTTCGTATCGGGGAAACCTGTGGTCTTACATGGCAGGACATCAACCTTGAAGAACAATGTCTGACCATAAAACGCAGTATCCGTTACGACGGTGCAAAGCATAAAAATGTGATTGGAACAACCAAGCGAAAAAAAGTAAGGATTGTTGATTTTGGAGATACGCTGACTGAAATATTGAAAACAGCCAGACGGGAACAACTGAAAAGCCGGATGCAGTACGGAGAACTTTACCACCGCAACTACTACAAAGAAGTTCATGTAAAAAACAGGGTGTATTATGAATACTATCACCTTGACGGAACGCAGGAAGTCCCAGCAGATTATAAAGAAATATCCTTTGTCTGCCTCAGACCGGATGGCAATCTGGAACTGCCGAGTACACTCGGCATTGTATGTAGGTCAGTGTCAAAGAAGCTGGAAAGATTTGAAGATTTTCACTTTCACCAGTTACGGCACACCTACACCAGCAACCTGCTCTCAAACGGGGCAGCTCCAAAAGATGTACAGGAACTGTTAGGACATTCCGATGTCAGTACCACAATGAACATTTACGCTCACTCAACAAGAAAAGCAAAGCGGGATTCCGCAAGACTTCTTGATAAAGTAGCGAGCAACGCTTAATAAAAAATCCCCTTATTTCCCTTGCGGATTCCTCACAAGGGCAAAAATAAGGGAAAATACATATCATTTCACTATCTAATTGGCTGAAAAACCTGTAAAATAATGAAAGTTCAGGAAATCTCTCCACAAATTCCGATTTGTCGATGCCAAAAGGACAAAACAGTATATCGCGGAGGCGATGGCATGAATAAATTCTACGATTTATTAAAATATATTATCTATGCGAGTTTCTACGTGATTGTGATTAAAACGGGTATGGATTTCTATGAGTATAAGCGCTTTCCGAAACTATACGAACCGAATTCTGCACCGTGGTATACGGAAGCGTTACTGTATTGCGTCGCTTCTTCTGCGGTGATCATCGTATGTTTCGCGCTTAGAGTAATCATAAAGCGAAAGATGAAGAAGGGGTGAGTCATATGTTTATGCTGTTTGAGTTTATGTTTCCAATTATCTTCGTAATGGTTTTCGGCATGATCATCTTCCAGTTTGTGACAGGAATCGGAACATGGCATAAAAACAATCAGTCACCGCGTTTGTCGGTGAGCGCAACTGTAGTTGCAAAGCGAGAAAACGTATCGCATCACAGCCACCCAAATGGAGGTGATCCATCTGGTGCGCATGGGTATCATACGACCTCGAGTACCAGTTACTATGTAACATTTCAGGTGGAGAGCGGTGATCGGATGGAATTGCAGGTTTCCGGTAGGGAATATGGAATGCTGGCAGAAGGAGACATTGGGAAACTTACTTTTCAGGGGACGAGATATCTATCATTTGAGCGTGTGTGATGGTAGTGTCAAATAATCTATGAAAAACTGAGTCAAATAAAAGGCTCAATTGAAGGATACCTTTATTATTCGGCGCGGTGGAACGGAAATCATCATACGGGAAGGTAAACTGCTGAATCGGGAGATACTGTCCAGTGGTACAGCAGAAGGAATTGAGACCATTAGGGCAGCCAACATCAAGAAAAAGGGAACATAAAAAAGGCAGAGCATTGCTAATGCTGCAATGTTCTGCTTTTTATGTTTGTGTTAGGCTTTGCTGGCAGTAGTCTACCAGAATTTTTCATTACGGTGTTTTGCTAAAGGAATCAGATGGAGCTATACTCTGGATTTTCCTGTATTCTCTGGGTGACATTTTGACTATAGACTGAAAAGCGCTTGAAAACTTTCCCTGGGTTTAGTTGCCTGCCTGGGAAGCAATATCCGCAATAGTGGCATTTGTTTCCCGTAATAATTTCATAGCCTGACGCACCCGAAATTCCTTCATATAGGTGGCGATAGGCTGGCCGTAGACTGCCTTGAATATCTCCTTTAGAGTAGAGGTGTTTATCAAATACTGTTTGGAAAGTTCTGCAATCGTAAATCGTTGATCCAAGTGCTCTGTCAACTGTTGATGAATTTCTTTTATCAATTCGGTTTGCTGGGAGAAGTATTGAGTCGGTTCTTTATGCTCCGATTTCATGTTGCTCAAATAAATCAAAATTTCCAGCACCTTCAATTTCAAGAGGGGGATTCGAACGGACACAGGAGCAGAAAAGAGTGGGGCAAAAATATGCTCTAAATCGGAACAGGACGGGATTGCGGATGGCTTCTTGCAGTAGCGATCCTCTTCAATCATTCGCAAAATACGGGGTATAGGCATCTCCGGTTCTCAGTATAGTCCCGCAAGGAGGTTCTGTATTTCCCGTTCAGAAGAATTTTTGTCCCAAATGGAAGAGTTTCATGTGATATTGTTCCAGCACATCTTTCAGCGTAATTTCTTGCATTCTTTGTTCCGCTGTTTTTTGAATGTCCAAGTAAAAATCCCGCAGCACCAGTTGGATATTTACACCCACGCCACAGGCAGGATTGGTGTGGATGTCCTGATGGAGCAGGGGCTTGTTGCCCTCTACTGCCCGATACGCATCCAGCAGAGTGATTTTCTCCGGCTCACGAGCCAGAGCAGGTCGGGGATGTCCCTTCACGCTGACCAGCAGTCCACCCTTCCGCAGGGCGGACATGAGCTGACGCACATAGGCAGGATTCGTCTGAATGCTCTCTGCCAGCTTGTTACTGGTCAGGTCGCAGTCTGGGTACAGAGCGATAAAAGCCAGAATATGAACAGCATCGCTAAGGCGGGTGGGATATTTCATGGACTGATCTCCTTTTTTGCTTTGATGTTATTTTTATTATAACAGCATATTGACAGTAATGCAAGAGGATGCTAAGATAGTTTGAAGTAAGAATAAAAATAACACCAACTCGAAAGGAATGGTGACAATGAACTTCTATGATGATTTGGTCATGCAGACCCAGATGAATTATTCCAGGCACTATCATATCTATGCTTCCGGCAGTACGCCTTATCAGTTGACTGACAAAAAGCCGCTTCCGTATGGCGAACAGATCCATCGGTTGGTACAGGAGGTAAAGGAAGCTGACTGTGTGGTAGTGGGCGGAGCCTCCGGCCTGTCCGCTGCCGGTGGCGGAAATTTTTACTACGAGGACAACGACTCCTACCGGAAATACTTCCGGCCTTTTGCTGAGAAGTACCACTTCAAAGGTGCTTTTGCAGGGATGATGCACCCCTGGAAGACAAGGGAAGAGTATTGGGGGTATCTCGCCACATTCCTTCACACCACCCAGACCGCACCTGTGCGTCATCCCTATCTGGATTTAGACGCTTTGCTGAAAGGCAAGGACTTCTTCATCCTCACCACTAACCAGGATACCCAGTTTGTCAAACTCTACCCGGAGGAGAAGGTGGCGGAAATCCAGGGGGATCACCGCTTCTTCCAGTGTGCCGCCTGTTGTACCGATGACACCTGGGATGCGGTAAAGCCGGTGGCTGATATGCTGGCCGCTATGGGGGATGGCACGAAGATTCCCACGGATCTTATTCCACGGTGCCCCCACTGCGGCGGTGAGGCATTCCCCTGGGTGCGGGGATATGGGAATTTCCTGCAAGGAAAAAAATACGAAGAACAGTACGAAAAAATTTCTCGCTATGTGCTGGAACACAAAGACAGCAAAATTCTGTTCCTGGAGCTGGGCGTGGGCCGCATGACTCCCATGTTTATCCAAGAACCTTTCTGGAACATGACCCTCAGCTTTCCCCATGCCCGATATATTGCTATCAACGACAAGTATGACTTCCTTCCCAAGCAGTTGGAGGACAAGGGCATGACCATTGTGGCCGACATTGCTCAAGTGCTACGGGATGCACGGAAACTCTAGCTGCCCTCCGGCAGGTGCGATCCATTGCAGCAACCATAAAATAGAAAAGGAGCGAACGAATATGATTGATTGGAAACCCATTGCCGAAAAATTCAGAGAAGCGGACGCTATCCTGATCGGGGCCAGTAACGGCCTGTCCATCACCGAAGGACTGCATTTGTTTGCGGACAATGCGGCCTTTGAAAGACTGTTTGGGGATTTTAAACGGAAATACGGCCTTGGGTGTATTTTGCAGGGCATGATGGCCGGATGGCCCAGCGAGGAGGAAAAATGGGCCTTCTGGGCCCGGCTCATCCATCATTACTGCGGGCAGTACCAGCCTACGCCGGTGATGAACGATTTGAAGGCCGTTGTGGGAGAAAAAGATTACTTTGTCGTCACATCAAACGGAGAAGGTCACTTTGAACTGTGTGGTTTCGATCCGACGAAAATCTATGAGATTGAGGGCAACTGGTTTACGATGCAGTGTGCCCGCCCCTGCCACGACACCCTCTATTCAAGTTTAGAGGTGGCCGAAAAATTATCCGCTGCCGAACAGGGCGGCCATGTGCCTGCAGAGTTGGTGCCGCGTTGTCCCAAGTGCGGAGGTCCCATGGACATCCACATGGGTGCGGGGCAGAGAATGATTCCGGATACCGCTGCTCAGGCACGGTTCCAAAACTTTCTGAAAACCTGCCACGGAAAGAAACTGGTGGTTCTGGAGCTGGGCATTGGCTGGCGCAATCAGCTGATCAAGGCTCCGATGATGCGCCTGGTGGCCAGCGAGCCAAACGCCACTTATGTGACCATCAATCTGGGTGAGATCTACATTGCGGACAATATCAAAGAGAAGTCCTTCGGACTGGACGGGCGGCTGGATGAGCTGCTGCCTGCTCTCCGGGAGGCGTGCGAGGCATGACGATTCCGAAGCAGGTTCAAAATGACTATGCTAATGCATAAGAAGATTAAAATCACTGTGCTGCGGACGGAATACTATAAGAAACTGGCAGAACAGTATGCAATTCCTAATCGGGGGGTGTTGCCGCGGGAACACCTTGCCGCCCATTAAGACCTGTTAAGGAAGCCGATAAGATAGATTTGAGTACGGTTTCTTAAAAAAAGCCGGAATTATTTGACAGAGCATCAAACCATTCCGGCAACTCTTATATTTGGATGGAATCCTCAAGGATAATTTATTCAAGGGATATACTTCATACCCCACTGAGAGATAGCATAAAAAACAGGCAGGAGATCCCGCCCTTTCTCGGTGAGGGAGTACTCCACTCGCAGAGGCATTTCATTATATTGGATACGCTGAACCAATTCATCCGCTTCCAGCTCCTTCAGGGCGTTGGTCAGAGCTGTATTGGTAATGGGTTTGAGAACTTTTTTCAGTTCCCCAAACCGCATGGGGCACTTGATACACAGTTCATAGAGAATCTGGAGTTTCCATTTGCCCTGCAGCATTTGAACCACCGGCGTGACCGGGCAGTTTCCATCATCGGTTAGGATGACACTGCCAACCTTTTCTTTGAATTCTTCATAAGTCATAATTGAATCTTTCCTCGTCTTTTACAGTATACTTTTTGATACCAGGTATAAATAATTTGCGTACTTGAACAAAAATTGCTATCAGATATAATAAATATATCACTGGTTGGCTATGCAGTCAACAACTGAAATTTCTTAGAAAGGTCTGAATGACATGAAAGAACTGAACATTATGGAGGCAACTGTTTATACCTCTCCCAACCCGCTGACTTTAATCTGTTCTCTGAATGAGGATGGCACCACCAATCTGGCTCCTATTTGCTTTGTTTCCTATCTCTCCTTCAATCCGCCGATGATTGGATTTGCCGCTGGGAAGCAGTCCCACACTGGCAAGCGTGTGCGTGAGACCGGCAAAGTCATCGTCACTGTTCCCGGTGCGAGTCTGGCTGGCGCGGCAATGGCTTGCGGCGGTTCTACCGGTGCACAGGTCAACAAGGTGGCAGCGAACCATATTGAAATGAAAGCAGTGGAAGGCAGCGACATCCAGATTCCGGCGGACACCCGGCTGGCGATGGTGGCTACCTTGCAGCAGTCGGTGGAGGTGGGCGACCATATCCTGCACATCTGTCAGGTGGACAAGTTCCTGGGCGATGAGGACAAGAAGGGGCTGTATGCCTGGAACGGCTTCGGGAAAGTTGCACCTGCGGCAGAAGGCTAAATCTTAAAACGGTAAGGAGGCATTAGCGGTGGCTGTTTGTATTAAAGACTGCTTCCTTGTATTCATGAAGGAAGATCTGCTTCCTATCATGGGAGAGGCACAGATGGTACAAGAATTTTCCCCGGCGTTTTACCGGGTATTGGAGGAACAGAAGACATGGCGGAAGTAAAAGAGAGCAGCATTCTGATTCAGGATGTAGAAACAAAAAATATTATGACAAAATCCACCCTGCCGGTGGGAGGCTATTCCGTCAATCCTTATGTAGGCTGTACCCATGGCTGCAAATACTGCTACGCCTCGTTTATGAAGCGATTTACCGGGCACACCGAACCGTGGGGTACATTCCTGGATGTGAAACATTGGCCGGCAATCAAAAATCCGCAAAAGTACAAAGGGCAGCGCGTAGTCATCGGTTCAGTGACCGATGGCTATCTGCCCCAGGAGGCTCAGTTTCAGAACACCCGAAAGCTTCTTGAGCAGCTCCGGGGCAGCGAGGCAGAAATTCTCATCTGTACCAAGTCAGACTTGGTAATCCGCGACATCGACCTCCTGAAAGAACTGGGAAAGGTCACAGTTTCCTGGTCGATCAATACGCTGGACGAGGATTTCAAAAACGATATGGACAATGCCGTCAGCATTAAGCGACGGCTGGATGCCATGAAGCAGGTTTATGACGCAGGTATCCGCACCGTATGCTTTATTGCTCCGGTTTTTCCCGGTATCACGGATTTTGAGGCTATCTTCCATCAGGTCAGAAATCAGTGCGACCTGGTATGGCTGGAAAATCTAAACCTGCGAGGCGGATTCAAAAAAGACATCCTTGACTATATACGTAAAAAATTTCCTGACTTGGTTCCGCTGTACGACGCTATCTACAACAAGAGAGACAGAAGCTACTTCCGTGGTTTGGAGGATCAAGCGGAACGGCTGGCGAAAGAAAACAGCTGTCCCTTCGTGGACAACGAGCTGCCCTACGGACGAGCAGAGCCTGGGCACCCGGTTATTGTGGATTACTTTTACCATGAGGAAGTGCGTGGCTCGGAAAACACCGGGCGACGCAACCCCAAAAAATAATTTGTGAAATAAATGGGTTCTGACATGGAGCTGTGCTTCAATGTCAGAACCTTTTTTTATGAATGCAATGTATACCTATTCAAAAGTTTTCTTATCCTGACTTCTTACACCATGGAGGAAACAGTCTCCCGGCAGTTCATTCTCAGTGATAAAAGAAAATCGCGGAAAGTGTTCCGGTTGCCCTTATCAAGGCACTGGAATGTGCCGATAAAGGCTATATTTCCCAAGCAGCAGGACATTTTATCCAAATGGCAGTGTGCTTCCAAAGCGTTGACGAAGTCAGTTTAACTAAGTATGATGAAGATATAATTAAACAATGATTTGTCGATCTGCAACGATCACATGCTTTGTTGGAAAATTAACGGGGGTGTTTTTTGAACGAATCAGATAATGCAGAACATTGAAAAGGTTGGAACGAACAGTATGGAAAATGAGGACAGTTCAGAAAGCATTGCCGCTTTCTTGCATTTATGAGAATACCGTTGCAGGCAGCTTCGTCCGCAGGATCAATCGTTTCACAGCGGAGGTTTTGATCGATGGGGAGACGGAGCTGGTTCATGTGAAAAATACGGGGCGTTTGCGGGAGCTTCTGGTGCCGAAAGCGAAGGTGACGCTGCAGAAGACGTTGAATATGAATCGAAAAACGGCATACGATCTGATCTCTGTATACAAGCCAAAGCTAAAATGGGTGAATATTGACAGTCTGGCACCGAATGCTCTGATGAAGCAGCTGTACATGAGCCTGAATTATGATCTTGTGAAGGCAGAATATACTTACGGAGACTCCAGAATTGATTTTTACATGGAAAAAAATGGAGAAAAATTTCTGACGGAAGTGAAGGGCTGTACGCTGGCGGATGATCTGCATCCGGGCATCAGATTGTTTCCGGACGCACCAACGGAGCGGGGGGTAAAACATTTACACGAGCTGACAAAGGCTGCAAAGGAAGACTGCCATACAGCAATCGCCTTCGTGATTCAGATGAATGGAATTCATCGGGTGCTGCCGAATGAGACGGCACAGCCGGAGTTTAAAAAAGCACTTGTGGAGGCTGCAAAGGCAGGTGTTCAGATCGTCTGTTACAGTTGCCATGTGGAAGCTGACAGTATAAAGATCACGGGTGTAATCGAAGATACCTCAAGATTTGTGAATATGTAGGAAGTGAAAGATTGCTATGATTAGAAAGTTACGGAAGGCAGATATAAATAGAGTCGCTGACATATGGTTAAAGACCAATCTGAAAGCACATTCTTTTATTTCTGAACAATACTGGATAAGTAATTATGAACGAGTGAAAGAAATGCTGCCACAGGCGGAAGTTTACGTGTATGAAGATGATAAAATGATTCAGGGATTTTTAGGCGTAAGGGATGAATACATTGAAGGTATTTTTGTTTCGGATAAAATGCAGTCACATGGTATAGGCAAAAGTTTGCTGGATTATATCAAGGATAAAAAAGTCAGATTGCAGTTAAACGTATATCAGAAGAATGTCAGGGCAATGTCTTTTTACCAAAGAGAAGGATTTACGATCCAGTCGGAAAGGATGGATGAATTCACCGGCGAAACGGAATATGTAATGAATTGGGAATCAGATTGTGAGGGGGAATAATGTAAATGCGCTTTTTATTGATACAGGGAATAGGATTTTTGGGAACTATTTTGTATCTTGTATCTTATCAGTGTAAAAATAATAAAACACTGTTTCGAGTTCAATTTGTTTCCAGTTTTCCTTTGCCCAACCGTGATCGATAAAAGTACAATGTCTACATTGACTCTTGACAAGTACCAATCGGTAACTATGATGGAGTTATCGATTGGTTACTTCGCTGAGGAGAACATTATGACCGAAGGAACGGATTTTGAGGATTGCTCTGGAGGTTTTTGCACAGAACGGTTACCTAGGGACATCTATGAATGATAATGCGGGGCAGTTGGGATTTACAAAAGCGGCCTTGTATAAGTACTATTCCAGTAAACAGGGAATTCCTGATAAGATTGTGGAACAGATGAACAGGATGGACTATGAGCGTGACGCGGAATATGAAATGCCGGAAACGGAACCGGACGGCTTTGCGGAAGCACTAAAATTATGCAATAAACATGGAGAAAGTCAGGTGATGAGCGATGAAATATATCCATATAACAAAAGAAAACATCGACAGGGAGCATATCTGCTGCGCCATGTCCGGCAAGCAGGCTCTTGCAAAAAAGGAGTGGCTGAAGCAGCGATTTGATGAGGGACTTGTCTTTTATCGCAGTGAGGAGCGTGGAAAGTGTTTTATCGAATATATTCCAGCGGAAAACGCATGGGTGCCCATTGAAGCAGGAGGCTGGCTTTATATCAACTGCCTTTGGGTTTCCGGCTCCCTGAAGGGACACGGCTATTCGTCAGAACTGCTTTCCGAGTGTATCCGGGACGCGAAAGAACAGGGAAAGAAAGGTATTTGCATTCTGTGCGCCGAGGGACGGAAACGGGAATTTTTAGCTGATCCGAAATTTCTGAAGTATAAAGGCTTCAAAGTCGCGGATATATCTGACTGTGGGATCAACCTCATGTACCTGCCCCTTGCAGAGAATGCGGATCAGCCGAGATTCAAAGATTATGCCAGACATCCAAAAGTCAGTGAAACGGGTTTTGTCCTCTACTACACCGACCAGTGTCCTTTCACCTATTATTGGGTGCCGAAGGTACTGGAAGCGGCAAAGGAACACAGCATTCCATTTCAGGCATTTCACATTATTAACAAAGAAGCCGCGCAGAATGTACCTGCACCGGTCACCACCTATGCCCTGTTCCGGGATGGAAAGTTTTTGACCCAGGGCATTCAGTCAGATAAAAAGTTTCTGGCACTGGCGGGCATAAAGTGATGGCAGATGCGTTTCGCTACGATTGCAAAGAGCATGTATAAGGGGTGGAAAGTGAGGAAAAGAACATCTATGAAAAAAAATCATCATTGCGGTGGCAGTCATCGCAGGTATTTTGGCAGCAGTTGCGATTATTTCAATTTTGGCACAGACGCCGATGCCGATCTGACGAGTGGAAGATAGTCCCGAATTTGGATGTGCAAGCATGGGCGAGGATGCCCCCCAAAAAATAGGGGCAGCGGTGCAGGACGTTATAATGATAAGGATTACTTTATGAGGCAGACAGATCAGGAAGGTTACGTTGATATGATGCCGGAATGATCCAAAATTAAAAAAATGAAAAAAACGGTTGACTTTTGTCCGGGGATTTGATATTATAATACTCGCCTTGAGCGACAGGGCAAAACTTATTAAGAGTCATTAAGAAAACTTCTTAATCTCTCGAAAAAAGTTTTAAAAAGTTCTTGACAAACCGGAAACGGTATGATAGAATAAATGAGTTGCCGCTGAGAACAAGAAACGGCAACGAAACAGTTCCTTGAAAACTGAACAGTATGTAAAACCCTGAAAATTCTTATAAAAATGGTCTTTGGTTTAGACCATGAATG
>NZ_WQPQ01000066.1:0-236 GCF_018785365.1 Clostridium sp. MCC344 | reverse complement strand
AACATTCTCCAACCGTTGTCATGAACACTTTTTCCAAAATGATGTTCCCCGCTCATCGTCTTCAGATCCAGATCTTCAATACATACGATATCATAGAAATTGGTTATCTTTCTTGATTCTTTATGTAGATAATCTTTTCTCTGGTGAGCGATATGCGTATGGATCCGCGCCACTTTTTTCTGTTGTTTTTTGTAACGATTGCTCCCCTTCCGGCAATGACTCAGTTTTCTCTGCGC
>NZ_WQPQ01000065.1:52622-53502 GCF_018785365.1 Clostridium sp. MCC344 | reverse complement strand
CAGGCTTGATTTTGCCCCGGCAAGGCCGGAGCGGTTGCCGATCAGAGAAAGGTTCTGACAGGGGGAACCGAAGGTAATTACATGAACCGGCGGGATTTTCCCGCCGTCCACCTTCGTAATATCCCCCAAATGCACCATGTCGGGAAAGTGCCTTTTGGTTATGGAGATGGGCGCTTTTTCAATCTCACTGGCCCATACCGGACGGATACCGCACCGGGAAGCAGCCAGAGGGAACACGCCAATTCCGTCGAAAAGGCTTCCCAGCTTAATGTCCGGCATGGCCCGGGGTGCCGTGTCCCTTCACGGCAAGCACCCCTTCCAGTGTGGTCGCCGCAATGCCCAGCCGCCCGGCAACCGCAATATCATTTTTTACATCCTCGTCCACAGCGCTGCCGCAGACAATCAGGATGTGGGAGCGCCGCAGCATATCCCGGCGCATATCAATCCCAGCCTTGTGTTCCTCGGGAACGCTGTCATTCAAAAACAGCGGCAGATACAAGAGCGGGCAGATCGGGGAAAAGCCCGCCTCATAAGCAAGACGGCAGTAGTGGGCCGCCAGCTCCATATCAACATCCGGCTCGCCGCTCCATGCGGCGGTCAGGTATGCTAAAGGTCGTTTCATTGGTTGAGCCTCCATTTCTGTTTTGGTTTAGGGAAAAGCAAGAGTTCGCCCAACCCCTCCGCCCCTTCCCCCGGGAAGGGGAACGGCTCTGGAGAATTTATATCCCCGTCGCTTGACCGGGAAAAAGCATAACCGGGAGAAATCCGTCAAGGGTGCCTCTGGCACCGCCTGCGGCGGCGCTGCCCTTGACTGATTTTCCCGGCTATGCTACGGAATAACTGGCGACGGGGAATAATTTATATCTCCAGAGCTTCGGGG
>NZ_WQPQ01000065.1:0-52612 GCF_018785365.1 Clostridium sp. MCC344 | reverse complement strand
GCGGGGCAGAGCCCCGCAATCCTCGGGCCATGCTGACCCGAAGTTTGGGCTTACTTTTCCTGTTCGGTTTTCTTCTCCGGCTTTTCATGTTCCTTCTGCTGACCCTTCCAGTCGTCCAGCAGCTTGATGATCTGGTCCTTCATTTCCCTCGGCGTAGTTTCCTTGCCGAAATACTTGCTCAGTTCCGCACCTGTCAAAATCACTTTGTCTACCTCCTTTTTGTCCTCCATCATAATGCCGTCGATCACATCCCCGTTGAGCAGCTTCTTTTCGTCCAGCTCACGCATACGCTTTGCCTGCGCCTGTGAAGGCGAGGACTGCTGGCTGTCAATGGCGACGGCGATATAGTTCTGGTTCTTCTTGCCGATATAGGAAAGCTCCACCGCCGTAGTAAAGCCCAGCTTTTTTTCATCCATCAGCTTCATCAGGTCGGGAACCAGCTCATTGAGCCGGATATACCGCTGCACCTGCTTGACCGCCATCTTATTGCGCTCGGCCACGATCTCGTTGGAGCGTTTGCCAGCGTCCTTCGGGTCAATCTGGCCCGAAGTGCGGGAGCCCTGGTGCTTGATAGCTTCAAGCTGCATTTTCAAGGCTTTGGCCCGCTCACTGGGGAGGATTTCTTCACGCTGGTTCAGATTGTCCTCGACCATCTGGGTGATGGCTTCATCATCCGTCAGGTTTCGGACGATACAGGGCATATCCGCATATCCGGCAAGCTCGCTGGCTTTCTGGCGGCGGTGGCCGGACACGATCTCATAGCCGCCATCCTCACGGGGACGGACGATAGCGGGCTGGGTCACGCCCTTGTCTTTGACGCTGGACACCATAGCCCGCATTTCTTCATCATCCCGAACCTCAAAGGGATGGTTCTTGAAGGCGTGAAGCTCGTTCAGCTTGATATAGACGATCTGTTCCTTGCCCCGGCGTGGTGCATCCTTCGGTTTTTCGGGTTCCTTCGGAGCGGGAGCAGCCTGTACCGTTGGAGCCGTTTTTTTCTCCGGTTCCTTTTTGACCGCATTTTCCGGTTTCTGTGCGGGAGCTTTGGGCTTCGGGGTTGCGGCCTTGTCCTTATCTGCTTTCGGGGGACGGCCCCGGCGCTTCGGCTGTTCCGGCTCTTTGGGTTTTTCCTCCGCTTTCTTCGGAGCCTCCGGCTGCTTTTCCGTTTTTGCCGGGGCAGGCTTTTCCCCGCTGGGAGCTGCCGACCGTTCCTCGACCTTCTTTTCCTTCATAATTTCAGCGAAGTTATAGACGGAAACCTGCGGGTTCTTTACCTCTGGTTCCGTCTTTTTTTCCGGCTCCGGAGAAACGGAAACCTTCTCCGGCTCTTTTGGGGGAGCGGGAGGCGTTTCCTTGCCCGGCCCGCTATCCGTTACCGGCTGTTCCGGCGTTTTTGTGGTTTTATCATCTGCCATAAGCATTTACCTCCTGTTTTTTGGCATGAAAAAAGAGGCTCAACTTTTCAGTCAAGCCCCCGTGGGAAGTTCCTCCTTTCTCCGCCATGATACAAAAATACCGCCCGTAGTCTCGTTTGGGCGGTACTTTGTGTAAGATTGGCAGTCCATTATTAAGTTTTTTATTATGTTCCCTTTGTACACCGTTGCAAGCATATCTTTAGAGACAGGATTATAAATTTCAAGTGCCAATCCTCTGGAATTTCGCAGAATAGCTGTCGGTTTTAAGCTGCTGTCTTCCTGGGGCAGAGCTTTCTCTGTCGGCTGAGGAAGTTCCACAAACGCCGGTTCTGGATTGTAGACCTCCAAACATGCTTTGCGGACTCTTTTCAGACGATAATAATAATTCGCTTTTGTGATGCCATGCTCACTGCACCAGGTTTCTACTTTCATATCTGCAGGGCGGTTTTTACAATCCTGGATCTGTGCCGCCCATTGCTGCAACCGAACCTGTTCAGCAACTAAACTTGTTTGACTGCTCATAGATAGACCTCCATAGGCGGTCAAAAAAGTTGAGTACTTAACTTTTTTGACTCTGTATAGTGTGAGACTATTATGGCAGAAAAAGGAGTGGAGGAACAGGTACTTGCTATGGAGCGTTTACCTGCAATAGGTGCGTTTACCATGGTTGACCTCCTGGTTTGCTAATTAAAAAAGGGCTACTTACCAGTAGCCCAACGGGAACTGCAGGATTCGAACCTGCGGCGTCTTTCATGTCATATTAGCTTTTACCTTTCCACATGCCCCTGCATATTTTCGTACAAATTCCCAGCACCGCCTGTACCCACCATAATGCTTTTTAAGGTTGTTATTATTGCCATAAGCGTACCCCCTGATACTATCAATCTAAACTGAAATTGACTTCTAATCTTTCGAGAATACATGACAGAGCAACATGAAAAAATGCCAACTAATACTTCTAACCATGACTATGTAATTTTCTATATTTTGATTTCTAACTTTCTCATCATATAATACAGATTCTCTGTCCGAACCCCGAATACTCTTGCCACATCGGGTATCTTAGCATTTTTATTCGGAGTCTTTGGACTTAACCCACTCGATGGAACCTCGGCAGTAATAATTGTATAATCATTCACCGCAGCTGCTGCAATCAACCACGGATCCGCGATATCGGCTGAACCCCAATTCCGCAATGCCTGCTCTTTATACAAGCCGCAATTCTGTACATACTGCAATATTTCCTGATATTTACCTATAATAGTTGCATTAACATGATTACAAATTATAAATCCCGTCTGTTTATCTACCCATTCAGCTAAATCATCCCGCCCTTTATCAATTTCTCCCTTTACCATATCAAGCAAAACGATTTTTCCTGTGTCCATACATTTTGACAGTTCTTTCCAATAAGTAGGTACTAAATCAAACGCATAATACTGCCTGTACGGTGTCATGAATGAATTCGAGTCAATCAAAAATTTTTCTTCTACCATTCTACACCTCCAAAATGCCGCACCACCTCAGGAAATGTCTTACCACTGGTGTTAGTCAAGCGATAAGCTTCTGTATAAGAAGTTCTGCCCATGTTGATACTCTCACATAATGCATTTACAAAATGTCCATCTAAACGAGAAAACATTGTATTGTAATAGTTGCCTCCAGAACTTTCCCGTTTTTCTTTTATCTGATTGTAATTATTGATTGCAGTCTGTACTATTTTGGTGTATACATCCCTCGTTATTTTTTTACAATCCAACGCTTTCCTTGCAATTACGCTTTCACCGCATCGGAAATATCCCGCCAGTTCTGTAATAGCTTTTTCTATATCTGCTGCATTATCATCCCATTTATCCAAAAAAATATATTTCGGTACAAGCAGTTCACCTGCTACAGCATTGCACAATACTTCTACGGAGCTTACACCATCTACTCGGTTATGCCTGTCATTATATAAATCATCCAGCCCAATCCAAATGTGTGCAACCTCATGCAATAAAGAGAATAACCGTGCTCCATTAGAATCTGCCGCATTAATAAAAATAAGCGGAGCCCATTCGTCTATCATCGCAAATGCTCTGAACTCATTTATATCTAATGTTCTATGCGTATTCTTGCCTACGATGCCATTCATCATTACAATAACACCGCATGCCTCCACTTGGCTCCTAATAACCCCGAATGCATCTCTGGAATCTTTGCATCTCTCATACCATTTAATGTCCAATTCCAAATCTTTACGAATTCTATTCACGATGGTCTGAACATTCCCACTGTTCTTCATGCAGCCTACTATAGTAAGAGTATCATACCCCAAATCCTGTCTGTAATCCCTCATCCAATCCTGAATATTCTCCATTTCATGAACAGTATCTATCAGATTACGACTTGGATTGACCAACTGGATGCTATCAACTGTCCTATATTCCAATAAATCCAATTGCTCTACAGGCGGCGTCTGTAGGAAGAAGTAGCCTAATGGAATATTCGCTTTTCTGCTGAAATCCTCTATCTGATTAAACGTAGGAGTCTTTGTACCATTAAGCCATTGGGTAATATGGCTCATTAACTTATCGCCCAGTTTTTCTTTCTGCGTCTGGCTTAGTGCCCATTTTATTATTTCTGGCTCGATATTAACATTTACTGCTGGCATAATGCTACCTCCCTCCTATTTTGTTTCTTTGTTATTATTATAGCAGAAATTTCTTATCATTACACCCCATCTCAAAAAATTTGTTCTATTTGAAAATTTCAATTGTAGTATCTATCACTCGCACATCAACCTTATCTTTGATATACTGATAAGGCACCGAGTAGTACATTTTGTCTGCGGTAATGTGATGAACTGTACTGTGGCGGTACGATATTCAGCTAATTCAAAGCGGGTAGCAGGCAGGGGCATGAGCAATGACTTCTCATCTTCGAGAAACAGCTTCTGTCGGCTCCCCATTTTCTTTTGAAAAGAAGCCTCGTTGTATTTTTGAGTTTTTCCTGATTTTCTGGTTCAACTCTGCCAGAGAGAAAAACTGCTCATCACGAAGCGCTGCTGTGATCCATGTGGAGACAGGGCCAGCTTTTCCTTCTGCACTTGGCTTATCCTTCGGGGTATGTACCCTTGCCGGGATGATAGCAGTGTTGTAATGCTGCGCTAGTTCCTCATAGGATTTGATCAGAACAGTCTCATATTTATCACTCTGCTTACGGTTCGTTGCTGTAGGAGCATTGTCTGGCACCAGAATCGACGTAACGCCACCAAAGAACTCGTACATATGAACATGAGCGGTAATCCAGGCCTTCTGTTGCTCATTGATGAACGCTTCGACAAAAGCACACTGGCTGTAGGTCATGACACCGACAAAGATCCACACACACAATAATCAGCGAAAAAGGGGAAAGCTGTCGAGGACGAAACTTGAAAACCTATTCAATAGAAATCAGTGATTCGGCTGAATAACAGCATTTCCTATCTCGCTTTTCAGGTTATAAAACAACTTATAATCCTGCAATTTGCAAACATATATTCAGGAAGTCAAAAACCTCATATCATCCAAAATCTATCTCCAACAGCTCTCCCGCTATTTCCGCATTTCTGATCCGCATCAAATTATCATCTTCCCTTTCCCTGGAAAGCAAATTCATGCTTCCATACCAGACGACCTCTCGATCAATGATCGCATAATGTTCATGCATCTGCTGCCTTATTTCTACTAACACCCCGTTATTCTTCATCATCTGTATCAATTGTGCCGTAGCCTCTATGCGCTCTTTCGGGTACTTTTCTGGGTTCAAAGTCAACACGATCACTTTTGTGCCTCTTTCCTGCACATTTCTCCAGATGTCTATCATAGTCTCAATCTTATTTTTATTTATTCCAGGACTGGAAATTATGATCTCTTTGTTCGCACTTTCGAGATCCTTTTTATATACCTCAATGTATGATTCAAAATCATAAATCACATTAACCTGCTGTATTCCTGCTGGCGATGGCACACAAATATTATAGCCCATTTTCCGATATGTCTTCATCCGCTTATGATACATCCTCTCCAATTGCGGAATATGCATATCCACATAATCGTAAATAATGACATCTTTTTTTGTATCATAATCACGGTGCAGACGTCCTGAATACTGTTCTACATTTCCTTCAAAAGAAATTGGCATCGCCAGCATCATAGTATCCAGTCTCGGATAGTTAAAACCCTCACCGATATATTGCCCTGTCGCCACAAGAATCACAGATTCATCCGCAGGAACTCTCTTCATCTGTTCACGAATTTCATCCCGCTCCTTAAGCTTTCTTCCACCCTCCAGTAGAAAGATATGATCTACCAGACTCTCTAATCTCTTATATAAATATTCTGCATGAACTCTGCTTTTCGTAATAACAAGCGGTGTTCTCTTCTGCTCCAGACACTGTTTCACATCATCTATGATCTGATTATTTCTGATTTCACTGCCGATAATAAGTTTATTTGCCGCATTCATGGACAGTTTCTTAATCTCCGGGCTGATCAGGCGTGTGAATCTTGGATAAACAAAATGTTCAATTCCCTGTTTCTTCGCCCGGTCCTTTGCGGTATATTTATAACGGATTGATCCAAGCTGCATAAATATCTTCTGTTCCTGCCCATCATCCCTCTTCGGCGTAGCAGTAAGCCCGTAGACATATTTGGCATTCACTTCATTTAAAACTTCCTGTGCGATCTGTGCCGCTGCATGATGACACTCATCCATGATAACCATTCCATACTGTTTCACGATTTCATTGATCTTATCTTCCCGGCCTAACGACGAGATCATCGCAACATCCAGAATTCCGTTCATTGAGTCATGTGCGGATGTTTTTCTTCCAATCACACTTTTTCGTTTCTTTAATCTTCCTGTTGGTGTCCGATATTCCGGCAATGGTTCATCGATACATAAAAACTTTCCAAAGTCTTCCACCCAGTTTTTCATGATCTCCGTATTATGTACTAATACCAACGTATTCACTTTTCTTTCAGCAACGAGCCATGAACCTACCGCCGTCTTTCCAAACGCTGTTGCCGCCGAGAGAACCCCCTGATCATATTTTAAAAGCTGATCCGCCGCTTCCTGCTGCTCCGGGTATAACGCCCCCTTAAAAGAAATCCGAATCTTTTTCCCGCCCTGACGTTCATCTTTAATCTCTGCCTGAATTTTCGCATTTTTCAACATATCCTGCAATTTTTCATAGCATCCTCTAGGAATACTGATATACTTCCCGTCCTCCTCACTACAGGAAATAAATCTCGGGATTCCCTGTACAGAACGCCCAATTGCCTGATTTTTATAAAACTCTGGATTACTGTATGCTGCTATTCTTCTAATCTGATTCTGCATTCTTGGCTTTACATTCGTGATATCAATATAAACGCGATTTGCCAATATAACCTGCAGTTTCCCATCCAAATCTTTTGGGTTGAAAGTCATAGTTCTCTTTTTCCACGGTTTAGGAATTTCTTCCACCATCGATGTTTTCTCCTGCTCGACCCATTCCTTAATACAATTATCCACAAATTCTTCCGATAGCCTCTGGACTTTCCCCAACTGCTTCCATTGGTTTGCAAATGGTTTCCAATTTTTGTCAATAAACGCGCTGTTCCCCTTCTTTAACGCCTGTCCCTGCAGTGGGAGCGCAATTAAATTTCCGAGTCCACCTTCCGGCAAATGATTTTGAGCCGGGATCATGCGGTCATACGACTGAAACGTTTTTAAGTTGACAGATTCTGCCCCTTTTTCTAAAAGTGCATCACCAAATTTTCTTGCTTTTTCTGCCGAAATTGCCTTTTCAAAAAAGATCCAGATATGTGCCCCATGTCCAGATCTTGACCGTTCTGTTAACGCGCGTATTTGGTTTTTCTCACAGATTTCCCGCAATACATTTACTTCTTCTTTCCATGCGAGACCTGTGTTAGCTCCATCATCCAGTTGATTCTCTTTATCATGGTTATCAAAGTCAAATACCAGAAAATTACAAGTTTCATCCGGCAACATCGGATAGATACCGATTACATCTGAGCAGTCTTCCCTATCTCCACGTAAATGCATCAACAAGTCATTTCCTGTCAAACTTTTATACTTCTGATTTTCACAGTTACCACATTTTATCTGCTTACCCTCGCGTTTTGGGCATAAACCATTTTTCCAATAGTTCCAACACTGTGTGTAATATCCTGTCTTTCCGGTTTTGGGATTCGGCTTTCCTGATCTCTTGCTATAGACATCACTTCTGCCCTTGAAGAATGAATAGAAATAGTTGGCGTGTTTTGGTGTGATCGTCTCCGGGATGATGTATGGCATCAGATTATCAGCCTCTACACTATTGTCCGCAGACTTTGGTTCTGAATTTTGTTCAACATCATATGGAATACCTGCCTGATCTAAGATTTGCTCCAGGTATTCAATTCGTTTCTTAAGAGCATCAATCTCAGCCTCTAATTTTTTTGTTTCATTGCCCATACCGCTGCTCATAGACTTATCTACACTTTCTTTTGAATGCACCCTTATAATTTCAACGCTCTTTTACCAGTTAAACAAATAATCATCCAAAGATTCTTTTAATATTGCTTTGACCCTATCGCATTTACGGTCGCAGAAAAGAAACAGTGCATGGTCAATTCCCATAAAAAACTGCTCTTGGATGATGGCATTTTAATTTGTACTGACTCTTGACAATGCACCGAATATTTTTTGCTAGATCCATAACAAGCATACTTACGTTAATTATTAAACATCTTTTTCCTACAATTGATAGTAAACGCTATGGAGCGTTTACCTTTTGTCAACGGAAAATTATGGAAGCAAAATTCCTTACGTAAACGGTACAACGCCCGTCCTTCCAACCACACATAAATTTTGAGATAATGACTCCAAACATTACTTGATAGTTTTTCAAGTCCCATTAAGACTACCAAAGGAGGCATCATCATGCATCAACTTGTTGCACAGGTCCGCACTCAACAGTGGATCACTATGATCAGAGAACTGTGAGCCAGTGGACTCTCTGTTTAATTCTGGTGTGTTGAAAAAGCACATCAATGAGAACTGCTTTTATTACCGTCAACGACGAATCAGAAAAATCGATGGCAATGAAATTCCTGAGTTTGTTGAGATGACAAGGGATACAGTTTAAATGCACCAAAAATATATACAAGCAATCTAAACATTACAAAATATCTATCATCCCATCCTCAGAGATTACAACTACAATACTTTTTTTATTATTTTCAACATAATTAACCGCCGAATTATACCTCGCCCCTCTTTCTGGCGTTCCCTGCCCAGCGTTGGGAGTTGCGATAATCAGCCCTATTCCTGAACATTTGCCGTATGGATCAATCATAAAAGCTCCATCAATTGAACTCAAACCTATAATTAAATCCTTATCAACTTTTGTCAAGTTTTTCTTTTCTATAGCAGTTCCCTTCTTGGCATTGACTAATTCCTTACTTTCCTTTTCAGCTGTCTCTGAAACAATTACCATTGTTCCATGTTTTTGATGGCTTGCAGTTTCAATAACAGTTGCAATGTCTTTATCATACTTATTTCCAAAGCGTTTTTTGCATTTTTCTAAAAATAAGTCCTTATCAAATTTCTTTTGTGGCAATCTATATTGACCATTAATATACTTCACAATATTTTTTTGATTACATGACAAATCCCACATATTTTTCCCGGTAAATTGAAGCAAACATTCTTCTTTATATTTTTCATAAAGATCCAGTCCAATAATTTCTTTTTTGGAACCAGCCGCAACTAAACAAGTATTCCCATTAGACATCTCTAACATTTTACGTATTTTTTTCACATTGTCTGTAGATAATTCTACAGGTTTCTCAAATCTGAATCCCCCCTTCATATCCCCAGTAAAAATAATTTTCCCTCTACAGGGATCCCCTTCGTATTCATAATTAGCAATCTTCGTAAAAATATGCTCAGATGGTAGTTCTCGCCATTCAAACATATCATTTACTGACGCTGTTATAATTGCCTGACTATCTGAAATATAATGAATAGCCGAAAAGGTAAGCCCATAATATATATACTCTAACCATTTTTCGAAAAAATTATTTATCAATGTTTTTAAAAAATATTTATATTCACTATCTGAATCCTCATCTGTGTTTGTATATTCCAAATATTGTTCATACTCTTTATTATCCAATTGAGATACAAAAAATATACAAAACGGTCCATATTCAATCCAATTTGACACAAATAGAGTATTATTATTTTTTAATAACTCTTTCATCTTAGATTGAATCATTTCATATTCTGATGATTTACCTTGTCCACCACTACGGTGTATCGAATAGAGATCCTTATTCTCATAATAAATTTCACATTTTTTTATATTTAAATCTTTTGATCATAGAAGAATCTTATTTACAGAGAT
The DNA here is from genome assembly GCF_018785365.1 of Clostridium sp. MCC344. Classification (NCBI taxonomy): domain Bacteria; kingdom Bacillati; phylum Bacillota; class Clostridia; order Eubacteriales; family Clostridiaceae; genus Clostridium; species Clostridium sp. MCC344. Next base: position 42,778 of record NZ_WQPQ01000065.1, on the reverse strand, counting down.
TTTCTCATAGTCTCTTTACGACGTAAATTTTGAATTCCTATAATTTTTCCACCATTTGAAGCCCTTATTTTCAGTTTTTTACAATCTCATTTAATGCATCCAATAGCGGTACAAAATTTGTAAAATCTATTGATGATATATTTTGTGCAATATAAGAGGCAAATATCTGCTTACTATATGACTTCTCACCATCTTTTCCTTTTCGGTCAAAATATTTCCCATCTATTTCATGTGATAATACCTCATCCGAAAAGAGATCTTCAATTTCACATTCTTTTTGCCCCTTTACAAGAGGAATGGTTGCGAGATACAGATTTTCATGTATATTAAGCCATAACCGATAATCCATTCCACTTTTATTATTTATATGATTCAAAAAATCTTTCAATGGTCTCTTAGTTACAGTTTCATTGTCAAATAATAAAATTACCGGGTTACTTGACTTTAATCCATATTTTCTTAATGGTTCATACAAATTAGGATATTGATTATTACCTACATATTCATTGTAGATATTCTTCATAGCATTAGCCCCATCTTGTTGGATCCCCAAGAAAAATTCTAACCGCGATGTCCTTTTTAAAAACGTGATTAGATACTCAAATGAACCATCTTCCTTTTTTCGAATTAATTTAGGATATTGAATATAAAATTTTTGTAATGCAGATCGAATATATACGGGATCTGTTTTTCCTTCTGTTACAATTACAGGTTTCGAAGGACAAAAAAAATACTTATAAAACAAAAATTGCTGATATTCTTTTTCTCTACCATTCATACCTTTCTGAACATTTTTTCGCTCTCCCCCGTGTTTATTATTATATTTGTCAATTTGATTGATAAATGATAAACGTCCTTCTATTTGCTGTAAACTCACTTCAATACCATTATGTTCAACAATTAATCCCTTATATAAATGGTCAAGCATAGCCCGTGTTTCTTTGTAAAATTCCCTTTTTACACTAATTTTTTTATTTACAACTAATCCTGTTACTTCTTGTCTCGAATTCCAAAACAAAACCCGCGTTTTATTACGATTTACCTTAAACCCGCTTTTATCTATCACCGCATATAATTCGGATATTAGCTCATCCTTATTTTCCAAAAAATCTCTTCTGTTGGTTGAGAAAGTTAAATCATCCGCATAGCGTGTATATGTCATACGATATTTTTGAGCAATAGTAGCCAATCTCCGATCTAAAATCGAGCATATCAAATTGGTAATAACTGGAGATGAAGGGGATCCCTGAGGTAACTTTCCTTTATAGCAAGCTATATTGGCCAAACATGTGGCTACATTGGAATTTAGCATAAAATATTGATTTTTCTGAAAATAGCCTTTAACTCTACCAAAATGAAAACTATCAAAAAAATTTTCAAGATCTAAATTTAATATATAACGCTTATTTCTATGATAACTACCATTGGATATTATATCTCTCTTTTTTGTGAAGCCTTGAATAATATTATTCGTCTCTAAGTAATATTTTTCTTGAATGCTAATTAGTTGTTTAGCTAAATTACGTTGAACATATTTCAACGGCTCCTGTGGTGCATTTATGCATCGCATTTTTCCATTTTTTTTGGGGATTTCAAATGTTTGATATAGATTTTCGGTCCTTTTTGAATAAAGAATGTACGTTAATTCCTTATATTTTATTCCGAGAAATTTTGCTAATAGACGTTTATCAGTTATATCCTTAAATTCCATTTTAATAATCATTCAAAGGCGTGTGGTTGCTCATTAACACCATTCGAGAACTACTATATTAAGAAGCCCCTCCAGTCTGAACATAGAGAGTGGTGTACATTCCCACCATTTTTGTCAAAACTTGCGAAACACAAGCCAAATAATCCAACCACACGCAATGATATTATACTCCTTCCACTTATTCTGTTCAACTACTATAGAGTTAATAATATACTTTTTCACTTTCCGAGAAAATCTTAATCGATCCGTCTTGGCTTATTTTTACAGCAACTCCATTCTGTGCAAGTAATCTCGTTGCTGTCTCCCCAGAACCAGATAATTTCACAACACTATATGAATCATGACTCATATCTGCAAATACACTATCAAATATTATTTTTCCATCCTTATCAATAATAACAGCCCCATCACTTGCTAGAATTTTCTCTATCAAAACTTGATGACTTTCATTCATTATATTTAACTCATTATTCCATATCTTCACCCTGTTATCTGTTGTCAATTTACTAATGGCCTCTTCACTACAATCTTTTGGTATCCATAGGATAGAGCTGATATGATTTCGTGAACACCTTAAGATATAAAATAAAATCGCATAACTAACCTTATACTCTATGCCTAATTGTTCCACCATAAATTGCGTTATATTTTTATAATGTCTATATCTCCATACGTTTTCAATTTTCACAAATTCTTTCCCATCAGAGTCAGAAACCGATATTTCATTAGGTCCAACTGTACGCACAATAAAATCCGGTGTCTTCAAATCATTCGCCAAATAATAATCCTCAAAGAATCTCTCTATATAGTCAGTGGATTTTGACATTGATTTTCTATATATTTTTTTAGAATTCATGTTTGAATCCAGCAGGAAAAATGTTTCTTTACCATTTGCCAAAAACCACTCTCGCTTATCTAGTGTATCCAAATCTCTCTGTGTTCGAAATTCAAAGCTATCTTTTTTATATTTAGTTAAATCTGAGCATACAATCACTCCCGTTGTGAAGAATTCTCCTTCAAAAGTTGACGAGGCTAACTGTTCCATTTTTTCTATTAAATGCGCATACTTAATTCCATCATATTTTCTGGTCGAAATGCAATTAGATATAATTATTCGTGCCAAATTTTCTCCAAAAATCCAATCCCCTCCCCGGAAATCTTGAAGATAGCACATTGTAATTTGATCTGATATTGCTTCCGCCAGTTTTGATATAAAGCTACTAGTTCTCAAGTAAATTTTCACATTTCTTCCTGCTAAAACATACGGGAAATATGCAATTAATTCATTATTTACCTTAATTTGAGATACAACGCATATTTCATTATCTTTTTCCGAAACATCCATCACCTCCTCGATTTTATCAACTTTAAGCCACTCTTTTAATTTTTTTAGTTCACAAGGTTGAATGCGAACCTTAGATAAGTTTAATAGTTTTTCTAAAAAATCACAAAATTCATGTTGTCCAAGCTGTAAAAAACGGTTAAAATTGGGTAATTCAGCAATACAGTGTACTTTCGGTTCGCTTTTTTCAAATTTCATGATAACTCCATTCTTTAACATATATTTCTATGTACATCTTTTACAACAATATCAACAACTAAATTATGATTGGGGGATGGCATAGCTTCCTTAAATAAAGTTTTCTATGCCCAGATATAGTCTCATTTCTTGATGATTCAATATCTCATATTTCCGCTGATATACACATGTTCATTAGGCTACTTTCTATAGGTAAAATGCATCGCACAATTTCATTAGCATTACAACTGCAACCATTTTTCTCTATTCCTCTATTTTCCAAAAATGATATATTGGATATTGTTTGAAACTATTTTGTTCTTCTTTTGATAATCTTGCAAAATGTATTTCTGCGGCTTGCTGTTGTTCCAATAATAAATATGCTCCTACAATACACTCTTCTCCTATGTCTTTATTTTCAACCATTGAATATAGAGTTTCTATTTCATTTATATTGAAATTCCTATATCGTTTAATTGTTTGCAGAACATTCAGTGTTCTAATTTGATTATCCAATTCAGCTTGAGGCGCTTTAGAAATCCAGGTGCTAAACGCTTTACACGTTTCTAAAATTTGTTTTTTTCTTATCCCTTTGGCCTTATCGTATGCTTTCAATAATTCAAGTAAAAATTCATTTGCTTTAGAAAATGTCAAACGATTATGTTCTATCTTCTGAAAAGATAGAAGTAAAATATCAAATTTTATATTACTTAATGTCAAGAAGTCTTTTTCATGCAGGATGCTAAATTGTGAGACAAAAAATGTATTCTTATCGCTATTTCCATCTTCCATAGTAACCTTGCAACTTATATCAGTATCAAAAAAATCAAACATTTCATATGTTCCTTTTTTCTCGCACGGCTTTAAATAAACTGCAAATGCCATTTTTCCTACTTTAATGGTAATAACAGGTGGTAAGTTTTCTTTAAGACCCTCTACTGGTTTTTTATTTAAAAAAGCTATTATTAAATAATGAAGATTTCTCCAATCCGAATCATTCAAATCACTAATATCAATATCATCGGTACATCCTAATATATTAAGAACCCTTACGATTTCTTTTACATGCAAAAGTCTCTCTCGTTCTTTTTCCTTATCAAAGTTTGAAAAATCTATATCACCACATTCAAGTGGGATTTCAATGTCATTGATTTTAAAAAATCCCTTATCCATATATGATAAAATAAAATCAAGATCCCTCTCCAAAACTCGAATTTTATTTGAGTCTTTATATTCAACCGTGCAGGAATTGCAAATCTCATCGATTCTCATTTGAAAACTCTCTCCAATGCAAAGTGTGGTCTCTTTTGCACTTTTTGTAACCTTATAATTTGTGTAAAAGACCTTATCATTAATCGTAATCAATGCATCCATACTCTGCTGCATATGTATATCCTGCGGAATAATGTCAAGTGGTTGTAGAATAGTACTGCCCTTTATTTTAGCATATAGATAAATCTCATTCTTAACGAGTGCCATTTGAGGATCCATCTTTCCCACACCTGAAACCGGAATAACTACATTTTCCAACACACCTTGCGCACTTAATTCCTTTAAAGTAAATAGCTTTTCCTCTTTAATGTTAGATTGTCTTTGACAGTTTTGTAAGCAGTTCAAAAAGATTGTTGTTTTTTTATTATTATCAGCTGGAAATTCCTTTAAATAGACTGTTTTATGATCTTGTCCTTTTGCTTCCTCCAGCAGTTTTCTTAATTTAACTGGAGTAAGTTCTACATAATAAATTTTATTAGTCAAACCGTGGTTTCCAATATATACAACAAAAAGGATACAACCGCCGTCATAGAGGTAATTTCTTAAATCTACAGTCGGCATTTTAAATGAAATAGTATCTTTTGAATGATCATCACATTCAGTGCCTTTCACCTGTACTGGCATTCTTCCCTTAAGTTTACTTTTTGCTTTAGATTTGTCTCCATAAATATAAACAAATCCATCCCATGAAGGTTCTTTATCATTGTCTGCAATAAATTGGGCAAGAAGTTCTGACATTACAATACTATTTTTTACAGCATTGACCGACAGTGTCTCTATTGAATTATTATCTAATGGCATTTTAACACTCTCCCATAGTAAAATAGTCAGATGGCTTCACTGCCATCCTTCTACACATTTTTTATATTGTATTCATCGCCTGCATGAACCTTTATTTTTATATCCTAATCGGTGAATAAATCTTTTGATTTCTATTCCGATTATATCATATTTCTTATATTATACATCAATCTATACAGCAGAATTTTCACGATCTAAAATGAAAATTTAAATTCCACTTTTCCTAACTGCGGCGGAGTTTACTCTTGCACAGTTGATAAAACCAGAAGAGCCTCCGCTTGGTTTCACAAAGGGACTTTTCTTAATGCGAAGAACTTCTGTACCAATCATTTCCGTTGTAAGAAAACGAATGCCTGCAATAAGATCCTGCTCTGCGACGTTAAATGTGCTTCCTGTCCCACCTGTAACCAGACCTGTCCGGATTTTCAAAAAGAACGCTGCTGCAGACTTGATCGGGCTCCCTACGTCTGCAATGGATGCAGTAAAAAGATCAATCATTGTACGATTGCCCACAAATACACCTATAATGTCAGGTTCGCTGACCGGAAATACCGGGAACGTCTCAAGGATTCCAGGTCCGGTATCGCTTACCTTCTTTTTTACAAGAGAAAAGCTGTTTCTTGCGTTCCTCATGAACCGGAATACGGAAGGCTGCAAATTCCAGCCAAACGGTGCGCTCATTCTGAAATAAACGGTGCATCTATTCTGAACTGCAGATTGCCTAGCTAAACGGACGTCAGTGCCATATTCGGCGGACAGTGCAGAACATAATCACCGAACACTGCGAGCCTAATTAAACGGACAAGCTTTCCAGATATAATAGATTTATCTCTTACAAGAGAGAAATATTATATTTGGAGCTTCCACTATGGACTACAAAAAAGTTTTGAGACTTCATTTTGTGAATCGTCTCAGCATCCGTGAGATTGCCGAAAGCTGCGGTGACTGCGGAAAAACATCCGTTGGTGAATTCCTGAAGCGTTTTCGGGAATGCCCGGAACTATCGTATCCTTTGCCGAAGGATGTCACAAATGAGTACATTGAAAAACTGTTGTATAAAAAGCCTGGTGTGACAGCTGACCAGCTTCTGTATCGGGATTTCGATGCAGAAGCCATCTATAAGGCACTTGCCCGTAAGGGTGAGACACTTAAACATCTCTGGCAAAAATACAATGCTGCGGGCATTGTGGACGGCAGAAGACCTATGAGCTACCGCCAGTATTGCAGACGATACAGTGAATGGGCGGATTCCAAACAGCTTACCTTCCATATCCAGCGATATCCGGGTGTCAATCTCGAACTGGACTTTGCAGGAAAAGCGCTTTGCATTCATGACCGTCATAATCCGGAAGAGACAACAAAAGTTACCATCTTTGTTGCCGCACTTACCTACAGCGATTACTTCTATGCGGAGGGTATGACTGAGTGCGACATAAAAAACTGGATCCGCGTCAACAACAATGCCCTCGCATTCTTCGGCGGTGTAACGCCAACAGTCACTCCGGATAACTGTAAGGTTGCCGTGTCCCGCAATAAAGACTGGGTAAGCCCCGTTGTGAACAAAGACTTCCAGGCCTGGGCAGAACATAACGGTACCGTGATCACACCGGCGAAGGTAAGATCACCTCGCTGGAAACCAACGGTAGAAGGACATGTTAAGATTATTACAATGCATATCCTGATGGATATGGAAGATATGATCTTCTATTCCCTGGATGAATTAAACCATGTCCTGATAGAAAAGATAAACGCGGAAAACAAACGACCATTCGAGGGCCTTTCGTATTCCCGTTACGATCTCTTTAACAAAGAGGAAAAAGAGAGTCTTCTACCACTTCCATCCACCGCCTTTGAATACCTTGAACGAAAGACTGTGAAAGTTGCCCAGGACTTTTCTTTTACCTTCGACAAGGTCCATTACAGCATGCCGCGAAAATATCTCCGGCAGGAAGTTGAGATCAGGGCAGGTGAAAAAGAGATCTATGTTTATAACAAACAGGGGGATTTCATTCGCACCCACAAACGCAGTTATACTTCAAAAGACTGGGTCGTTATTCCAAGTGATATGCCGGCTGAGTACAAGGATTATGGTTACTGGAATGTTCCATACTTCCAACATAAAGCCTCCGCGATCGGTCCGAATACACGCATTCTGATCGATGCTGTTATTCAAAAGAGCCAGTATCCGGTACAGTCTTTCAGAAGCTGCTTTGGGATCCTGCGCTGTGCGGAGAAATATTCGCCGGAAGCGCTGGAACGCTGTTGTAAGGATGCCGTTCTGGCAGGCAAATGTAACTATTCTTATGTCAGTAACACGGTCTCCACATATCACATAGAACCTTCGCATCAGGTAGAAAAGTTCTACAAGACCAGTGGAAACACATCTGGAACAATTTCTGGTAGATACAAAGATGATGACAGTAAGTATTCCTTGAAGAGCCTTATGGAACGCCAGGAAAAGGAGGTATCCCATCATGAATAATACGAATTCTGATATTTATGAGATGTTGGATACGCTTTCCCTTCCTGTGGCAGCGCAACGTTTTTCCGAACTTACGCAAAGTCCGGAACTCGTGAACTACACTGCGTTCCAGTTTATCCGGGAGGTCCTTGAACCTCAGTATACAGAGACATTAAACAGGCGTTTTGAAACCAATCTGAGACTCAGCAGCTTGATCAATAAAGGTGCGTTGACAGAAAATCTGAAGACCGGAAACGGGCGGGTCTATAACGATGCTACAGTACAGCAGGTACTTGGATTCCACTTTGCGGAGAACCGACAGAATGTTGGCATTTATGGAGTCACAGGAGCCGGAAAATCTTATTTCATTTCTGCCTGCTGTGTAGAAGCATGCCGCAGGAACTATCGCTGTAAGTTCGTTGATTACAGCGATCTTCTGGATGAACTGATCGTTCTGAACCGTCAGAAAGACCTGAACCGATATCGTAAACGCATTAAGTACTATGCGCGGATACAGCTTCTCTTCATCGATGATTTTGCAATCAGCCGTTATTCCGAGGAAGGGATCAAGATCCTCTACCACCTTCTGAAGCTTCGGGATGATCTGGGAACTTCCACACTTTTTAGCTGCCAATACTCACCCGATGAGTGGGGAAAGCAACTTAGTGATGAGAATGAATGCTATGGAAAGTTAGACGGCATCCGAAGACGTCTTACAACAGGATTTACAGTTCTGATTGAAAAAGCATAGCCAAAAGCCTGGCGAAGCAGGGAATCCCTGCTTCGCTGGTCAGTAAAAATGTCCGCTTAATATGGCCCTGCATGTCCGGGGAATATGGCCCTGATGTCCGTTAAAACCGGCTATATGCATGGAAAGACGGTGGGTCATTCAGCGCTTACGTTGTACCGTTTACTTTCCTTCTGTCATTTCAACTCTGTGAACAGGTTTCTTTTATCTTGCCATAATGAAAGGCCCTCCTAATGATATTTATTTTATCATAGAAGGACCTTGTGATGGTTATTTTACAGAAAAAGTTTCACAGGTGAAAATTTCAAAAGTAAATTCCACCGTCCACTTGGGCATGCGGAATTTAGTCTTACACACCAGATATCCAGAGGTCTCTTTTCCATGTCACAAACTCAGATATTTTATGAGAAGTTAGCTTAATTATACCAGTTATCTAAAGATTTTGCTCATTATAATTCAATAAAATCAAGGAATTTTAATGTCTGGTGGAATTTACCACTGCACTGGAATTTAAAATTTCAAGTCAGCCTTTTTCCAATTGTACTTAACCATCGTGGGTGTGGGAGCAATTATTAAATGTCTTCCAAGTATTCTCTTTTCAGTTCCTCTATCGTTTCAAACGGGAAACATTCCGCACAGCCATCCTGGATTTCTTCCAGACACTCCACGATTGCCTTTACAAGTTCTATTCCTTCCTTGCTATAATCTCCTTCCTCTTAACCTTCCGTTTCCTACAGTATTTTTTCACACATATCCAGTGCCGATGCAATCACTGCATCCATATCATAATACTTATACTCACCTAAGCGACCACCGAATACGACCTTCTGCTCGCCCTCTGCAAGCTTTTTGTACTCTGCATAGAGAATTCCATTCTTTTCATCATTAACCGGGTAATACGGCTCATCTCCAGGCTTCCATTCCGAACTGTACTCACGGCTGATCACTGTCTTCGGAATTTCGTTTCCCTCATCATCTTTTCCAAACTCAAACCACTTGTGCTCGATGATACGGGTCCACGGAGTCTCCGCATCCGTATAGTTCACAGCCGCGTTGCCCTGGAAATTCGGCTTATCAAGAAGTTCGGTCTCAAAGCGGACAGAACGGTACTCCAGAGCGCCAAGCTTAAAGCCAAAGTATGCGTCAATTGCACCTGTGTAGATCACCTTCTCTGCCATCGCGTCATACGCTTCCTTCTCCGCCAGATAATCCACGCCAAGCTTCACCTCAACACCGTCAAGCATATTGGCAACCATCTTCGTGTAACCACCCATCGGAATTCCCTGATATAACGCATTAAAATAGTTATTATCAAACGTCAGACGCACCGGAAGGCGCTTGATAATAAACGACGGAAGCTCCGAACACGGTCTTCCCCACTGCTTCTCCGTATATCCCTTTACCAGCTTCTCATAGATATCCGTTCCGATCAGGCTGATCGCCTGCTCCTCGAGGTTCTTCGGCTCCGCGATCCCGGCCGCCTTCTTCTGTTCTTCAATCTTTTCAGCTGCCTCCTCCGGCGTCACAACACCCCACATCTTATTAAACGTGTACATATTGAACGGCAGTGAATACAGTTCCCCATGATAATTTGCCACCGGAGAATTCGTAAACCGGTTGAACTCTGCAAACTGATTGACATAATTCCACACCTTCCGGTTGTTCGTATGGAAAATATGCGCGCCATATTTATGTACATGGATCTTCTCGATGTCCTCCGTATAAACATTTCCCGCAATATTCGGACGCTTATCGATCACTAAAACTGATTTTCCATGTTTCTTTGCCTCATGTGCAAACACTGCTCCGTAAAGACCGGCGCCCACTACTAAATAATCGTACATCTTCTCTCTCCTTCACAAAATCATTTAATTTTTTTCTTACCTGTGGCCGCAAGCAGCCATCAGAACATTTCTACTCGCTTAACGCATTCCCAGACCGATCAAACCTTTTCAGCCGACCTGAAACCATTATGAAAACAGTTCGTCCTTATAAATTCCCTTCGCAATCAGCTCCCGGATCGAGTCCACAACCACCTGCTTGTCCTCCTTATAAGTAACGCCAAACCACCGGTCTCCCGTCTCCAGGACCTTCACACAGGCCTTCTGTTCCGCTAAAAGCTTATCGATGATCTTCGGGAGCAGATACTCCTTTTTCATGGCATCCTCGCCAAGTTCGTCCAAAAATTCAGCAAATCCGCCCTCTAACAGTTCCAAAAATCTCGGCGGAAGTCCCCACATGTTCATCGAAACATGCTGACCTGCATTTACGGAAACCGGTTTCTTTTCATCATCGCACGCCGTCAACTCTCCATCTTTCATCTGGATCTCATATGTCTCTGTCACACGCTGCAGATATCCGTCCCCGTCTACCGTGCAGACACCGCGAGTCACGCCGCCGTTCTCGCTCAGCGTATTGGAAAGAATAAATCCTGCCATGCAGATATCATAAACCGGCGCATCCACATCCATTTCCGTTGTCATATACTGATACAGCTTTACAAACGCCTCTTTGCCATAATAGTCATCCGCATTGATCACGATAAACGGTTCCTTCACGATATCCTTCACGCAAAGGACCGCCTGTCCGGTTCCCCACGGTTTCGTTCTTCCCCAGGTATTTCTTCTCCCGCCCGGAAGCTCATCCACCGACTGATATGCATACTCGACCGGAACCAGCTTCTCGATCCGTTTTCCGATAATCTCCTTAAAATCCTTCTCGATATCCTTGCGGATAATAAAGGCAACCTTATTGCATCCCGCTTCCAGCGCATCATGGATCGAATAATCCATAATAATCTCTCCATTCGGCCCAACCGGCTCCAACTGTTTAATTCCGCCGCCAAAACGGCTGCCGATCCCAGCGGCCATGATAACAAGTGTTACATTCTTCATTTTGTGATGTTCTCCTGATAATTTATTTCCTTTGTCTTCGCCAGCAATCTAAACCATCCATAGCTTAACATTATATGATTCAAAATAAGCTTAAAGCGACCTTCTCTCAACTTGTAATCTGAAACACTTTCGGATCATACGAATCAGAATCAACAACAGATACTCTGCAATTGAACCATCTCAGCTTCCGGTTCATACTGTCCTGTAATGACTGCATGATCATCTTTTTGCTGCGCGTTTTGCTTCCAAAATCTCCTTCCAGAAACAAGATTACATATTTCTTTTTTGAGTCATCCGAAAACGATTCAGATGACAAAAACTGGATAAACTTGTCAAATTCACTCAGACAATCTTTTTTATCCCCGAATGACTTTGCTCCGATTATGGAAGCTATTGTCATAGCTACTTTCTGTGTTACTTCAATATCCAGGCTATCTCTTCCTGTAAGATCAAGAGTTGTACTGGCTGTTTCCTTTTTCTTGTTATCCGGTGCAATTCTCCATCTGCAATTACCCTCATCGCCTCTGCAGTTTTTCACCTCTATAAATGCAATCTGATTCGGACTTACAGAAACAAAATCGATACCCTTTGATCCTGGAAATCTATTGAAATAATCTCGATAAAATAACGTATCATCAAACTTGATCACTATGCTTTTTTCGGGAAAACCAAATTTCAATCCGCTTTCTTCTTTAATTACCATAAATAATCCTCTGTTCTCTGTCGTACATCGCATCAAACTCCTGCATAATCGCATTATGCGCAAGGTCTGAAGCCGAATGAGTCATCTCATAGTGGACATCATGTGTCTTTTCGTCTCTGTATAAAGATAAAAAGCGTACATCCAGCTTCGAGGGGTTCAATTCCGGATAAGATGCAACCATATTAAATTCCTGCTGAATAAAATAATCGTGTGTTGATACAAAAACCTGTACCCCCATCTGAGCCAGAGCAACCAATGCCTGTACGATCGGGCGGATCATTTTCGGATTCATATTTGTCTCCGGCTCGTCCCAGAATAAGATCGTATTCCTGTTCAGACTCCCCGACAGAATCATATAGATGATCATCGATAATTTTCTGTACCCATCAGAAAGCAATCCCATCTCAAATTCGCCTTCACCTTTTATTTTAAAATAAAACTTTTTATCTCTCTGCACGATATTACCTTTCATAATATCTTCCAGACTGCTTAAAATCTGATTCTGCTCATTTGTATTTGGTCCCTTGGAAAGAGGACGGTCCAAAAGTTTTGCAAGATCGTAATACATTTCCTCAAAGTCAATATGATACTCCTCATATAGTGTCACGAAATGTTCCACCGTAGAGATCATTTCTTTTGTCGGAATGTAAATCGCTTCATATTTCTCCGCAAATTTGTTTTTTATAATATTGATATCTGCATGATTCGCCTGTCCACGGCTAAATCCAGCCGAGACTTTCTGTTTTTTATCAAGATCCACCGAAAAATCTGTTCTCTTGTTTCCTCTTTTTCGACTCACCAAACGCCCCAGTTTCATTTCATCCGGTCGAAAAACTCCCTGCAGTTTTTTCACAAAATACTGCTCTTCCATCTCCTTTGTCAAATTTTCACGATTTACTTCATTTAAAGGCTTAATAAGAGAATACATCGCCTTCAGTAATGTTGTCTTTCCGGTACTGTTCTCTCCGCAGATAACATTAATATTATCCGACCAATCCAATTGTAAGTTTTCAAAAGCCATGAAATTACTCAAAGTCAGCTTTTTTATTTTCATATGCGCCCGTCACCTCCTACAGCAGCATCACATCTTTTTGATCCATTATGAGACAAAAGCAGACCGTATAAGCTTTCGTATGGTCTGCTTTGTGATTTAATATTTTTATCCTAATTCATCATCATTCTTCAGCCTGTATAACAATCTTCGGATTATAGGATCTCATCTACCTCTTCCTACGAATATACTGTACTATATTTTATCATAGGGGAATGTTGATTGCAAGAATAGGAATTCCTCACTCCCCCACAAAATACCTCCCATTCCTCTTCCTATCAAACAACGCATAATACTGCACTGTCCGGTACCTCTCGATCCATTCCCTGTAACTATTCTCCGCCCAAAGATCATACCAGTCCCCATCCGCGGTCATATATCCCGCGAAATTAAACACCGGGATCTGCTCTCTCTGGTTCATCCGGTAACGGTCATACGCGGACAGCTCCAGCCCCGCATACTTCCGGACCAGCGTCCCGAGATAATTCGTGCTGATCACATCTTCTCCCTGGGAATCCTTCATCGAATAATCCTCCGGGATCTCATAATTGCTCCAGATAAAATACGGCACCGTATAGATCTTCTCCGTCATCGTAAGATCCGTATCCGTGTCCTCTCTCCCGGCTTCCCTGAGTGCATTCTCAAAGTCCCCATTCAGCGCCGGCTGATGATCCCCGAAGAAACAGATAAGTACCGGCCGGTCCACCTGCTCAAAATAGGAGATCAGATACGAGAGCGCCTGATCCGACTTCGCGATCAGCGACTCATACATCTGAAGATCCGAATACCCGCTGTATTCCTCATCGACATCGACGATCTCCTCCGGCTTCAGCTCCCCGATCCCGTCATATCCGCCATGATTCTGCATCGTGACATTAAAAATAAAGGTCGGCTCCGTCTGCGCCTCATAGACCTCGATCAGCTTCTGATAATCCCCAAGATCAGACACCCGGTTCCAGACCGTCCGCTCACTGTCCTCAAACGCACTGATCGACAGAAACTCATCAAATCCAAGCTTCGGATACACAACACTTCTTCGCCAGTTCTCCGGATTTTCCGGATGCATCGCGATCGTGTGGTAGCCCTGCTCCTTTAGGATCGAGACCATGGACGGCACATTCGTGAAATCAAAGCTGGAGTACGGATTGATCCCGTTTGTATAGGTCATCGAATCCCCCGTCAGATATTCAAACTCCGTCGTGGACGTTCCGCCGCCGCGGGTCGAAACATAATCCCATCCATACTCGATCGTATGCGGATCATCCTTCAGCGAATAGAAAAACGCAAGATCATCCTCCGTACATGCGAGCGGTCCCAGAACACTCAGATCACTGAACGATTCATTCATGATCGTAATGATCATCGGCTGCTCGCCGGTATCTTTCTTCTCCGTTTCCGCAGGAGCTTCCGCTGCCCCGTACTCATCAAAAATCTGTTCCGCACTCTGCTCCGTATACCCATCCGGCTTACTGATCTTCATCCTCTGCCAGAATGAGATAAACGCCGGAGCAAAACCGGTTGTCTGATATGTATTTACCTGCGCCCAGAAATCAATCCAAATATTGTAAGTATCCGGGAAATCATAGCTGCCGATCCAGAAAAACAACGCCGCAGCTGCCCCGATCGCTCCGCAGCCCTTTATCAGGATCCGTTTCTTTCCCGTTCTCTTCTGAAAAATTTCCATCTTTCCAAGCGCCCACATACAGGTAAACAGAAAATACAGGATCAGAAACGTAAACGCCAGCTCTTCCGCGACCTCAAACGTATACTGCCCTGCGACCGACATCGCGGTCCGCAGTGCAAAAATATCCGTTGCAAGGAACGGCTGCCCGCGGAACTTCAAGAGATAATAATTGAGCGCACCGACAAGCCACGCAAAGATATACAACGCCTGAAGCCCGAGCGTCCCTTTCTGCATCAGGCACACAAAGATCACTTCCAGAATCAGATAGATTAGGACATTCAGCTCCCCGTTTAAAAGGCTGATCCCCGTCACCGACGGGTTCCAGCAGAGTTCCTCGAGGAAAAATGCAAGAAACGGAGTGATCGCCAGAAAGATCCAGTAGATCGCCCTCGCACACTCCGGAAACCGCCGGAGCACGTCCGTTCCATAGATCCAGATCGCAGTGGCCGCAAGGAGCATGAGATCCGCCATCCCCGTACTCACCGGCGGAAACTGGTTTGCGATCTTCGTGACGCCGATCACATCACGAGAAAGATTCACATAGTAAAACGCCAGGATCCCCATACCGACCGCCATCTTGATCGACATGGAATAAACCTGCTTCCGTTTCTCCGGTATGCAAATGAAGATCCACAACATCCGGCTGCACTGCGCCGCGATCAGCGCGTACGTTAGGATCAGCCATATCGACAGGTAGTGGATATGGAACACCACCTTGATCGCAAATTCACAGCATAGCGCTGCGAATAGAGAACAGCCGAGATAAACTTTCTCTTTCCGCTCCTTTCCCTGCCCCTGTTTCTTTCCGGTCCCTGTAAAATATACAATGATCGCCGCTGCGATCCAGATTATTGCTTCCACTCTTTTGTATTTCCTGCCTTATCCTTTTTTCCTGAAAATAATCAATTTACTCGCTACATAATTTAAAATCACAACAAGCACATTTGAAGCAATCTTAATAAAAAGGTCATTCATCCCCATGCAATCCACAAAAACATACATGATCAGCAGATCGCATGCCCCAGTAAATAATCTGCACGATACGAATGACACAAATTCCTGCATCATGGCACGAAGCTGAAGATTTTTGCTCTCAAATACCCACCACTTATTCGTAATATACGCAAATAATACCGATATGACCCATGCGATACAGGTACTCGCTACAACAGATAAATGCAGCGGATGCGCACACAGATAGTATGTAATAATATTAACAGCAGTTGTACAAACTCCAAAAAAGAGATATAAAATTGGCTGCTGATATTTTTTGAATAACTGCATTATCATTTCTCTGTATCTCCGTCTGTATCTTTCTTCTCCTCTGTCCGCTCACTGATAATATATCTCGGACGATGCTTTACTTCCATATAGATTTTTCCGATATACTCTCCAAGAACACCAAGGCAGACCAGCTGGACACCTCCGAGGAGACAGATAATGCAGATCATGCTGGACCATCCGGCGACCGCATTGCCCATGAGCCGCATAACGATCGACCAGATCACCCCGAGAAAGCTTAGTCCGGCAATCACGGTTCCAAGAGCCGTAATGATCCGAATCGGTTTTACGCTGAGACTGGTAATTCCATCAAAGGCAAGTGCCAGCATTTTAGAAAGCGGATAATGGCTTTCCCCTGCGATTCGTTCATGTCTCTCATAATACACGCTGGTGCTCTTAAAGCCGACCAGCGGGAACATTCCGCGCAGGAACAGATTGACTTCCTTGAAATTTGCAAATTCTTTCAGAACACGACTTGAAACCAGTCGATAATCTGCATGATTATAGACAACTTCTGCCCCCATCCAGTTTAAAAGCTTATAGAATCCTTCCGCTGTAAAACGCTTAAAAAATGTATCCGTATCACGTCTGCTTCTGACACCGTATACGATTTCGCAGCCCTTCTGATACTGCTCAACCATTTCATCCATGGCATTGATATCATCCTGACCATCACAGTCGATGGAAATCGTAATATCACATTTGTCTTTTGCTTCCATCAAACCGGCAAGAACCGCATTTTGATGTCCGCGGTTACGGCTCTGAGAAATGCCGATAAAATGCTCATCCTGCCTCGCCAGGTTGCAAATGATTTCCCATGTTTTATCTTTGCTACCATCATTGACAAATAAGATTCGGCTACTATCAGAGATCTTATTTGAGCGAATCAATGATGTCAGCTTGTCTAAAAACATTTTTGATGTGATGGGAAGAACGGTTTCTTCGTTGTAGCATGGGATGACAATATATAATATGCTATTCATTTCAAATTTCACCTTTCTGATCTTTTGTGTTGTTATTTAATAGCGTTCTAATATATTTTATATAGATCAATACATACAGAATTGCGTGATACTGCGTTATTCCCTCTGTTCCAAACAAATAATGACCATATGTAATTGTACTTAACATTACAGATACAACCGCATATATTAAATATTTCTTATTCAAAGTTCCCAGTATCAGCAATAAAATATCTAGTGGATATGAATACCGTTCATGCATTGCCGGCAAAAACCTTAAACATGTCCAAACAAATCCTGCGGCAATGCTTATATAGTCTTCCAGCGTATCCATTTTTATCTTCTTAGATAGCATTATGTACATTCCTGTACCAAGAAGTACCATTGTGAAAATAATGGAAAAAGATTTCAAACTGTTATAATCATCTCCAACTATTAGCCAAAAACTAGGGAAGTTCATATACATATGCTCGTATGTTATTGTCTGACTGGCATATATTGTAAAAGGAGCAAGTAAGTTTCTCCCATTTATAAAAGCTAAAATCCCTGTGCGCCAAAATGTAATTATCGAGATGCAGATATGTATTATGCTAAATCTCTGATTGTTAAATTAGTAACTAATAATAAATGGCACAATAAAAATCATTTGTAGTTTAAACGCAAACCCTAATCCTAACATTATAAATGCGCGTACATATTTTTCATCATATATGAAAAATAAAGTCAAAATCAGAAATGTTGTATATATAGAATCACATTGTCCCCAACAAGATGGATTCAATAAAACTGTCGGCAAGAATAAAACTGCACCATATATTATATTAAATTGAATTTCAAAAATTTTATTGTTAGTGATTTTTAAAACAAACCATGCTGTTGATGCAGCCAGCGTATAATCGAATAATATTGAAATACACTTATACATAAAAATCGGATTACAATCAATGTATGTTATCAGCGCAATAATTATCTGATACAAGACATTGTAATCTCCAATTTGGTATTCAAGTGCTGCTACCCCCCACACACACATTTTCCATACTATTAAACCAAGGAAGTAAAAACTCTTGCATGTCTCCTGATAGGAATGAAAATCCGGAACACCTTATGAGTATTCCGAAAAAATTTATCATTAAAAAAATAAACTATTTTTATGCTTTCTAAACCAAAAAACTATTTTGTCTTCAACTCTTATCTGCATATAGCTTAGTCTCCCTTCTACTGTATTCTTTCAAAATTCTATATAGTTCTGCCCAGTCATCTACAAATAATGCGGTTATTATGATTAGCACTGGATATATAATAAATGTATATCTATTCATTACTTCCACCAGTACAAAGGCTGATGTAAATCCCAATAATAACAATCTTAATAATAAGATAAACTCATCATTTTTCCTTTTGAATATACAGCTAAACAAACTCCCAAATACGATTAATGCAAAATACAATGACACCATGCTTGAACATATTAAATAAAGTGCGCTTTCATTATTGATTCCCAAGCAATACCGGATATCATATATTGCATTGCCCTCATTTGCAAATAAAACTGACATCTTATTTGCAATATGTGTTATAAACATTTTCAATGAATAATCAGAATAGCGTTCAATTCCCTTTTCCATAATCATCTCACGCGCTATGTCTGCTGGATAATAAGGTGTTATCTCACCAAAGAAATAATCTCTGTCTGATGCTGTCCATTGTCCTTTGGATTCGTAATTACTTCCAACATAAAAATTCCATCCACCTGTATTGTTCATTACATTCTCATTCACAATTTTATTAATTGCTCTATTGGTTATCTGCGATAATATTACCATTGTGCAGGTCATTACTAATATTCCTAATATCAGCGTTCTGTCTCTGTCCTTTAAGTATCTCATAAACAGAATGATAATCATCGCTATCAGAACAACTGAAAATAATGGTCGAAAGTAGTTAGCCAAGGTAACTGCTATTCCCAATGCAAAACACGTTAATAAAAATTTTTTATTTGCCTTTTTATGAATAATATTTATACAGATAGTTATCACTAATAATAAAAGGAAGTTTACTACAATTAAATTTAATGAACACCAACATGCTATTATTGAAAACGGATTTACCAGAGAGATAATCATTCCGAAAACTGCGTTCTTTTTTCCCTTCATTTTATGTAAAATTTTATATAGTAAAAAAATTCCACAGTAATCGAAAAAAAGGTTTGACAGAATAATTGCGCAGTCAATATGTCCAAAACAAAGTCTCACAAAGATTGATAAAAGAAACGTATATGGAAAAAGATAAGGATACATTTTCTCGTATGTTACTATATTATCTCCTAAGAAACCTTCTGCCAACTCCTGCGCACCAAAATAATGAACCCCTGTATCACTTAAGTCATTAATGCAAGTATAGTTCCAATTTAATATTAGTGGAAGTGATCTAAATATAATTCCGACAATAAAAAATATTGCCACAATATACTTATAATTTATTTTACATTCTTTATCCCATCTTCCAAATAGCAACACTATGATTGGTATTGCTATAACAAATGAAAGACCCGGTTCTACTTTAACCCCTGTAATTGAAAACTCGAACATCAAAATTGCTAAAATTACAAAACATATCCAAATTGTGGATGAAAGTAAATTTCTGATTTTTGTCATGATTAAAAATCCTCTCTGTTATATTACGAATATACTTTTAGTTGTTCATCAGCTTATTCTGCAAATAAATATATTTTTTTAACGATACTCTTAGTATAAATTTACTTGTATATTCGAAATATTAATAACAGAGCTGTACGGATCTCCATAGTTCAAGCATTCATAATTTCAAGTCTTCTATATTGAAATTTTCTTTTCTCTTATGACTCCTATCCCGTAAATAGATATTACTATATAAAGAGGAATATAAGAAAACAAATAACGGGCCCGTGCTTCAAACAGTAATTCGAAAATCGTTAATCCAACAATACCTAACATAAGTACATTTACAGAATTTGCTTTTTTTGCAAATATTGAAACAACATTCATTACCAAAATAGTCATCCATAACATTTGTTCGAAATTAGACCAAACCGAATAATATCTTCCAATATCTGCATAATCTCTCGTATAATATAAGCCACGTAATAAATTATTGCCTGGCAATTGTTTCTCATCAAAAACGGTTACAAAGAAGGTTCCTTCCCCCCCCAACAAAAAGTACCATCATTGTAATTTGTAAGTGTTTTTCTAATTTCTTGTTTTACACATCCTGTAACACCCATTTGATTAATTCTCATAAATGCCTCCCTTAAATCGGCTTTTTTGCGTAGTTCTTTTGATAAAAAAGAACTTGAAAATTGAACATCTTCTTCAGAATACACGCCCATAACATCCGGGTTCATTCCCATCATAAAATAATGTTCAATGTCAAATGATTGGTTTTCATCTATTGTCAGTGGAACTTTATTTATTAGTGTATTTACTCCGAATTCAGCTATGATTATTCCTATTAATATACCTATGATTGTTTTTTTATATACTGTTTTTTCTTTTATAAAGGAGAGTATTTCTATTAATACAATGCCAATGAATAAAATAATTACTTGTGGTTTTATTTTATAACCTATCCATGTGAAAACGGCTATATTCATCCATACCACTAAACTGTTTTTATGTTTATTACGATTTATGTATAAATAATAAATCATTGTTGGGAAAAACAATCCAATGGCATCTGAATATGGAATGGAAACCCATGGAGAGAGTCCAACTATTAAAGTGTACAATATGTACCCTAAATAGGCAAATGTCTCATTATCTAACAGTCCTATTATTATTTTAAACAGCAATACTCCAGTAATTGACACAATCACACATTGAACCACTATAAGTGAGAAATATTCTAAAGGATGTAATCCAATACAATGGACTATCTTCTCTATACCTGCAAAAATGACACCCAAGAAAATATTATTAGGATATCTCGAAAAATACCATGATAACCACGAGACATCTTCTCCATGAGCAAAAGCACTTGCAAACATTGTTAATGTCGAAGAATCCCAATCTGTATAAAAATAATAATTCCAGGTACTATAGACTTGTATTGCAAACAGTACAAGTGCAATATAAACTATATATTTAGAAGAAAAATCGCCTTTCTCTAAACATGTTAATATTCCAAACATGAAAATCATTCCAAAGGGAATTAATATTAGTGTAGGTAAATAATTGTTATGAATGTCTCGACCATAGCCAATATCAACAAACAAAACACAGCATATAAGAATACTTAATATCATAAACCCATATAAGAGTTTTATACTTTTTTGAGCGGCATTGGCAAGCCATATATTTACATTTAACATTTTTATTCTCGCTTTCATCAAATGTTAATCAAGCCTATATCTCTTTAGACATTATATCAAGTTCTATACAACCTCAAAGAAATTTCTTAATGGAGTATGTATAATCATAGGTTTAGAAATATCTATTTCCTTGTATCCTAAAAATTTAAAAACCATACGCTCGCCAGAATTTCCAATTAATCCCCATTCAAATAATTGTTCCAAAAATTCAGGAATTTTAGTTTTTTTTCTGAATGTATCCACATAATCATACATTAATGCGTACGTATCAATTCGTGTATTCAAGGACATAAATGTAAAAGGAACATTTATACCATTTAATATTCTTTTTATAGCCTTGATATCATCTGGAGAATATTTCAATGCCATTTCTTCTTTAAGCTCGTTCCACATTAAATTAGAATATTCCCGCAAAGCTCTATCAAATTTTTCTTGATTAATTTTAGTCTCTCCATATTGACATTGATCCTGAACAAGTAAAAGCATTCTTATAATATCTCTTGGACGGTACCATGAATAATTTAAAATGTACTTCCTAACTTCTATATTATTTATTCTATCATCAAAATATTTTTTCCATACATCTTCTGATTCTGGTACATTTTGAGCAATTTCTGATGCATGTATTTTGGTTTCAACTATTTTCAATAATGGATTATCTGTATAATTTCCTCCCTTTTGAAACCATTCGATAGTTACTCCAAAATCTTCGATACATTTATTAATTTCATAGCCGCTAGACAATGCACTATCCAACACGTCCGATCTGATTGATGCATATATTTTCACATTATACCCTTGTGATTTTGATATCTTATTTAAAGCGTCTATTGCTAATATTAGGTCTCTAATTAATTCAATATCAGCTGTACGTTGCTTTTTCGTTGCTATCGACAATTCCAATTCATCTATAAGTATATATGCAGAATTACTTCCGCCAATCAATTCCTTATATAATTGAATGATTTTTTTGCATATAAGCTCATAGTTTACGGTTTTTTCCTTTTCTCTTAATTCAATCTCCAACTTTACAGATGCTGAAATTTTTTTCTCCAAATCTGCAGAAATTTCAACAGTTCCTTTAGTGATTTTGGGGACAATTTTGTTGCTATCGTTTTCTCCATAAAGGACCTTTAATAACGTCCAGAGGGTCTTATATTGATCAGTATATGGATCAAATACTACAAATTCATTTCGTAAAGATTCCTGATTTTTAAATATTAAATAAATCAGATAAACTTTCCATGCTATAACATATGATTTAACGATATTATCACCATTGTCATTATCGACAATTTCATCTTGCACGTTAATGGCTGCGGTTCTAATCTTTTTTTTATCTAACGAATCAAAATCAGATTTAAATCGAATAGGAATAACCAAATTCTCTTCATTCTCCGCAAATCTACATTCAAGGTACTTAAGTAGCGCAGTCTTTCCAGTTCCCTTTCTGCCTATTATATAATATCGAGCTCCATTCAAAAACTCACTGATTTTATATTTCTCATAGGGTAAAAATGATTTCAAAAAATATTGATTGCCTACTTCCTGAAGTTCATTACTCGCATCAGTCTTTCCAAAAAGAATGTCTTTAATAAGGATATTATTCATCTATGTTCTCTCCCATATTAGACTAAAGTTTATCTATTTTTATATTCTTCCTCCAAAATACTAATTACAGTTCATTTTCAAATAGATTGTTAATTATATGCTATAAATGAGCAAATTTGAAAAATTGCACAAAACTACACCACGGACTTTAAAAAGGAATCAAAATCATTGCATTGCCTCGCACATTGATAGAGGATGCGATATTTTTCCATCTGGATTATGCCACTGATCTTGTGATACCCTGTTTCAAAAGAACAGATTTCACCAGTTCCACCAACACACATATAGTGTGCGAATGACATAATCAACCAATATCTTCGGATTCCCTGTGCAGAACGGATTTGATAGCTGTCCAGCGCCAGCTTATCCTTACATTGGCGGAAAAACACTTCAATTGGCCACCTGCATACGTAATTGTCCAGGATTTCATTTGTGGATAAAGACACATCCATGCAAAGAAAAGCCCTTAGTGCTTTCGGTTTTCCAAATGCTTTTTCAGGATAGCTGAAAAGAACAATCGCGTTTTCTATACCGTTGAGATTTCCTTCATATCGGTACACATAATAGTTTCTGCCTTTGACTGTCACAAGGTCAAAGTTCTTATGTGTTATGGATAATTCGGCAGCCAGTTCACTGAGCTTCTTTTTCATTCCTGACGGGTACAGCAAACGATTTGTTTTCAAAGCACCAATGGTATGAAATCCTTATATCGCAAAGGTGTTGATTATTTTTTCAGAAACGTACCAACAGTCACAAAGAAAATAAGACTTTACCGGAGGAGTTGGCAGTTCCCTTGCGATATCTTGAACAATGTCAATTTTAGAAATTGCCTTGTTATACAGCACAAAAGCATAATTCAAAACAATGTCGTTACAGGAAAGCATAACCGAAACTGCCTGATGCCCATAGTCCTGTTTTCCCTTCAAATGAGATTGGTGAAAATACGCATCTTCAATCGGATGCAGATCCTGTGACGAAGGCTTTGTCTTTGAAGCTATCGTATCGTCAACAATACAAAAAACAAGTTTTCTAGTGCGGGCTGCTTCTGAATAAATAATCTCAATGACAAACTTTTTTAACGTATCTGAAAGCAATAATTCATCCTACTTCCCAGAGTTGAGGAAATGGGCAATTGTAGTTCTGTGGCAAGAACTGTTTTTAGCAAAATCCGTGGTTTTCCCATGGTATCCAGAAAGAAAGATGCTAATCAGGATACTCATAAGATGATTGATCATTCG
The DNA here is from genome assembly GCF_018785365.1 of Clostridium sp. MCC344. Taxonomy (NCBI): domain Bacteria; kingdom Bacillati; phylum Bacillota; class Clostridia; order Eubacteriales; family Clostridiaceae; genus Clostridium; species Clostridium sp. MCC344. Next base: position 18,494 of record NZ_WQPQ01000065.1, on the reverse strand, counting down.
ATTAGAATACGATTTGCATAAATTTAATTTTTAAACTGGTTGTATATGAATGCTGAATGATGTATAGTATTTGCAGGAGACACCTTCTTTCGTGAATGCTGCAAATGTTAGTTTGGGCACTTTCATTATACAACACAATCGAATTCAAGGTGTCTTTCTTTTATGCAAAATCACGAACTTGCTCATTTATAGTTATAAGTATATTCTTGATTATTTAATTCAGTACTTGTACTAAGGCCTATGCAAAGAACTTTCTTCTGTTTTGCAATAAGCTTCAATGGTAAATCTTCGATGGTTCTGCAAATATTAATTCCATAATCATAAGCTTCCCAGTAGACACCGTCCTCAATAATTGCTCCACCGCCAAAAATCAATACATCGAATTTTTTTCAATCTCACCATAATCGTACACTGTTTTGGGATAATGGATATATTCAATCCCATATTTCAAGTATACCAATGGATCAAACAGCCGATTAGGTTCCATCATAATCGTTATTTTTCTTGTTGCATACCGTCTAATGTAGGATATCATTGTATCCATCATCCACTCGTCCCCAGTATTGGGGTTTCCATAATTACCACAAAGCAAAATCCCATGGTCCGGAATATTCTGCAATTTCTGGATTAGTAAATTATTTAAAATAATATTGTCTGTCTACAGCCAACGTAAGCAGTTTACTCATATCGTTAATTTTTTATTTAAATTTTCAATTCCCTTGCGTAACTCAACAACTTCGTTTCTTTCTTCTTGAATTACTTCCCCTTCGAGCAATTAGTCACAAACAATATTTATTTGTAATTACTAAATATTTTCACATTATTCTGTTCGATTGCTTTGTAATAGTCCGCATTTTCCTGACCAATTCTTTCGCGTGCAAGCTCATATGTCCTTTCAAATATTCCTGTACTATCTAAATCCTCCTTTGCATGTTTAATATAATATTCTTTAAACTCATCTTTTATTTTTCTTAATGCATATAGATGCGTCTGTATCTTGCACATCTGTAGCTGATCTGTTAAGAAGCCATCATTTTTATCAGCAATCGATTTATTCAAATACTTAAAGATATCAAAATGAACATATAAACGCTCGTCATCTGCCGCAACATCTTGTCCGGGTCTTGCAAGTCTGTAATAATATAAATATTCCGGAACCGCTATGACTGATTTAGCTGCCGCAAATGTTTCTACTTTAAACGGAAGATCATCAAATCTACGCAAGTCCGTATAAAAATGAATGTTATTCTTTTTAAGCATTTCTGCTTTATATATGCCTCGCCAGATTGCAACACGGCAATATGTAATTAAATTGAGTATTTCCTGTGTGTTTGTAGTACCATCACAATATGGCACACCTAACGCATCATCTACACGTTTCTGTGTCTTCGTGTCTTCATAATACTCATTATATCCGCAATAACTAATGTCATAAGATCCAGTCATGGCTGCACGCAAAAGTTTTCTATACATACTCTCGTCAATATAATCATCCGGATCAATAAAACCAATATACTTTCCCTTTGCATGATCAAATCCATATTGTCTGGCAGATGCACATCCTCCATTGGGTTTATCCAAAAGTTTAATTCTTGGATCTTCCTTTGCCCATTTCAGCACAACCTCTCTTGAATTATCTGGAGATCCATCATTTACAAACAAGAACTCTACATAAGGTGCTTTCCATGCTGTCACACTCTCAATACACTGATCAAGGTATTTTTCCACATTATACATTGGGAAAATAACACTTAATTCCACATCTCCATTTTCTCCACTATCCCATTCTAAAATCTGATCTGCCTTACCCCATCTACGCGTTTTAATCAAAATATGTACCGCAGAATTTTTATAAGCTTCCCACACTTTGAAAGCTGTTATATAATCTTTCCATAAATCCGCTAATAGATATGCAGGCTTCCATTTATTCACATTCAATAATAAATCCGCTTCAATCCACTCTGCACATAATGCCCAGTTTCCATCCATTCCATTAAACGTATTTATATCCATAAATTCAATTAATATAGATATGTTAAAAGACATATAATTCCTATCATACTCTAACTGCTTTCGCATTTCTTTTATTTTGGAATCTGGAAATGGATTAATCACTATTAAATGATCAATACTAATATCCTTAACAAATTCTCTCAAGTTTTCGTATGTATATTTATTTCCAATCAGTAGTGCTACATTTTTTATTTCTGGATTGGAGTTTAAGAAACAACTTATTTCGTTCATTTGTTCATCTCCATTCAATTTTTATTAATTACAGAATAGAACTTTCTGCACATTAAAACCAATGTATAACTAAGTCCATGATCACATATGCACTGGATTCCGCCTTTAATAATATTTTTCTTTCCGCTGACATGTTTTTCAATTACTTTTTCTCTTATTCGATAATCAGCAAGATTTCCATACTCCTTCCCACACAAAGCATCAATAAATCGTTTTTCCTTCTTTCTATTTTTTGAAATATTAGTTAAATAATAGCTAATATCTTTTTGTGGAAAAGTCTGATACAGTTTATGAAGTTCTTCAAGCAATTTTCCAATATATTGCTGATTTGTAACATCTACACTCCACATGCTAAAATCAATGATAACTCTTAATACATATGCTCTTTCAATTAAATTAAAGTCAAAGTTTTTTTGAACATCCAACAGTTGTTTGAATATCGGAATCATGTCCAAGCGTGATACCCCTCCGCCAGATGTAATTTGCCCCCCCTGATTTATGCGATAGAAAAAGCCAATCTCTGGCAATGCCATACATGTATTAGCCTCATGTAGCAACTGAAAATGTCCTGGTATATCTTCCCATTTCAATTTTAATGGAAATTGAAAATCTTGTTTTTTCAAAAAATCCGTCTTATAAATTTTTCTGCATGCATTCACTTCCAATGCATATAATTCCGGGTTGTTTCTCGTGTTTGTTATTACTCTTGAATCTCCCGATTTTGAGTCAAAAATCTGATCATACAGATCTTTATCTTTCCACTCCATCACACGTCTCGTGACAGTATCAAATACCCATGGAAGCGTAAATACTAATTCTGGTAATTCGTCTGTATTTTCTATCATTTTGCTAAAGCATTCAACAAAACGATTGTTAAGCCAATCATCACTATCTAAAAAGCACAAAAATGGAGTGTCTACATAACGCATTCCTGTATTTCGTGCTCCACCTAGTCCCTTATTTTCCTGGTATACATATGTAATTAAATCTTCATTATTTTTCTTAAATTCCAGACAAATTTCTTCTGTTTTGTCAATTGAACCATCATTTACAATTACAATTTTATGATTCATCTGTGACTGATGAATTAAACTATTTAAACAATCAGCAATATATTTTTCTACATTATATGCTGGCACAATGATCGTAAGTAACGCTTTCATTTTCTATCATCTCCGTTTATTTTTTTACATAGATATTTCGGCAGATAACCAATAGTATATACTATTCCATGATCTTCTACACATTGTAATCCTCGATGGAATATGTTGATATTTCCTTTTCGCTTATTCATATGACCTGGTTTATTGTATTGCGCATTCATCCGTCCCAGCATAATTTCATAATACGCTGTCCCTCTCGCACACTCCCAGAACTGCATTCCAAAATCCATTTCCGGTTCAAACCATGGCTTTTGCGGGCCTGCGTAGTGAATGATCTTCGGATCTTTTCTGGCTTCGTGGTACATTTCGTTCAGCCATCTCGGTGCCAATGCGATGATCTGATTGATTCTTACACCGGCAAAATCGACCATAACATTCCAGCTCATATCAATATATTTGACAGCGCCTTCACACAGTTTATTTAAAATATCCTGGTCCAGCAGCTGCCACTTTTCCGAAACTGCAAAGTCCAGAACCTGTTTTGTTGTATATCGTTTGCGGAATTCCTCAAGGTTTAAAAGCAAGACACCAGCCTGAAAATACTGGTAGGGCTCTTTTAATTTCAGGATCTTATCGGTATAATCTTTTTTATCCTTCCGATATCCGTTATATAATCCAGCGGTATCTGCGTCATGGCACGCTGCCAGGAGATAACCATCAATATTTTCATCATAAATCTTTGCAACGTCATCCATCGCGATCATATCCGAATCAAGATAAAGAACTTTATCGTAATTCGGCAGTAACTCTGGCAGTACAAGACGATAGTAAGTTTCTTTGCTAAAATGTCCCTCAATATGGAATGTATATTGGTCAATCAATACACTCGGATCGAGCACCCGCAGAGAAATATTTTTCCACGCAGAAAGCATTTTTTTCACGTTCTTTACGTTGATATCTGAAACGTCCTGAGAGAGTAAAAGAATATCATAGTTCTTATCACTATCGCTATGCTCTGCCATCGATTTCAAAAATGTCGCGCAATACGGAATAAAATAATCATTCGCAGCAACCGCAATTGCTACATTGTTCGTGTCAAAAGCAGGAGCTGTTTTTTTCGCCTGAGCTAACGTCATCTTCTGATCTGTTTTCAGGAAGATGATTGTCTGGAGCTTTTTTACCCTGAGATTCTTTTTTCTCTCCGTATACCAACAGAACACAGTCAGCAAACGTTCCGCAAGGTGTCCGGGAGTACGATACCCTTCAACCGTATATTCGCTCATGTCGGCTTTCTTCTCAAACTCAAAAAGGATATCAAACAACCAACTCATGTATTCATGAAAAAGCTCTTTTTTCATGATATACATATTGCAAAGGCAGGTTTTCCTGCCTTTCATCACTTCATCAAAGGTATCCAGATAATCCGGATGCTTAGCAGCAATGATATCTCGCACCAGATCCAGATCCCGGATATTTAAGGATCTTCCATTTTTATATTGCTCATACACAGATGCATTTCTGTCCGGCATTTTTGCAATATTTTTTTCTTCCGATAAAACCAGGTCGTATGTTTCAACCAGGTTTCGGATACAGTCATCGTTCAGATTATATTTTTTCAGGCAAGTATCGTTTAAACGTTCCTCCGTGATATTCTGCCATGAATCTAACGGATATTTGTTCTCTGAAAAATTCAGATATCTTCTGTAATGAAAAAAGCCATAGTAATCTGCATCCAGATTCTTCCATGCCCAATATTGTGCCGTTAATTCACAGTACATTTTATTTTTTGCAGAAATATTGTCACCGCTATTATCCTGAATATAACCCTCAATATGCTTGCTGCGCAGATCAGCTCCAACTTCGATCGGAAGCATGATCTCACTGTCAGGCACAATGCTCTGTTTATGACACGAAATTAAAATCTTTATGTTTCCCACAACTGTTCCATGATACTTTTTTTATAAAAGTAACCCTTTCGTTTAGCTCAGTGCCTCCATATAGGCATCTCCAACCGTTTCCACATCCCCGATCATTTTGACCGTTCCTTTATCGAGCCACAGTGCATGATCACATACACTCTTTACTGACTCAATGGAATGTGACACATACAAAAGTGTGGTCCCGTTTTTCCGCATATCGCTCATTCTCTGCTCACACTTCTGCTGGAACGCATAGTCTCCGACAGAAAGGACTTCGTCGCAAATCAGGATATCCGGTCTTACGACCGTTGCGATCGCGAAGCCAAGACGGGCCGCCATACCAGAGGAATAGTTCTTGATCGGCATATCAAGGAAATCCCATAGCTCTGCGAAATCAACGATCTCATCAAAATGCTGTTCCATAAACTGCTTATCGTATCCAAGAACAGCTCCGTTTAAGAAGATATTCTCCCTTGCGGTGAGGTCACCGTCAAATCCGGCCCCAAGCTCGATCAACGGGGCGATCGAACCGTTGATCAGGACTTCTCCCTTATACGGTTTTAAGATCCCGCAAATCAGCTTCAGTAACGTCGATTTTCCGGATCCGTTTGTACCGATAATTCCCCAGGCCTCTCCTTTTTTTACCTCAAAGCTTACATCTTTCAATGCGAAAAATTCTTTGAACATCAGCTCTCTGCGGACCAGTTTTACAAAGTATTCCTTTAGATTGTCGATCCGCTCGGAGGCCATATTAAAGCGCACGACGGCATGTTCAACGCGCACTGCATATTCGTTATTCATAATTTTGTCCTCATTCAATTAGATATACAGGATAAAGCGATCCTGGCTCTTTAAAAAGACCAGTGTACCAACTCCCAGCGTAACAAAAGCAACTACAAAGCCGTATAAAACCATTCCCATATCCGGGCAGGCTACATCGAGAACGATCGTCCGGAACTGGGTGATATAGGTGTATAACGGATTAAAAGTTTTGATCGCTGTCTGTAAATTTTCAGGAAGCTGACTGAGCGGATAAAAGATCGGAGTAACGTACATCCATGCAGTTAAAAATGCACTGTATATATACTGGATATCTCTGAAAAATACATTTCCTGCTGCTAAAAGCATTCCCAGTCCCAGTGAAAAGATATATACCTGAATAAGGATAACCGGAATAAAAAGCATATTCCAGCTGAAAGTAACTCTGCAAAAAATAAATACAAGAAGCATTGCGCCTAATGCAAAGAGTGTGTTAACGAATGAACTGGTCACTTTCGATAAAGTAAAGATATACTTTGGCACATATGTTTTCTTTAATAGTGCCGCATTTCCCGTAATCGACCACATCGCCTGGTTTGTTGATTCCGAGACAAAGTTAAAGATTGTCTGTCCGACGATCAGGTAGACCGGATAGCTCTGGATATCAAACCGGAACATGTTGGAAAATACGAGTACCATAATTCCCATGATCATTAACGGGTTTAAGATACTCCATACATATCCGAGGAAGCTTCTCCGGTACTTTAGTTTAATATCTTTCGTGACCAGCTGCGATAACAGCGGCTTATAGTGCTGAAAGGTTGCCAGTCTTTTTATGAATTTACTCATCGTTATTTCAGATTCTCCTCCGTTTTTGCTTCATTTTCTTTTTCGAGTTTATGATTATGCCGCAATTTATTATAAACCCCGGAATGCAGCATCTTCTCATACATCGGATATGAAATTCCAAATCGGTTCATCCAGAGATAAATCCGGAACTTCCTGCTGACGCGGTTCCAGATTTCCGGATTCAGAGTTCGGATCATTGTATTGTATCGAAGACAATCGCTACGTCCGGTTCTTTTATTCGGATTCATGATGCATCCTGCTACATAGTAGCTTAGAATGACACCTTCTGTTTTTTTGTAGATATATTCCTTCGCTGCATCCGAAAATTCCGGATGTGCATTATAATGGCGGATCAGATCCTCCGTTACTTTTTCCACATGGCTCATTCGCTTTAATCGGTTTGTGACCGATACGCTCTGTTCCGCGTTTCCTACCAGATACTGATACAGATACAGGTCGATCGGATAAATACTTGCCGCATACGAGCAAGGGATCGTTGTGTATTCATGATCTTCATAGAAGATTTTTTCCGGTAATTCATAGCGGTGTCTCTGGTAAAATTCCCGGTTATAACAGATTCCGTGGAATGCAAAACAACGGTCAAATTTCTTCCAGTTTTGTACGACATCCTCCAATGTATAGGTCACTTCATACCGGTCCAGGAACATTTTCCAGACCGTTTTTTCTCCTGTCTTCATATCGACCTGGTGATATGGATTTAAAACGACGTCCGCTGTGCATACTGCCAGCTTGTCGACAAGCTCCTTTAAGTTTTCTGTGACTACCCAGTCATCCGCATCGATCACCTTCAGATATCGCCCGACAGCTGCTGCCGTTCCTGCATTGATTGCGGAACCATGTCCGCCGTTTTCCTTTGAGATCAGGCGAAACAGCTCCGGATATTGTTTTACATAGTCTCCGGCGATCCGGGCGGTCCGGTCTTTCGATCCATCATCCACAATGATTACTTCCATTTGTTCGATCGCCTGTGGATTCAAAAAGGACGAGAGACATTTTTCCAGATATTGTTCCACATTATAGGATGGTATGATAAACGATATGATTTTGTCCATAAAAACCTCTTTGCATATTTTCTATCTGCACATGCTCCTGACCATCAGATTTACCAGATAATATGTATGATACTGTGTTTTTCTCAGCAGTGAGACTGCCTTGTTGATATTGCTGTCGTAGATGTCCCGGTATTGAGTTTTCAGATTCTGATCATACTGTTTGATCTGCTGTTTCTTCTTTGCAGATGGTGAAAAGCTGAGCATGATCTTGAATTTGCCGGCAATGACGCGGGCGATCAGTCTTGCAATGTACTGTTTTTTGATTTCCGTACACGGAACCTGATTTCCAAGTTGGCTGTAAAATTTCAGCAGCGATTCCAGTACCTTGTTGTAATTCTCCTCATTCTTCTGCATCTTCTCAAGTCCAACGCTCTGTCCCGCCCGTCCAAGGCGATAGTAATAGACAAATCCATCCACAAAGCAGATTGTCTTTACATACGGGATCGGGTAAGTGATGTACTCGGTATCGACGTAGTAACAGTGTTCATCAATGTGGATCTGATTTTCGCGGAGAATTTCTGTTTTGATCGTCATGTTATGCATCTTCATATAGAGCTTGTCCGCGATCGAATCAAACGAGTACGTTTTCTGGTATTCCACTCCCTCAAACGGGATCGTGATCTCCGCTTTTGTCTGGAATTTCGTCTTGTCGGCCTCGCCATTGTCGTAAGTCCATAGGAAGCCGGAATAGACGACATCTGCGTTACTTGTCTTTAAGGTCCGGACCAGATCACAAAAGGCCTTTTCGCCGACCCAGTCATCGGCATCGACCACTTTGAAATATGTTCCCCGCGCATTTGCGATCCCGCAGTTGATCCCGGAGCCATGTCCGCCGTTTTCTTTTGTGATCACGCGGTAGGTATCCGGATACTGCCGGACATATTCCTCAGCAATCTCAAGGGAATGGTCCGTAGATCCGTCATTGACGATCAGGATCTCAAGATCTTCCATCAGCTCCGGAATTTTAAAGGATTCCAGATTGTCCCTGAGATATTTTTCCGCATTGTAAGTCGGAACGACTACTGTTAATATTTTTCCCATCTTTTTATCCATTCTATTCTTTTAAAGCCGGATCCTCCCAAAGACCTTCCTCGAAACCATCCGTGGATTCCTTCATGAGAAGGACCTTCGGTGTCATAAGGATCAGCTTTAAGTCAAGCCAGATCGAGTAATTTCGGATATAGGTCAGATCCAGTTTCAATTTGTCGTAGCTGGTCGTGCAGTAACGTCCATGCACCTGTGCATATCCGGTGAGTCCTGCCTTTACTTTCAGGCGATACTCGAACTCCGGGATATTTTTTGTGATAACTTTCGCAAGCTCCGGCCGTTCCGGTCTCGGTCCTACCAGGCTCATATCGCCTTTGAGGATGTTTAACAGCTGCGGAAGCTCGTCCATACGCGTTGCGCGTAAGAATCGCCCGACCGGAAGAATACGGGGATCTTTTTCTCCCGCTTTTACCGGTCCGCTTTTCTTTTCCGCATCGACGATCATCGTCCGGAACTTATAGATCCGGAAGATCTTTCCGTCCTTCGTCAGGCGTTCCTGTGTATAGAAAATCGGTCCTTTATCGGTATTCCAGATCAGGAATGCGATAATGAGGAAGAACGGGCTCGTCACAAGGAGCATCGCCCCCGCAACGATGATATCTTCGATCCGTTTTACGACTGCCTGATCCCAGGCCAATCCCCCGTCATTTCTTGAAAGATACAGCGGGGAATCGAAGATGTTGAGTTCTACCGAAGTGCGAAGCAGGATATCGCTGATCTTCGGGACCGTATAGCTGCGGATATTTCTCGCATAGCAGAGTTTCATGAGCTGGTTTCGTGCTCTCGCCGGGATATCTCCGATGATCACACCGTCATAATCTTCCGCCTGTTTGATGATTCTCTCAAGACCGGTGTCGATCGAGATATTTTCCGCGATCTCATATTTATCGTCGCGGGTATCGATCCTGTTCACAAGGTGGAACATCGGTTTCTTTCCGTAGATCAGCAGAAGTCTCCGTTTTGGGAACATCGCCGCATAGATTTTTTTAAATGCAAGTGCCCAGAGCAGGACCATCACGAAATCCAGAGCAGTGAGTCCTAAAAGCGCTGCCGGATTATGCATTTTCTTGTCGAACAGAACGACCTGAACATACGAAAAGGCATTGACTCCGACGATCGAGAGCATATGGGAGTATACAAGCGTCCAGTATTTATAGATCCCGACCTTCAGACCGCCGTACAGCCGGTGCAACACCAGAGACAGGATCAGATATTCGCCTGCGATCAGCCAGTTTCCGCGCCGCCAGAAAGCCACTGTCATATTTCGGTTATAGCAGTCCATCCACACATAATAATAGGCGGCCAGTTCCAGAAGCACGATGATTGCCGATCCGGCAAATTTTACCACGCGCTTATATGGTTCAAAATTGTTATTTATCTTTTTAGCATTCATTTCATTTGTGATTCCTTAATCGTAACTTCATCCGGTCTTTGCAGCTGCCCTTAGCATTCTGTCGCTGACCATTTTCTGAATGGTCCGGCAAAAGCGGTGCCGCAATCCTGAAAAATTTTTGCTTCAATTTATTTAGTTTGTTCAATTAAGCAAAATAACCCTTATTACAGTATACCACCTAACGGGGCTTTTCGCAATATTGGGTAAATGGGTCTTCCATCCATTTATGGGTTATTTTCATTCTATTTTTCACAGTTGCACTTTTCCAAACTGAAAATTCCGTATTTTGATACACCACAGGGGCATTGTGATCCGTTTTCCGTTCACATGCCCCTGTTTGTAATTTCTTATTTGCGAAGTGTTTTATGTCCTCACGGTTGTCTGATCTGCTATATGCTTCTTTCCGTCCCGGCAGTTGTGTTCACTGGTTTGATTTCCCACAATCTGCAAGCAATTCATGCGCACAATCCCACCGCTCCAACAGCTATATTCACTAGCTTGTTTTTTCGTAATACCCAGTGTCTTAGCAATTGCAAATTTCTCATTACTATCCGGAGTCTTAACAGTTTCCGTTTTCTCCTGGCACTTCCATACCTCTATATTTGCAATTCCCCTGCTAATGCTTTTCGGCCTCTTCTACTGTTGTTTTCTTAATTTTTTCTCATATAAGAACCGCCGCAGCGAATTCGGCATCAGACTCACCAGAACCCGAACTACCGTCATCGGCAGGAACTCTCCGAATGTGATGACCCGATCCCGGTACATTTTCATGCGAAAATCGATCACACACTTCGCATACCGGATCCCGCCCCGCCGCTGGTGCATTCCGTTGATCCGCATGTAGAGCAGTGTATCCGGCAGATTTGCAAACACCGCATGATTTTTGTACATCCGCACCCATAGATCGTAGTCTTCAAAATACGGACACGGCTGATATCCTCCGGCGGATTCCACTCTTGATTTCCGGAACATCACGCACGGATGGTTGATCGGATTTCTCTGTTTGATGTAGGCAGCTATCTCTTTCTGTGTTTCCGGTACGGTCTTATAGGAGATCACCGCTGTTTCCGCCGTTTTTCCATCGAGCGCGTCTCCCTGAAACTCCGCGATCGTTCCGCTCAACGCGTCCACCTCTGGATGTTCTTCCAGAAATTTCAGCTGTTTTTCGCATCGGTCCGGCGTCGAAAGATCGTCCGTATCCATCCGTGCGATCCACTCGCAGGAGCAGTACTTGAGTCCTTCGTTCAGCGCTTTCCCGAGACCGCCGTTTTCTGTGAGGCGGATCACGCGAAAGATCACTTTCTGGTTGCTGTTTTCCTGCCTCTGACTTTCCTGAGGATTTTTTCCTTGTATCTTGCCTTGCTGACAAGTATCTCCTTGCTGATCGTTTTCCGATAGGCCATTTCCCTGCAAACCGCTTTCCCGCAAATTCATGATTTCTTCTGAATTTTCCGGGAACAGCTCCTCATACTCCGCGATCACTCTGTCCAATACCTCTGTCAGCGGTCCGTCACAGACCAGCACCACCTCTTCCGGCGGCACCGTCTGCCCCAGAACACTCTCCACCGCCGCCCGGAGATATTCCGGATTTTCTTTTTGATATACCGACATCAAAACTGAATATGCTTGTTTCACGATACTGGGCCACCTGATAATGTTTTCTTTTTAATTTCTTCCGATCTGAAACTGGATTTCACATCAACTTCCCGTTTCTCACTCTACCTCTTCTCATACGTCTCCGGTGTATAATGGATCACTCTCGTACCACTATTCTCAAACTCAAACGGCACATATAAGAGTTCTTCCATCGCCTTGTGGACCTGTTCCTGTTTATCCGGCTCAACGTAGAATAAGAGGAATCCGCCGCCGCCGGCTCCAAGAAGCTTTCCGCCGAGCGCACCGGCCTCGATTCCTTTCGCGTAGAGTCCGTCGATGGAATCCGTGGAGATCCGGTTGGAAATTCCGCGTTTCAGCTTCCAGGTATAGTCGAGAAGTCGGCCGAATTCGTTGAGGTCCGTCTTGGAAGTCAGAACTTTCTCCGCGTCATCGACAAGAGACAGCATCTCAAGGAGCTGTGCCTGTTTATCGACAAGCGCTTTCTCCGTTGTCTGCTGGATATCGGAGGAAAATCTCGAAAATCCGGTAAAGAAGAGCATCAGGTTATTGTTTAACTGTGTCTTCCGCTCCGGGGAGATGATCACCGGATTTACCTCGTATCCGTCTGCATTGAAGTTGATCCTGTTTAATCCACCGAATGCCGCCGCGATCTGGTCCTGAACGCCACCGCTCTCGTTGCAGAGGACACGTTCTAAGTAGATCGCATCATCTGCGAGTTTTCTCTTATCCGCATATTTTCCTTTTAATGCATAGAATGCGTTTAACATGCCGACTGCGAAGGAACTGCTTGTTCCAAGTCCCGATCTCGCCGGAAGGTCTGCCTCGTAAGTCAGGCGGATTTCCTGCATATCCAGATACTTCATCGCTTCGCGGATCGCCGGGTGGTTGATGTCGTTGACATCTGTCACGCGCTCGATCTTTGAGTAGGAAAGTTCGGTCGAATAGTCAAAAAAGCGCGGAAGATGACGCACATTTACATAGCAATATTTATCAAATGTCGTGGAAATGACGGCTCCGCCGTGTTCCTTATAAAAGTCTGGGAAATCCGTTCCGCCGCCGAAAAAAGACATGCGGAAAGGGGTCTGTGTAATGATCATGGTTTTTCTGTTCTCCTGTGATTTACTCTATCAATCGTTTACTCTCTGGCTGCTCGCATCGCCTCTGTCCATCAAAATTTATGGCAAACAAGCCAGTACCCTCGCTGCGATGCTGATATCTCTTGTCCATTTAATTTTACGCAGCTATATATCATTTATTTCTGACGTTTTCACTCAGCAATTCCTAACATTTAACTGTTCTCTTCTGCTGAGTTTTCATATTTTATCTTAACGATCTTCGCTTTTCAAGATCTTCTCCACCGCATCCAGCAGATTTTCACACACCAGATCCGGCTTCACGTCGTATTTCTTATCCTTCCCGGCTTCCCCGGTCAGCACAAGCGCTGTCCGCATTCCCGCATTCACGCCTGTCTGGATGTCCATCGTCGTATCCCCGATCATCCAGGATTCCTTGAGGTCAATGTTGAACCGCTCCGCCGCCTTCTCGATCATCCCGGTCTTCGGCTTTCTGCACTCGCACGGGATCTTATAAGCCGGATTCTCCTCCGGGTATCCTTTGTCCGGATGGTGCGGACAGAAGAAAACATCGTCTAAGAACACGCCCTCTTTTCCGAGCAGTGTCTCCATCTTCTTATGGATATTTTCCACATCTTCGATCCCACAGAGACCTCTCGCAACAACCGGCTGGTTCGTGATTACGATCCCGAGTCTTCCGGACTGGTTGATCTTCCGGATCGCATCGACCGCACAGTCTTCCAGAACGAAGTCATCCTCTTTGTATACTAGTCCCTTATACTGGTTGATCGTACCGTCACGGTCCATAAAGATACAGCGCTGCTTATTTTTCAGGCATTTATCCGCGATCACGCCTCGCGCGATATCCGCCAGTGTCTGCTCTACACGGTCAACCGTACCAACATCCTTCACATACTCCGGGGAGCAATAGCCATAGATCGGCTCTCCCGCGTCCAGCATTCCTTTGATCACATCGTTCTCCAGATTCCTTTTCACCGGCTCCGGCACGTAATCGCAGATCTTCTTTTCAAACACAAAAATTCCTGCGTTGACGCAGTTCTTATACCAGTAATCGCGGACGTTGTGTTTCGAGTCGAACGCTGTTACCTTATCATTCGCATCCAGAACAAGAAGATCCGAGTCAAACGGATGTCCGTTCGGATGAACAAATAATGTGGCAACTGCGCCTTTTTCCTCGTGGAACCGGATCATGCGCTGAAAATCAATATCGAAGAACAGATCCCCGGACATCATCACAAACCGGTCCCCGTGGATCATGTCTTTCAGATAATAAAAGGATCCCGCAGTCCCGAGCGGTTCCGTCTCCTCAAAATACCGGATAGAAACGCCAAACTGCTCTCCATCGCCAAAATATTCCTTAATTTTATTTCCGAGATGTCCGATCACCATGATCAGATCCGTGATCCCATTCTCTTTTAGCCTTTCGACCTGCCATAAAAGCAGCGGTTTTCCGGCAACCGGGACCATCGGCTTCGGGATCTCATCCTTTGTGAGCGCCGCCAGTCTCGTTCCCTTTCCGCCGGCCATGATGACTGCCTGCATTGTTCGTTCCTCCCTGTGTTTGTCTCTGCTTTGATTTTCCTGTTATTCAGCTTTTTCTTCCGCTTTGTCGGCCGTTTTCTTTCTTCCGGCTCCCATCGCAAGAAGCTGTAAGATGATCGGCATTGCGATCGGCAGGTTGATATTGACAACCGCCTGGATCGCATACGCGAGAACTGCCATCATGACTGCTGCCACGATCGGCTGCTCCTTGATCTTCTTCGCCATCGCAACGATCGAAGAAACCATAAATACAAGGTAAGACGCCATTCCGACGAAACCGGTCGTTACCAGATAATGTAAGTACTCATTATGTGCACTGTCGAAGATCACCATACGTCCGTTCTGCATTTCGCCCGGATAATAATACTGCATGATCAGTGCAAACGTATCCGGTCCATATCCGAAGATCTTCTGGAGAAGATTCAGCTTCTTTGTATAGATCTCCATCGCGCGCTTCCACACATATCCACGCTGGGTTCCCCACTCATCATTGAATACAACGTAGGAGCTGAGCGCGCCATACTTATCTGCATGACCTCCAAGGTTCGCATCATAAAGGACGAAAAGAACCGCAAGGCAGACAACCGCGATCACACCGATCCAGATATAGACTGCGATCTTATTCATAGAATCGTCCGTTGTCCTGTTCATCAGGGCCTGTGGTTTTCTGTTCATAAAGATAAGTACCACAGCGATCACCCAGAGAAGCACTACAAGTACCGGAAGAAACTTCGTCCCCGCAATCAGATTAAACGCACTGTCGATCCCGAGAACGGATGCCGCATACGCCTTATTGATTCCGTTGATGCAGAGGATCACCGTAAAGAATGTCGCCAGGGAGATCACATATCTGCGAAGTCCTGTCTTTGTCTGAAACAGCCATAACGGTGCCAGACCGAAGATCGCTGCGAGGGACAGATATGCGTTATCACTGCTGCCCATGATCAGCGCAAAGCTTGTCAGGATCATATTTCCGTAGTACCAGAACATTCTCTTCTGGTTTTTCTCCTGTGTAAACAGGATCATGGAGATTGCTAACAGCGCTGCCACATAGATCGTATAAGTATTGATATTTCCGAATGTGGAAGTATAGATGGATTTCTGTGTATCCATCATATTTACCTTAAATCCAAGGATATCCATCTGGAAGTAGTCAGTAATTCCAAACACGCATACAAACACGCCGACTGCGAGGAATGCGTCCAGATACCACTGTTTTAACCGGTAAAAACGGGTGACAAGGAAATATGTCATCATGTAGATCGTCATGAGGAATACGCCGTTATAGCGTCCGGATGTTCCCCAGAATGCCTCCCATCTCCAGTCCTTGCACAGGATCCAGGAGATCACGTTTGTGAGCCAGAAAACAACCATCGCCCAGTCCCCGACGCTCATGCTCTTTCTCCATGTCTGGAAATTGAACTTCGAGAACCACTCGAGCATCTTTCCGCTCGCGAGACCATATCCGCCCATGATCACAAGCGCAGCGATCGCAACAACACTGTAAAACTGATATTTTGTCTCCAGGATATCAAAATAGAAATCGTGGAACACAAGCGGGAGCACGCAGAGTACGATCAGCGTGAACGCCCCCATGATCAAAGCAACATTATCCTGATAGCTGCTTTTCGTATCCTCTTTCTTCTTTATTCTGTTTGCCATGATTTACTTCCTCGTATTATAAAGTAGTAGTGTTTATAGACCCTCTCCAAGGTCTGTATCGTGTACCGTCAGAAATACCGTGGACCGTTTTTTCTCTCTTCCACCCGTATGTCATAAAAAATCTATTATATTATAACATCCTTCGACTTTTCCCGCAACTTGCGCCACCGGGAATTTCCTTCCTTTTGTGGGGTTTTTTATGAAATTATTATTAAATAATACAAATACAGCCACAGGCATACCTTTGGACCGGTCTGTCTGTGGCTGTATTGTTTTCATTTTTTCTTCACCCTGCACCGTTTCTTATAAAAAGCAATTCCGTAACAGAGAACTGTTTCGTACTCATCCGCATATTCATCTGCATACATCCGATCATTGATCTGGTCGATCGCGCGGTCACAATCCATTTCCATCCGGTCCGATGTTTTCGAATATTTTGCCTCGAAGATCGCGACACGCCCATTAGTATCGTCGTAGATTACGACATCACTTCTGCCTTCTCCGTGCTCCTTATTGGAGTCCACCGTATAACCGGCTCCTGTAAAGATTCCTGCGAGGAATGTATGGTAAAAGTCTTCTTTGTAATCATGGTAACTGATCGTTTTTCTAAGAAGTTTTGCCATCTCCTCGGTAATAATCTCCGCATTTCCAGACCAGACTGCCTCAAATAATCTGCCGCGATTCCAGATTTTTGCAGAATCAGCAAACCATTTTTTCACAGTTGTCTCAAAGATTTCCCTGATCTCCTCATTCGGGATTACAAGCGCAACTGTTCCTTCCGGAAGTTCCCCATTGTAGTTCTGATCGCGCGCTCTCGTCAGATATCCGGTCAGGTACAGAATACTCCAGAGATTCTCTTCCGAAAAATGCAGATAATCATATGTCAAATTTTCATCAATATGCTGAATGATCGCTCCACCGGAAAGCAATGTTTCCAGCTTTTTCGTGATATTGCTGCCTGCATAATCAATAAATGACCGTATGATCGCATTGTCACTGGTGTTCTTCCAGTAGCTCGCCGGTTTTGCTTTCGGATTATGCTGCAACTCCAGAATATAGTTCATAACATCCCATGGACAATAAACGTCAAAATTTCCAAAATGATATCCATCGTACCATTTTTTCACACTTTCCGCATGTTCTTCTGCCCCAGCATCTTCAAGGATCCTGTCCACCTCATCCTGCACAAATCCGAAATATTCATTCAGGCGTGAGTCGGTGATCGTGTCCGAAACGAAATTATTGGTCCCCGTAAAGATACTTTCCTTTGCGATCTTCAGGCATCCCGTGATCACAGCAAACCGGATCGCCTGGTTATCTTTTAACGCCTGCAAAAGTCCTTTCATGACATCCAGCATTTCTCTATAGTAACCATTGCTGTTTGCCTTTGCCACCGGAACATCATATTCATCCATCAGAAGGATGACTTTTTCATCATAATGTCTGACGAGCAGCCGGGAAAGAAACTGAATAGAGCGCAGGATATCCGTTTTTTCCGCCTTCCGGTTCCGGATCTGCTGAAAATAGAATTTATCCTGTGTGCTTAATACCGGACTATCCAGAAGATATTCATGTTCCCGGTAAAGAGAGCTGATCTCATAAACAAGCTGCTGATAGGCGCTTGGGAAATCCAGCCCTTCCACATTTTTGAGTGAAAGAAAGATCACTGGATACTTATTCATCCACGCGTTGCAGAGTTCTTTGTTTTTTGCAATCTCAAGTCCCTGAAACATCTCTTCGCTGTTCTTGCGAATATCAAAGAAATTTTCCAACATGCTCATCCCCAGCGTTTTTCCAAATCGCCGCGGTCTTGTGATCAGCGTCACCCTCGTCCCGGTCGTCTTGAGAAGTTCAGCGATCAAAGCTGTTTTATCAATATAGTAATACCCGTTTCTGCGGATTTCCACAAAATCCGAAACCCCGACAGGGATATTCATACTTATCATTTTCGTCGCTCCTCTCCCGATTTTCCCAACTTTTTTGTTGACCTTATGATCTGTTAAGCTCAGAGTCTGTTGCCCTCATGATACCATGTTTTTCATGACCATACAAGAAAAATCAGACATGCTTTCTTTGCCGGCTTTCTCCTCTTCCCAGCCTTTTTCCATCTTGTGATAATTTTACTTATCGGAAGTATAATGGCTTCGTAATGCAATTAGGAATTTCAAAAAGCGTTTCAAAAAAACAAAAGG
>NZ_WQPQ01000006.1:0-186357 GCF_018785365.1 Clostridium sp. MCC344 | reverse complement strand
ATGCATGAGTAAATATCAACTGTGCAAGAGTAAACTCCACCGCCCTTTGGAGAAGTGGAATTTAAATTTTCATTTTAGGGGTGGACTTTTTGTAATGGAAAATAATGTACATAAGATATATTTAAAGTTATAATTAAGGTAAATACCTTTTGTATGTAGTGTTAGGTCAATTTTATATTAAAAATGCTGGAATATACCCAGAAAATAATGTAGTCCTTGAAAGTATAATTATATGTGAATTTGAAACAAAACAATAGAATTGTGCTATACTATTGTTCAACAAAAAACTTATTGATATAGTTCATATTATTTAGGAGGATAAACAATCATGTGTACAGCAGCAACCTATAGGACAAAAGATTTTTACTTTGGACGAACCCTCGATTATGAATTCTCTTACGGTGATCAGATAGTAATTACACCACGTAACTATTCATTCCATTTCCGTCATGTTGGCGATATGAAAAATCATTATGCAATTATTGGAATGGCTCATGTTGCGGAGGATTATCCTTTATATTATGATGCGATGAATGAAAAAGGAGTGGCAATGGCAGGTCTGAATTTTGTCGGAAATGCTGTTTATTCCGAGGTTCAACCAGATGTGGAAAATATTGCACAGTTTGAATTTATTCCATGGATTTTAAGTCAGTGTGCTTCTTTAGCAGAAGTTCGTAAGCTTCTTAATCGAATTAATATTGTTAATACTCCTTTCAGCGAGCAATTGCCATTAGCACAATTACATTGGATTATCGCTGATGAAAATGAATCAATTACTGTAGAGTCTATGTCAGATGGTCTACATATTTACGATAATCCTGTAGGAGTGCTTACGAATAATCCGCCATTTCCACAGCAGATGTTTCAATTAAATAATTATATGTATTTATCCCCAAAGCAACCAAAAAACACTTTTGGAGGAAATTTGGCTCTTGATGCATATAGTAGAGGTATGGGAGGTTTAGGTATTCCGGGAGATCTTTCATCTTCTTCTCGTTTTGTGCGTGTGGCTTTTACAAAGGTAAATGCAATTTCAGGTGAATCTGAGGAAGAAAGTGTTAGTCAGTTCTTTCACATTCTTGGATCTGTGGATCAGCAACGTGGATGTTGCGAAGTGACTGATGGAAAATATGAAATCACATTGTATACATCTTGTTGTAATGTTATTAAAGGTATCTATTATTATAATACTTATGAAAATCATCAGATCAGTGCGGTAGATATGCATGCAGAGGATCTGGAGAGTAATAAATTGATTTGTTATCCAGTAATTCAAGGGGAACGAATCAATTATCAAAATAAATAGTATTTTGAATATAGAGCTGACGTAGAAAGAAGAGGCGGAATACATATGAAGCAAGATACCTTAGAAGGAAAAGCAAAAACAAAAAATGGAATAAAACGATTGTGCTTTTCCATAATCTGCATTCTTCTGGAAGTGATTTTTATTATTACTATCGTAACACGCTTGAATGAATATGCAGAAATCATAAATTTATTTACCAGAATTTTAAGTGGAATCTTAGTTTTGAGATTGTATGCGTCAGATAAGACATCTTCTATGAAAATGCCTTGGGTCATTTTAATTCTGATTTTCCCAATTATGGGTGTAGGCCTGTATTTATTGATTGGCTTGAATGGTGGCACGCATAAAATGCGTGAGCGATATGCAGAAATTGATAGCAAATTGTTACCAATGCTTCCAGACAATCAGGAGTGTTTAAGCAGAATAAAAGAAAAGATTCCGAAAGCAGGAAATATTGCAAGTTACATACAAAGAAATTCGCGGTATCCAATCTATCAGAATACGGATATCAAGTATTTTGATGAAGCAGTGAAGGGATTAGAGGCACAGCTTGAAGAACTTGCGAAAGCACAAAAGTTTATCTTCATGGAATATCATGCGATAGAAGATGCTGAAGCTTGGCATAAGATTCAAGATGTTCTGGAAGAGAGAGTAAAAGCCGGTGTGGAAGTCAGGGTATTCTATGATGATATGGGGTCTATAGGTTTTATTAACACAGATTTTGTAAAAAAGATGGAGAGTATAGGAATTCATTGTCGTGTATTCAATCCATTTGTGCCAGGCTTAAATCTATTTTTGAACAATCGTGATCACAGAAAAATAACAGTAATTGATGGAAAAGTTGGATTTACAGGTGGATATAATCTTGCAAATGAATACTTTAATTATACGCATCCGTATGGGCAGTGGAAAGATACCGGTATTCGTTTAGAAGGAGATGCTGTTCAGTCACTTACAGTGACATTTTTAGAAATGTGGAATGCTGTTAGTGAAAAAGCTACGAATGATACTGATTTTAGTAAATACATTATTCATTACGATTATAAAGCACAGCAAACAGGTTTTGTTCAGCCTTATGCAGACAGTCCTATGGATAATGAGCAGGTCGGAGAAGAAGTTTATATCAGTATGATAAATAAGGCCGAAAATTACTGTTGGTTTATGACACCATATCTAATTATAACAGACGAAATGACACATGCGTTATGTCTGGCTGCTAAGCGAGGGGTAGACGTAAGAATTATCACACCAGGAATTCCTGATAAAAAATTCATTTATAATATAACTCGCTCTTTTTATCATGGATTGGTTAAACATGGAGTGCGAGTTTATGAATGGACACCAGGATTTTGCCATGCGAAAATGAGTATAGTGGATGACTGTATGGCAACCTGTGGAACAATCAATCTGGATTATAGAAGCTTATATCATCATTTTGAAAACGGCTGTTTTATAGCAGATTGTCAGGCAGTTGTGGAAATTAAAAATGATCTGATAAGAACGATGGGAGAATGTCGTGATGTAACAGATCAATATTGTACTGGGCGCAGTGCATATTTGCGACTGGGACAATTATTTATGAGATTATTTGCTGGATTGTTATAAGAATTTAGTGAAACGACCTTTCAAAAAATAGTTGATTTTGAGAGGTCGTTTTTGTTATGTCTGATTGCCGGTACAGGAAATTTACATGGATAAAATTAATTCTGTTGAGGTAAAATTGAGGTTGACTTTGTATTGTATAGACATAGGGTGAAAAAAAGTCAGGTGATGTGCGATGGGAAAACGTAAGATATGTAAAATTGTTTTTGTTATACTGTCAATTTTTTTATGTGTGGCTTTTTATGAATTATTTGGAATCTGTATTGCATATAAAAAACAGCCGGAAGTGTCTAATACCATCAAAAAAGAAACACAAAATGATTCGTGGAACGAACGCAGCGAGAATATGGAACGAGCAGTGATCATAGAAAAAAATCCAGAAGCACTTTTACAAAGAGTGCGTTTGATCCGAAATGCAAAAGAAGACATTATTCTTTCTACTTTTGCATTTCAATCAGATGAAAGTGGAAAATTGATCTTAGGAGCACTGCATGATGCGGCAGACAGAGGTGTGCATGTTCGTCTGTTAGTAGATGGAATGGAGAGCTGGGTTGATATGGAAGGCAATCCGTATTTCTATGGATTATCTTCCCATGAGAATGTTGAAATTAAACTGTATAATAAGGCCAATCCGTTGAAACCATGGAAGATGATGGGGAGAATGCATGATAAATATTTGATTGCAGATGGTAAGACATATATTCTTGGTGGAAGAAATACATACAATTATTTCCTGGGTGATTTTCTGGGACATAAGAACTATGACAGAGATGTGTTAGTGGTTTGCGATGAACCTGAGAAAGAAAATTCAGTTAACCAGTTGTTAGAGTATTTTGAAACGATATGGGAACAAGAAGACAGTGGTTATTTTCATGAC
This sequence comes from Clostridium sp. MCC344, assembly GCF_018785365.1. Lineage (NCBI taxonomy): Bacteria > Bacillati > Bacillota > Clostridia > Eubacteriales > Clostridiaceae > Clostridium > Clostridium sp. MCC344. The sequence continues at coordinate 182,572 of NZ_WQPQ01000006.1, read as the reverse complement.
AATAAAAAACTGGCAAATAGAAAATCTGTAAAGAACGCAGTTTTAGAGCTGCAGAACGGCTATCAGAAATATTTTGAAGAGAATAAGGAAAGAATCTGCGATACCGATTACACGGACGAAACTTTTGAGACAGAAAAGATTGCATTAGTGTCAAATCCTATCCACACAGGTCCCAAGGAACCAGTAGTCTGGTATCAACTGGGAGAACTAATGAAAAATGCAAAAGAGCGCGTGAAAATTCATACACCATATATTATCTGCAATGATATGATGTATAATACATGGAAAGAGATTGCGGAGAGAGTTCCGGATTTTTCTATCATGACCAATTCGGTTGCCAACAATGGAAATCCGTTTGGTTCTGCTGATTATGCGAGAAACAGAAACAGAATTTTAAATACAGGAATTGATATCTGGGAGTATGAAGGCGGCTATTCTTACCACGGAAAAAGCATCCTGATTGATGATGATCTATCCGTAATCGGTTCCTTTAACATGGATATGAGAAGCACGTATCTGGATACGGAACTGATGCTTGTAATACGTAGCAAAGAGATTAATAAACAGTTGGAAGAAGGCATGATGGAATATGAAAGAGTGTCCCGACAGGTATTGGAAGATGGAACCTATCGTGATCCGTATCATGTAGAGCCAATTGAATTGACAAAGAAGCGTCAGAGAAACGTACTTTTGGTACAGCATCTGCTTGGATGGGCAAGATATCTGTTCTGATAAAGGAGGAAGAAGATCGTGTTTCAAATATTAATTGTAGAAGATGATAAAGAATTAAGCCAGCTATTCCAAAAAGTGCTTGAGAAGAATGGATATCAGGTCAAAAGTGCATCAGATGGAGCACTGGCATTAGAAATATTGGATAAAGAGTATATTGATCTGATCATTTCCGATATTATGATGCCGGTTATGGATGGTTATGAACTGGTGTCGGAACTCCGTTCAGCAGGATATCAGATACCGGTACTTATGATCACTGCGAAAGGTTCCTTTGATGATATGCGCCAGGGATTTCTTTCGGGAAGTGACGATTATATGGTAAAACCGGTAAATGTGAATGAAATGGTTTTAAGAGTCGGAGCACTGCTTCGCCGTGCACAGATACTGAATGAACACAAAATTGTGATCGGTTCAACAGAGTTTGATTATGATGCAATGACGGTTACAACTGATAAGGAAAGTCTTGTTTTGCCTAAAAAAGAATTCCTGCTTTTATATAAGCTTGCAGCTTCGCCAGGCAGAACATTTACAAAACAACAGTTGATGGATGAAGTATGGGGATACGAGACGGAGGCAGACCCACATACGATAGAGGTACATATAGGAAGAATCAGGGAGCGTTTGAAAGATAACCCTGATTTTGAAATCGTAACAATGCGTGGAATTGGATACAAGGTGGTGAAAAAATAATGGAACAAAAGAAAGAAAAAGGATTGCGGATCCGATCCTGTCTGACTGGTGCAATCTGGCTGGCACTTGTATTTTCAACAGTCATATCTGCGTTATTATTTGCTTTTTTGAATCATTTTTTTAATCTGCCTGGTAGCATACCTGTGCTTGGCTGGCTTTTGATTTTTAATACATTGATTGCAGGGCTGATTACTTCCTTTATCAATGCAAGGTTGCTGGAACCAATTACCAGACTCAGTAAAGCAATGAAGGAAGTTTCGCAGGGAGATTTTGAACAGCACTTGGAAACGAACAGCCGTATCGCAGAAGTTGGAGAATCTTACCAGAGTTTTAATGTGATGACAAAAGAGCTTCGTGCAACAGAAGTACTGCAGATGGATTTTGTCTCCAATGTTTCTCATGAGTTTAAGACCCCGATCAATGCCATTGAAGGGTATACAATGCTTCTTCAGGGAGAAGAACTGTCTCAGGAGCAAGAGGAATATGTAGAAAAAATCCTGTTTAATACCCAAAGGCTTTCCGGATTGGTTGGAAATATTTTGCTGTTATCCAAGTTAGAGAATCAGAACATACCAATGAAAAAAACAGAATATCGTTTGGATGAACAGATCCGTCAGGCATTTCTTTCCCTGGAGACAAAATGGACAGAAAAAGAAATTGGTTTCCAGGTAGAGCTGGAGGAAGTTAAATATACTGGGAATGAAGGACTTTTTATGCATATATGGATGAATCTTTTAGATAATGCGATTAAGTTCAGTCCTGCAAAGGGGACAATTATGATGTTTCTGAAGCAGGAAAAGGATTCTGTAATGTTTATTCTGGAAGATGAAGGACCGGGAATAGAGGATGATGTGAAAACCAGAATATTTGATAAATTTTATCAGGCAGACGGTTCTCATAAAGCAGAAGGAAATGGTCTCGGCCTTGCACTTGTGAAACGGATCGTAGATAGTGCTGGCGGGACAATCAAGGCAGAAAACCGGGAATATGGTGGATGCAGATTTGTTGTAGAGCTTCCAATACAGAAAGATGAGGCCATATAAGTTTAAGAAAAACAGATAGAGGAGGAATTACATGACATTTTATCAGGAATTGCAGTTAAATCAGGCAGGTTCTAAAAATCTGTTGAAAAAGAGTGAAACAGTGAAAGAAAAATCATATCATATACTGGTATATTTGGTAAAGATAGCTGTTACAATGGCATTTTGTTTTTTATTTGTTACTATTTTCAGTATCTTATTTGGAAATGAGAATAGTATTGTGGGTGTAGTAGTTTTATTATGCCTTATGGTATTTCGGAATGCGGATCTGGGGATCCACACCGGACAATCTACGATGCTTTTGGCTTTGTTCTTTGTAATTATGACTGTATGTCCGCATTTAGCAAACCAGCTTTCACCGGTACTTGGAATGCTGTTAAACATTGCTGCACTGGCAGTGCTGATTCTGTTCGGATGTCATAACCCATTCATGTTTAACCAATCCACATTGGTTCTTGGTTATCTGTTATTGTATGGATATGATGTAACAGGAAAAAGTTATCAGATGCGATTAACCGGAATGGCATTAGGTGCAGCACTTACCTGCTTCGTATTTTATCGAAATCATAAAAACAGAACGTATAAAAGAAATTTGAATGATTTGGTACAGGAATTTGATATATCTTCTTCCAGAACAAAGTGGCAGTTATGTCAGATCATATGCGTACCGGCAGTACTCTGCATTGCGGAACTCTGCAATATGCCACGGGCAATGTGGGCTGGAATTGCGGCAATGTCAGCAATCTTACCATTTATGGAGGACATGCAATACAGAGTCCGCAAAAGGATTGTCGGAAATATTGCAGGTGTAATATGTTTTACAGTACTATATTTTCTGCTTCCGTCATCCATCTATACATACATAGGAATCCTTGGCGGAATTGGTGTAGGACTTTCTGCAAAATATGGCTGGCAGGCAGTATTTAACACATTTGGTGCTTTGGCCATTGCTACAGAGAGTTATGGACTAAAAGGAGCAGTTGGTCTTAGAGTGATTCAGAATGTTTTTGGCGTTGTATTTGCATTAATATTTTGTTCTATGTTTTATTGGCTTATGTCGAAAAAAAAGGAAACAGTGGTAACCGTGGCTGCAAAATAACGTGGGTTAGAAAGAAAAAAGGTTAATCCGGAGATGGCAGCTTTGCTGACGAGTCTGGCAAAGAGTATTATAAAGATGTAAGGGAAAATGTAAGATCTGTTGGCTTTGGGAAGAATCCTAAGGGTGACAGATCTTTTTTTATGTTTTATTCTGCTTTGGATATACTAACCATAGTGCTAAAATTACATTGCCAGATCGTGAAAACAGGATATAGAATATAATTAACAAAAATAACCATATAGGTTATAAATATTTAGGAGAAAGGAATGAGGTTTATGTTATATGAATTTTTGAAAGACAATTATAAGGAAGCAGAGCCTATATTCTTTTCTGATATAGTGATTGAATATTAAGTAAAAACATAATCTAAGACAGGCGGCCATCCGCCTGCTCTTGACATGCATAGCAGTAACTGTTATATATAAAACAAGGGTGAAAAGCCTGATTTGTAAGCTTCTCACCCTTCATTATCATAGAAGAATCTAATTTACAGAGATTTTCTCATAGTCTCGCATTTTCTGCTTAGTCTTCTACAGGAACAAAAACATCTTTTCCTAATCCACAGATCGGGCATACCCAGTCATCTGGAATATCCTCAAATGCAGTTCCTGGAGCGATACCTCCGTCTGGATCGCCTACTGCCGGATCATAAATATAGCCACATGGTTCACATTCATATTTTTTCATAGTTATTTTCTCCTTTTCATTGTTGATTCATTTTGTTAATAGATTTCTACTGAATTTTTCAGTATTTTGTTGCTTTTTTATGTATGTCTGTATTATACATGATACCTTCTATTTTGTCAATAATAGTAATTATTATTATTTTTATTTTGTGCATTTTAAATTCAGTAATATCTGACTAAAATGTTACGAAAAAGACTGGTTCTACACTATTTCTGAAAATCTGGCAGTGCATTGCTCTTTCTCATTCGCAAAGAAATATGGAGTGGATTTTGCAGTTGTCAGAGACAGAGAGAAAAGTCCTCCGGTCTATACGGTTTTCTTTAAGGCAAAAGATACAGACGCGGTTACAAGAATTTTACAGGATTATTCAGTAAAGCAGATCAAGAAGCCATCGTTAGAAGCAAAACGTCGTATGATGGATTTGGATAATCTGATAAAAGGTCTGTATGAGAATTTCACACTGGGGCGATTGCCGGAGAGACAGTTTAACCGCCTTATGACGGAATATGACACCGAACAAAGCAACCTAGAGCAGAGAATTTCAGAACTTGAAACTGCTACAGAACGTATATCCACTAAGGCAGTGCAGATTGATAAATTTGTGCGACTGGTTAAGAAATACCGAGATTTTGAGGAACTGACAACACCTATGCTTAATGATTTTATTGAAAAGGTTGTAATTCATGAAGCTGAGGGTGGCAGAACAAAAGACCGTACTCAGCAAGTGGATATTTATTTCAATTTCATTGGAAATTTTGTTCTTCCACTCAGTGAGGATGAAGTGGAAGCCTTGCAGTCAGAGGAAGCACGCAGAGCGGAAGAGATTGCTGAAAGAAAGAGAAAATCTTCTAAGAAATCTACGCAGAAAAGAAATCAGAAGCGTGCAGAGATCAAGGCAAAAGCAGAAGCTGGAGATTCTGAAGCTATGGCAGAAATATAAAGCAATCCTTGAAAAAGGCAGACAGAACAACCGTAAGAGAGCTGAAAAAATGCGAGAATTGAGAATGTCTGACCCTGAATATCGGGCGAAGATGGAAGAGAAAGAACGCTTGGCATTGGAAAGGGAAAAGAAACGTCAGGAGCGTGCTACAAAGAAGAAAAAGATTGCTTTGGCAGAATGAAAGGAGCAGGCAGAAAAAGGTAATCAGGAAGCCATCAGAGAGCTTGAGGAGCGTAGAGCCATTGCAAGGGAGCGTTCAAGGAAATTAGCAGAAAAGCGTAAACAGAGAGCAGAAAATGACCCTGAATATGCGAAATATTTGGAAGAAAGAAATACAGAATATAACAGACGGCATACCGCAAGGAGAAAGGAGCAGATGGAAGCCTTGAAAGCCAGGGCAGAAGCCGGAGATCAGAAAGCACAGAGTCAGCTTGCAGAGCGTAAACAGTATCAGGTTAGAGCCACAGTGAAGAGCTACAGAAAAATGCGTGAAGATGCATTGAATGGAGACCCTATTGCAAAAGAGAGATATGAAAAAACACTGGCTATGAGACGTGAAGCGTATCATGCAAAGAAAAGAGAACAGACAGCCTGACAATATGCATATGATCAAGATACATTAGTTGCAGAATTGATGAGAATAAGCGGGAGCGATGCAATTATTGTATTAGCTAAAGAGCTATGGTATTGTATAGATAGTTTAACAAATCGGAATTTAAAAGGATGATGATATGATGGATAAATTAAAAAAGAACATGGTTTTCTACCTACTGTTGCTGATAGATTTTTATATCGTTCCTTGGTTTATAAAAAACACAGGAAGTGCAATGATTGTTATGTTAGTAATTATTCCTCTAATATGTTTAATAACCTCTGTTTTTTATGGGATTAGGAATGGTTTTAACTTCTGGTATATTTTGATTGTAGCAATAATGTTTGCGCCATCCATATTTATATTTTATAACTCAAGTGCATGGGTTTATGTAGTTGGATATGCTGTTATTGCATTATTGGGAAATTTAATAGCATTGCCATTAAGAAAAAGATAACTTCCAGTTTGTCGAACTGATAAAATCCCTTTAGGAACTAAAGGGCGCACTTCTATACTCTCTATCGAGAGTAGTGCGTCCTGCGGAGCTTCATTCCCGGTCAGCAGAAGAAAACTGCACGACCGAGAATGTTTCGTCACTTCGTTCCGTCAAGGGAGCTACACTCCCTTGCGACGCTTGCGCGTCTATCCCTTGTGGACTTGCCGTCCGCAAACGGTTTTGACAAACCGTTCGCCGCCAGCAAGTTTGAAAGCGACTAAAATGAATTTTATGGAACAAACAAATCGGAATTTTGTGGAGGCACATCAATGGAAACGATTTACGAAAAGTATATGGCACTTCCCATAGATAAGGGACTTTTATGTTTAGAATATGGAGATATTGCAGACCCGTATTTTTGCTATCCCGTCAACGCAAAGCCAATCGGATTTGAAGGATGTATTCTGTATTGCTTTTTGCCGGAATATGGAGAAATGGTATTTGCCTGCAATCCAGAAAGTTGTGTAGACCAAAATGTATATCCATTAGCGGCAAATTTTGAAGATTTTATCCGTTTAATCTTGGCTTGTGGTACTGCTAACCCATTGGAGCAAATCGTTTGGATGGATAAAAATAAATTTGAAGAACACATGGCAAACGAAGAAAAAATACTGACCGATGAGCAGAGGACAGCGGCACAACAGCTACAGCGGGCATTAAGTTTGTTACCAATAGAAAATCCGTTTGAATATGTCAAATCCATTCAAAAAGATTTTGATGGTAGTAAAATACAATACAGTGATGAATACTATGAAGTTACCGGCATAGAGAACCCTAAAGGAACTAACACCCAAGATAAGCATTTAGTTGAATTTGAACCTGTCGTTTTTGAATTTAACCGCAAACAAGATAGCGACTAACAACTTCCAGTTTTTGAAACTGAGAAATCGGGATTTATGGAGGAAAATTGTTTATGAAAAAGTTTAGAACCGTAGCATCTGTCATTATTATGGTCATTGCCGGAATAGTAGGTTTCTTCATTGGTGCTTTCTTGAATGAACCAATGGCTGGCACAATTCTGTTTTCAATGATTGCCGGAATTGCTTGCATTGTCTACGCCATAGATAATCATGAAGAATAGGGCAAATTCCAATAGATAAGGAGGTGGGAGTTAATTACCTTTGTTGGAAGTCCGGATATGGAGCTGGTGTTACACCTCTCCTGGACTCTGAAGGAAAAGTTATAGTTACAAAGTAAAATCCAGTTTGCCACTGCATTTGCAAATGCTGGACGGAGATAAGAGAATAACAAAGACTCAAGTGAGTAGGAGAAAATCAATGAGAAAAGATATTTATAAATCCAAGAGAACAAAAAGAACAGAAATCACTTCGTGGGCACTTATAGTGGTGGTGGTGTTGGCATTGCTGTCGCCTTTTATTTATCGCAAGGTTTTGGTACGGGATTCCGTAACAGAATACAAAGAACTGCTGGTCATAACGAAAGGTAAGGCTAAAAAAGTTGACAGGGGGTACAATTGGAAGAAAAGACATTACAGTGGTGCGAGCAAAACTACAACAATGTACTATGTAAGAGTCAATGCTTCTGACCTGGATTGTGGTGAAGAAACTATGAATGTAGAAGTGTCATCAAGTATTTATGATAATGTCGTGGAAGGTGAGTACCATGAGTTTACAGTTGTTACGGACACACTGATCACGGGAAAGAAACGGGTGCGAATTTATTATTAAGTGCTTTTGAGATATTGATAAAATATGTGAAGAAAAATAAGCAGATAAATGGATTTAATATAAAAATTGAGATTTAAGGCGGCAAAAATAAATGGATAAAGAAAAGAAGAGAAAACGCAATTTGGTGTTAAATGGAATAGCTATTCCCATTGGGAATATGGTATTTCAGACATATTTAGTTGGTGCCGGAGCATCATCCTTGCGTGAAGCCATCAAACTATTCTGGACCTTCCGTGTTCCATGGGGATGGACATACACTGCAGGAACAGTAGCTGATTAAAAAATCCAAAGATATTGAGGAACTCAATAAGTTATTTTTAGAGGAACGCAAAAGGGATATTATATATTCATTTTGTAAAATGTATGCTCTTGACAAAAAGGTGGATCAATTATTGCCGTTATCTGCTAAAAATGGATTGATGAATATTGTGTACGATTCTGGAACATTTATTCGTAATCAAAATATAAAGGGGTGTGATTATGATTAAACGGGGTAAGAGGTATTCGATTTTGAGTGCGGTCGGACTGTGCGTTCGATGCAGCGCTGGTGTCTCGGTAGCAGTGATGTTACTGTATTTGTTCCAAGGGCTTACGCCAGCTCTGCTCACACTGGCGACAGGGGCCTTCATTGATGCGGCGATAGGGCTTTTGCGGTCCGGGGAGTATGCCGACGTTGGGAGAGCGCTGACTGCGGTGTCTCTACTAGTGAGCTTCGATTGGATTTCCAACCAACTTCTCGATCTTCTGGTGGGGCGGCTACGGATCGATGTGCGAGAGAGGTTCGGAACGGAGATGGTGGAGAAGGTCGCTGATCTTCGATATCGATATGTGGAGAATCCGGAGAGTTGGGATCTGATCACGAAGATTTCCACTGATACGGATGAGAGTATCTTGAATGCGTTTCAGGCGTTGCTGGCGTTTTTGGCGCTGGTATGGAAAGCGCTGGGTTTATTTCTGGTGATGTTTCGATATGTGCCAGCAGCGGCTTTGGCTGTGACGGCCTGTGCGGTGCCTTTGGTAATGCTGTCTTTGGCCGGAGGGCGAGCCAGTTATGCCGGAATCAGCGAGACCCAGGGGCTAAAGCGGCGGTATGAGTATATTTCCAGGCTTTTGACCGGAAGGGATGCGGCGGAAGAGAGGACTTTGTTTGGCTGGGCCGGATATTTCAATGGTGAGTGGGAGAGTGCCTATAAGAAATGGCTCGGAGTAAACGCGAGGGTGAATCTGAAATCTTTTGCGAAGGCGAAACTTGGCAGCATCTCCTTGGTGTTGATCGCGATCGTGGTGATGACTGCGCTGCTTCCTGGCGTCGTGGCAGGAGAGATTACGATTGGTATATTTATGGCTTTGGTTTCGAATATATTCTCACTGGTCCAACTCATGTCCTGGAGTCTGCTCCACAGCGTCAGCGAGATCGCGAAATATAACGAGTTTTTTCATGATGTTGAAACCTTTACCAAAATGGATTTTAGGGAGGCGGAGAGCGTGAGCTGTGAATTGCCGGAGTTCTCTTCGCTGGAGTTTCGCGATGTTACTTTTGCCTATCCGGGGACTAAGCGAAAGGTGCTTGACCATCTCTCGTTTCAGATTTCAGCCGGGAAAAGCTATTCATTTGTCGGCGTAAACGGGTGTGGGAAGACTACGATTACGAAGCTGATCGCTGGGCTATATGATGATTATGAGGGACAAATTCTGATTAACGGAACGGATATTCGGGAGTGGGGCCCCGGACGGATCGCAGGTTTTTTCTCTATTGTCTATCAGGATTTTGCCAGATATGGACTTTCGCTCTATGAGAATATTGCCATCGGGGATGTGGAAAAACTGTGCGGAGACGAAATCAATCTGGTTCGTTTTCAAGATGTTGTCGATATGATGGAGTTAGGCGAGATCGTGTCTGACTTAAAGCATGGGATGGAGACGAAACTGGGGAAGATCGTGAGGGACTCGGAAGACCTGTCCGGCGGGCAGTGGCAACGGGTGGCAATCGCCCGGTGTCTTGTGAGCGACCGCCCTGTGAAGATTTTAGATGAACCGACGGCGGCGTTGGATCCTGCTGCAGAGAGTGCGCTGTACGAAAAATTCCGTATCATTAACCAGAAATATACCTCTGTTACGATCAGTCATCGGCTGGCAAGCGCGAGACAGACAGACGTTATCTTTGTGATCGAGAACGGGAGAGTTTCCGGTTCAGGAAGCCATGAGACGCTGTACAGAGAAAACAGGTTGTACAGGGAGATGTACGACAGTCAAAGGAGCTGGTATCAGGGATGAAGAGACAAAAAGAATGTTTTATCGGGGTCTCCGCAGTAGTTCACTTATTTCTAAAGATCGCCGGAGCCATGCCTGTTGTGTTTCTGCTGTTTCTTGTCGTGAATGTTCTACACGGTACGGCGTGGGCGTTAGAAACACTGGCAAGACAGGTGTTTTTTGACGGATTACAGAGCGCTGTGGAGAGAAACTCACTCCAGGCCGCTTATTCTGGAGCTCTGTGGGTAGGAGCGGCCGCGGTCTATGTGCAGGTACTGAATGGAGCTGGCAATTTTATTGGGCAGCATATTTTCAATCCTAGGGCAGTGAACACGCTGACAAGAGAGTTTCACACACAGACGGCGCAGTTGCCGCTGTATGAGTTCGAGAAGGAGACGACTCTGGAAACGATTGAGAAAGCCCGGCAAGGAATCAACGGGACCGTGCAGCTTCTCAGAGCCGTGATTTCGATTGCCATGTTCAATCTGCCGTATGTGGCGTTCATGGGGGTGTATTTGTACCGCCTGGATCCGATCCTGGTTCTTTCGTTGCTGTTTATCTTTAGTCCTATGGTGTGTGCCCAGGTGATAAAAAGAAAGGCGTATCGGCGGCTGACCGATGAGACGGCAGCTCTCGAGAGGGAGTACCGGCATTATTCGGACTGCATGATTGATAAGAGGTATTGGAAGGAGACTCGGACGCTGGGAGCTGTCGGCTTTTTCATGGAACGATTTCGGGCGGTGCTTGCAAAGTATGATAAGAAGCTATGGGAGACAGATTCCAGGTTGTATCGAACAGAGCTTTTGATGCGTGTTTTGACTCTTCTGGGATATCTCGGAGTGCTCTTTCTTCTGGTGCGGTCGTTGCTTTCCGGGAACATCTCGGCTGGGGCGTTTGCGGCGGTGTTCACTTCCATTGATTCCATTTTCCGGTTCATGGAGAACATCGTGGCGAGAAGCGCCGGAAATATTTCACGACACATGGCGTCAGTAGGGAATTATCTTGAGTTTTGCCGGCAGAATGGGTTTGCGGCCGACGATGGCCAGGTCAGAGGAGCTTCTGACGGCTGCTGTATTGCAGAGGAAAGTGAAAGCGGCAGGGAAAGCTGTGCCGTCATTGTGGAAGACGTTTCTTTTGCCTATCCCAATGCCGACCGACCGTCTCTCGATAGAATATCGGTTCGGATTCGGAAGGGGGAGACGGTTGCGGTCGTTGGTGAAAACGGAGCTGGAAAAACTACCTTCGTAAAGCTTGTTCTGGGACTGTATGAGCCTTCCTCTGGGTGGATTTTGCGGGAACGGGACAGTTTTGTCTCTCAGTCTGCAGTCTTCCAGAATTTCCAGAAATACCGGATGCGACTGGATGACAATATTTGTTTGAAGGAGCTAGAATGTCGGGATGCGGAGGAGATGGAACGGGCTGCGTCTCTTGCTGGAGTGGAGTACGGGAACTCCGATCTGTATCCGGAGAAATTCGGGACGCTTCTCGGCCGGGAGTTTGGTGGTGCCGAACTTTCGGGTGGCCAGTGGCAACGGATCGCCATTGCCAGGGGACTCTATAAGGAGCATGACATGATTGTGCTGGACGAGCCGACGGCCAGTATCGACCCGCTGGAGGAAACCCGTTTGTACCGCATGTTTGCAAGGATGGCGGAGGGGAAGACGGCGTTTATCGTAACCCACCGAATTGGCTCGGCCCAACTTGCCGATCGGATTCTTGTGTTTGACAAGGGAAAGATCGTCGAGCAGGGAACGCATGAAGAACTGATAAAGTTTGGTGGGAAGTATGCGTTTTTGTATCGTGAACAGGGAAAGTGGTATTAGATGAGGGCTGCGGATCGTTCTTTGCCAAAGTGGGACAACTGACTGGACATGTCAGTTGAAAACTTTATTTCATATGTAAAGATGATGGTTTTGAAAGTACGATTCAGATACCCTGCAGGAACAGTAGCTGATTTGAAAAAGGCATATGTCAAAAAGAGTTATTGACATATGCCTTTTATAGAACTAATATATAAGAAAAGCGAAAAAGGAGCAGTTTATGCCGAGACCAGTAAAATGCAGGAAAGTCTGCCATTTCCCGAATGTTTTAGAATTCTTTCCGGCAGATGATACTGAGAAAAAAGTACCCATTGTTCTGACGGTAGATGAATACGAGACAATTCGTCTTTTGGACAAGAAAGGTTATAGTCAGGAGCAGTGTGCAGAATCTATGCAGATCGCAAGAACAACAGTTCAACGAATTTACGAGATTGCCAGGAAGAAAATAGCAGATGCTCTAATTGATGGACATCCGCTCAGAATAGAAGGTGGGGATTTTAGAATCTGTGATGGTCAGAGCAGTAACTGCAACCTTGGAGGATGTTATAAGCAGGAGATATATCAAAAATATGCAGTAGAAAAAGGAGAAGATATCATGAGAATAGCAGTAACATATGAAAATGGACAGATTTTTCAGCACTTTGGACACACAGAGACATTTAAGATCTACGATGTAGAGGAAGGAAAAGTGGTACATTCAGAAGTAGTAGATACGAATGGAAGCGGACATGGTGCATTGGCAGGAGTTCTTAATGCATTAAATGCAGATGTTTTGATCTGCGGCGGAATCGGAGGAGGTGCTCAGACCGCGTTAGCGGCAGCAGGCATTAAGCTTTTCGGAGGAGTTTCAGGAGATGCGGATAAAGCGGTAGAAGCTTTTATCAATGATACACTTGATTATAATCCGGATGTGAAGTGTTCTCATCATGAGCACAACCATGGGGAAGAACATACATGTGGTGAGCATGGATGTGGAAGTCACAGCTGTCATTAGGAAGGATATAATTATGCTAGCACGAAAGGATGCGTCAAGGTAATGGAAGAATTATCGTGATACATTCTTTTGTATTATTTGATAAAATGGCAGATTACATTTTCAATATGGTAGTTAAAGCCCGTGAATGCTGTATCAATCGCTACAGTGATTAAGTATTTTGCATGCAGCTCTCTTATATGTATGATTATGTCTATGTATACGGGACATAAAATGATTTCAGGTAATAAAAAACAAGAAAACAGGTGGAAAATACAGAAGCGGAGGAATAGTAAATGTTAGAGTCAGGAATCAAAGCACCGGATTTTGAACTGCCGGATCAGAATGGGAAAATGCATAAATTAAGTGATTATGCAGGAAAAAAAGTAATTTTATATTTTTACCCAAAGGATAACACGGCAGGCTGTACAAAGCAGGCATGTGGTTTTTCCGAGCGTTATCCTCAATTCACCGAGAAAGGAGCAGTTGTTCTTGGGGTAAGTAAGGATTCCGTAGCTTCACATAAGAAATTTGAGGAAAAATATGGATTGGCATTTACACTTTTGGCAGATCCAGAGCGCAAGGTGATCGAAGCATATGATGTATGGAAAGAAAAGAAAAATTATGGAAAGGTTTCCATGGGTGTGGTAAGAACGACATATCTTATCGATGAACAAGGGATTATCATCAAAGCCAATGATAAAGTCAAGGCGGCAGATGATCCTGAAAATATGCTTAAGGAATTGGTATAATGAAGATCATATTGTCACCTGCAAAAAAGATGATTGTAGATACTGATAACATAGCACCGGTTGAACTACCTGTCTTTATTGATAAGACAGCAGAAGTATTGAGCTGGATGAAAAGCAAATCAAAAGAGGAACTGAAAACTATCTGGAAATGTAATGACAAGATTGCAGAGCAGAACTTTAACAGATTGGAAAAAATGGATCTTTACAGTAGACTTACTCCGGCTGTTTTAGCATATGAAGGGATTGCATTTCAATATATGGCACCATCTGTGTTTGAAATCCAGCAGTTTGAGTATTTGCAAAATCATTTAAGAATCCTGTCTGCGTTTTATGGCATTTTAAAGCCGATGGATGGTGTGACTCCTTATCGTCTTGAAATGCAGGCAAAAGCTGAGATTGAAGAAAAAACAAATCTATATGATTACTGGGGGGACCGGTTATATCATTCAGTAATTGATGACAGCAGGACTATCATAAATCTGGCATCCAAAGAATATTCAAAATGCATAGAAAGGTATCTATCGGATAAAGATAACTACATCACGATTACATTCTGTGAATTGTCAGGTGATAAGCTGGTTACAAAAGGTACCTATGCGAAGATGGCCCGCGGTGAAATGGTTAGATTCATGGCAGAGAATAATATTGAAAATCCTGTAGATATACAAAAGTTTGATAGACTTGGATATACTTTCAGAGGAAATCTGTCATCGGAGACGGAGTATGTTTTTGAGCGAAAAATCATAAAGTAGAATCTGCGGACAAAATATAAAACGTCTGCTCATTGCCGGAATGGTGATGAGTATGGCGTTTTTTTGATGCCGAAAACCGGGTGACGACCTGAAAAGAAACACAAAATGATTCATATAATGTATAATACATGAGAGAATATTGCAGAGAGTGATTCAGAATGTTTTCGGCGTTGTATTTGCATTTGTATTTTGTGCTATGTTTTATTTGTTTACGTCGAACAAAAAGGAAACCGGGGTGACCGCAGATGCAGAGTGAGGTGGATTGGAAAGAAAGTAAGTGGTACACGATGTCCGGTGGTCAGAAATGTATTGACTGGAAAAAACATTGAAATCAAAATTTACGGAGAAGACTATGATACGAGAAATTGAGAACAGAAGAAGTATAAGAAAATATAGATCCGATGAGATTGACAGGAGGCTGATCGAAGAGATCATATATAGTGCTACTCTTGCGCCATCAGCCAAAAACCGGCAGCCATGGAAATTTATCGTATATCAGGGAGAAGAGAAAGATAAACTGGTTGAGGTTATGCGCCATGGTATAAATTCAGAAAAAATCACACATGAACTTATGCCGGAATGGGCATTTGCAATCCCCGATGCTGAAAATACAGTCAGAATCATGCAGGAGGCGCCGTGCCTTATAGCAGTGCTTAATACAAATCAATATACACCATTTGCAAGCATCGAGAGAGAAAAACGGATCGTAGAAATTTGCGATTCGCTGTCGATCGGTGCGGCTGTTGAGAATATGATATTGACAGCGACCGGATATGGATTAGGTACATTATGGATTGCCAATACCTGCTTTGCCTATAATGAGCTGATAGAATTTATCGGAACAGACAACCAGCTGACAGGAATTGTTGCCGTTGGAGCTGCAAATGAAGCTCCGCCGAAAAGGCCACGAAAAGCATTAAGAGATGTTGTCGAGTATAGATAAAGAAATCTTAGAGAAATTTTAAACTGCCAAACAACGAAGAGATAAAATTCATATTGGAGATGATCAGCTTTGAAGAAAGCATATGAGCAGGAAATAGAAATGTGGAACCGGGTTTTTGAGGAATGTATACCGGTGGATCTGAGAAATCTGGATTTAAAGGTGGAACCCATGTTCGATGAAGCTTTGAAGTTATTTGCTGAAAAAACAACGAAAATTTTGGATTTTGGGTGTGGAACAGAACTCGTTTGATGGAGTGATCCTGTCCAATGTTCTGGATGTAATGCCGAAGGACATATCAACAACCGTGATCGATGATCTGGAACGGGTGCCAGAAGATTCGCAGCAAGAAGCCGGATACTGAAAGAGAGTGTCCGGCTTCTTTTACGAGGTGCGCCAGACGGCGCACTTTGCAGATAGATATAAGCTTCTGGGAGAACGTTTTATTTCTCACGGCAATATTCCCGGATCATTTCCAGAAAATCCCTCGCATGCTGCGGCAGATACCGGTTTTTCCGATAGGCGGCGATGGTAGTTGTGAGGGCCGGTTTATGGCCGACGGAGAAGCAGAGGGCGCGGTTTCCAGTGTACTGGTTTTCATGGTGGAAATAGCTCTCCGGGGCGAAGGCAGCGCCGACGCCGTCCATGGCCAGATGGATCGACATAGAGGAGTTTCTCGTGTGGAGAGAGACCGGTGGATTGATGTTATACTCTTGAAAGAGATCCAGGGCGATGCCGCCAGTGTTCTGGTCCGGGTAGAGGAGAATGAAGTTTTCATCTCTTAATAGGGAAAGGTCCAGCCACGGGTAGCGGAAGCCGGGGCGGGTGATGGCTTTGGCGGCGAGAGGATGGTTTTCATGCAGGACCAGAACGATCTCCTCAGAGCGCAGGATCTGGTAATCCATGGTCTCGGGAAATTCATGGATATTGTAAAGGGTCAGGTCGATGGATGAGGTCTCCAGACTGTTCTCCGCAATGAAATTTACTGCTTCCATGATATTTAAGGTCACATAGGGGTATCGTTTATGAAACGGCGCCAACATCGGTTCGATCAGCGTGCTGCCCATCATGATCGGCACGGCGATGTTTAAACGGCCGCGCTGGCGGTGAGCGATATCGTCGTATTCCTGCATCCACTCATCGCCGCAGGCAACGATCTGTTCGGCGTAGTGGAGGTAGCGTTCACCCATGTAGGTCGGGTAGTAGCGGTTTTCGTGGCGGCTGAACAGCGGAGCGCCGAGACGTTCTTCCAGGTTCTTTAAGTACTTGCTCAGGGACGGCTGGGAGATATAAAGGGATTCGGCGGCTTTGCCGATGCTCTGGTGGCGGGCGATCGCCAGGATATAGCGGGCTTCTTTTAATTCCATACGGGGCCTCCTCATAGCTTTACTGCATAAAAATTATAGATAATATGTATTTGACGTATAGTATATCACTTTTTATAATGAATGTAAAATATAAGTGTAATTGATGAAAAAACAAATATTTATAAGAAACACTAATTAAAATTTATTACGCACAGTTAAGAAAGGGGCAAACCAATGAAAAAGAGCAGTGCATGGTGCATGCTGGTTCCGGGACTGGTGATCTTATTTCTGTTCCTGATGATCCCGCTGCTTCGCGTTCTGGTTCCAAGCGTGTTTACGGGAGATTACCCGTTCAGCGCATATGTGGACTTTTTTAAGGACGAGTATTACAGAAAGATCTTTTTGAGAACCGTGAAGATCGCGGTCATCACCACCTTTGTCTGTATGGTGGGCGGTATCCCGACGGCGTATTTCATCAGCCGCTGTGATAAGAAGTGGAGAGGACTTCTCCTTTCTGCATCGATCTTCCCGATGATGACGAACTCCGTTATCCGAAGCTTTGCATGGATCAATATTCTCGGCAGCAACGGGATCATCAACAAGGCAATGATCGCTATGGGACTGATCGAGAAGCCGATGAAGCTTCTCTACACTGATTTTTCCATCATCATTGGTTCTGTTTACCTGTTCCTGCCGTTAATGATCGTGACAGTTGCCGGTGTTATGGAAAATATCGATGATGACATGATGGAGGCGGCACAGAGCCTCGGAGCTTCAAGAAGCGAAGCATTCATGAAGGTCATCTTCCCGATGAGTCTTCCGGGAATCATCGTCGGCGGTATTCTGGTATTTACCGGAACCCTGACCGCTTACACGACGCCGCAGTTATTAGGCGGCAACTCCAACATGGTCATGGCGACCCTGATCTACCAGAGAGCGATGTCCGTCAGTGACTGGACCGGCGCGTCCGTGATCGCCCTCATCATGATCGTTGTAACCCTGGTTGTGATCAAAGGATTTAACGCTCTGGCCGCACGGCTGGACCGCAGAGGTGAAGATTATGCGTAAAAATAAAGTGCTGACCATATGGGCAGCGATCGTATTTGCATTTTTGATGATCCCGTTACTGATCATCACCGTAACAGCATTCGGCGGCGGAAGCGCCATCACATTCCCGATCGAGTCCTTCTCGACGAAATGGTTCGCGAACGTGTTCGCGTTAAAGTCTTTCCGCAGATCATTCCTGACCAGCCTTGAGGTCGCGCTCCTCGCGACATGCATCTCTCTTCTGGTCGGAATCCCGGCGGCTTATGCGCTGGCGAGATCCGGTTTAAAAGGAAAGCAGTTATTAAAGTCCATCTTCCTTTCCCCGACCATCGTTCCGGGAATTGTAATCGGCTTTATTATGTACCAGTGCCTGATCTTGACACTTAGGATCCCGGTGTTCGCGGGACTTCTCGCAGGACACTTTATGGTGACACTTCCGTATGTGATCCGCGTAGTCGGTTCTTCGATGGAGCAGTTCGACTTTTCGATCGAGGAGGCGGCGTGGAGCCTCGGATGCCCGAAGGGAGCGGCGTTCTTCAAGGTCGTTCTTCCAAATGTGACCTCCGGAATTTCCTCAGCATTCATGCTGGCGTTCATCAATTCCTTCAACAACATTCCGGTGTCCATGTTCTTATCCGGACCGGGAGTTTCCACATTCCCGTCAACACTGATGAACTATATTGAATACAACTATGATCCGACCGTATCGGCGGTTTCCGTACTTTTAATGGCAGCTACCGTAGTCATCATGGTGATCGTAGACCGCACACTGGGTATTGCAGCCCTGGCGAAATAAGGAGAATATGACCATGGCTTTTATGAGTTTAAATGGAATCGACGTAAGTTACGATAAAAAGAAACAGATCTTAAAGGGGCTGAATCTGGAAGTCGAGGAGGGCGAGCTCGTATCCCTCTTAGGACCCAGCGGATGCGGTAAGTCCACGACACTCCGCGTCGTTGCAGGCTTTATCGACCCGCAGGGCGGAACCTTCACATTAGATGGTGAGGACATGACAAAGGTCCCGGTCCACAAGCGTCAGTTCGGTCTGGTATTCCAGAGCTACGCCCTGTTCCCGCACTTAAGCGTTTATGACAATGTAGCGTTCGGACTCAGAACAAGAAAGATGGACAAGGATGTGATCGACAAGAAGGTCAGGGAGATCCTTGAGGTCTGCGGTCTGACAGAGCTTGCCGATCGTTTCCCGAAGCAGATGTCCGGCGGACAGCGCCAGAGAGTTGCCCTCGCGAGAGCACTTGTCATCGAGCCAAAGTTACTGCTCTTGGATGAGCCGTTATCCAACCTTGATGCGAAATTAAGACTTTCCATGCGTGTGGAGATCAAGAGACTCCAGAAGCGCCTTGGAATCACCACATTGTTCGTTACACATGATCAGGAAGAATGCTTCTCCATCTCCGACAAGGTGGCCGTTATGAACGGCGGTGTCATCGAGCAGTTTGACACACCGGAGAACATTTACAGGAGACCGGCGACAGAGTTCGTCGCGAGATTCATCGGTTTCGAGAACTTCCTTGAGCTTGCGAAAAAGCAGGACGGCGTCTACACAGCACCGGATGGAAGCGAGTTCTTAACTTCCATGGATCTCGATTGCGAGAAATTCGCGGGAACGATCCGCCCGGACGATATCTGTCTGGCAGATGATGTTCAGACAGAGAATGTCTTAAGCGGTAAGATCGGTGTCCGCACATTCCTTGGGAAGAGCTACCAGTACGAGGTTGAGACTTCCGCCGGTGTCCTGAAGGTAAATATGGGAACTGACCATGTTTATAAAGAGGGCGAGGAGATCCGGCTGTATCTGCCGAAGGATAAACTGATCCTCGTGAGAAGATAAAAATTAACTTAGTGATCCATCGCGGGGGCAGAGATTCTGTCAACGCGAAGAAATATTATCTCAAAAGAGAGAAAGAGGAGAAAAACCATGAAAAAAACAGCAGCAGTTGTACTTTGCGCAGCAATGATGCTTACCGCCTGCGGCGGCGCATCCACAACAGAGACCACAGCAACAGGAAGCCAGGCAGCAGGCTCTGAGGCAGCTTCTTCCGCAGAAGAGACAAAGGCAGCTTCCGGAGACGCACAGAAGCTCGTATTATCCACATACGGCCTCAGCGAAGATATCTCCGAAGAAGAGGTTTACACACCGTTTGAGAACGAGTTCAGCTGTGAGATCGTTACTGAGACAGGCGGCACAAACGACCGTTATACAAAGTTAGCAGCAGACCCGAACTCCACCATCGATGTGATTGAGCTCTCCCAGGCTATGACAGCGAAGGGCACTGACGAGGGACTTTTCGATACGATCGACTTAAGCAAGATCCCGAATGCTGAGAAGCTGATCCCGGCTGCAAAGGAGATTGCAGAGGCAGGACAGGGTGTTCCGTACACTATTAACAGCATCGGTATCATCTACAATCCGGAGCTTACAGGATTTGAGCTCACAAGCTTTGATGACCTTTGGGACGAGCGCCTTGCAGGCATGGTTTCCATCCCGGAGATCACAACAACATTCGGACCGGCTATGGTTTACGTTGCAAGCGACCACGCAGGCGTTGACGTAACAACAGACAACGGCGAGGCTGCTTTCAAGGCACTTGCTGACTTAAAGCCGAACCTTGTTAAGACTTACACAAAGTCTTCCGACCTGATCAACATGTTCACATCCGGTGAGGTTGCAGCAGCAGTTGTCGGTGACTTCGGCGTTCCGACGATCGTAGCCGCTAACCCGACACTTGTTTACGTTACACCGGACGGAGCTTACGCTAACTTCAACACCATCAACGTAACAAAGAACTGTGCGAACAAGGAGCTTGCTTACGAGTACATCAACTACCGTATCAGCGAGGAGCTTCAGACAAAGACTGGTAAGGCATTAAACGAGGCACCGACAAACAAGGACGTTACATTCACTGAGGAAGAGTCCAAGGATATGACCTACGGCGACAAGGCTGCAAAAGTTAAGGTTGTTGACTATGCTTTTGTAAACCCGATCTTAAATAACTGGATCGACCAGTGGAACAGAACGATCAACAACTAATAACGAGGAATTTTATATGAGACCCGATTTCATTCTGAAAAATGTCATGGTCTATCAGACCTTCAGACAGTGTTTTGAAAAGCGGGATGTGGCAGTTGCAGGGGAAAAGTTTTATTGCGTTTCCCCTGCAATTTCATATCCGGGAGTGCGGGAGATCGACGGCAAAGGCAGATACATGCTGCCTGGTCTCGTGGATATCCATATGCACATCGAGAGCTCGATGACATATCCGGGCGAGTTTTCAAGGATCACGCTTCCATATGGAGTAACAACGGTGGTTGCCGATGCCCACGAGATGGCGAACGTGTTCGGCATGGACGGCATCCGGGCTTTTATGGCACAGAAGACGAAGCAGGACATTTTCTGGGCGATCCCGTCCAGTGTACCGGCGACAAATGAGAAGTTAGAGACAGCTGGGGCGTCACTTGGTGTAAAGGAAATTTCTGAGATGGCATCCTTAGATGGAGTTCTCTGCCTTGGAGAGATCATGAACTATAAGGATCTCTCAGCAGAAGGCGAGAGCCGGACGAGGGATCTCATCAATGTGTGCCGGAACGCGGGAAAGAATCTTAGGATCGAGGGGCACTGCCCGGGACTTACGGGGGCGGATCTTAACCGCTTTATCTATGAAGGTGTTGATGCGGACCACACCCAGCAGACTCCACAGTCAGTGATGGAGAAGACGGAGCTTGGGATGTTTCTGGAGCTGCAGTTCAAATCCCTGACGCCGGAGGTCGTGAAGACTGTCTGCGACAATGAACTCTATGAGAATGTGGCGCTGGTGACGGATGACACGATGGCAGATAAGCTTCTGACCGGACATCTCAATAAGATTATCGAGACGGCTGTGAGGGTGGGGATGCCGATGGAGAAGGCGATCTACTGCGCGACCTGGACACCGTCGCGGCGGATGCATCTGGATGACAGAGGGATGATCGCGCCGGGGAAGATCGCAGACTTTATGCTGTTGGACAGTCTGGATGGGATCGATCCGGTTGTGGTTTATAAGAAGGGCGAGTGTGTGTACTGCAAGGACGAGGAGGCTTACGGTGCGGCAGAAGCTGCGGCGTGCAGTTTCCCGGCTTCTTTCTACCACACGATCAACTGCCGTCCGGCGGAGATCTCCGACTTTGTGTTAAAGGCGGAAGATCCGGACGCGAAATGGGCGGAAGTCAATGTCATGAAGATCGGTACCTTCGGAACGGCGACCACGCCGGTGAAGCGCAGAGTCGAGGTGAAGGACGGTGTGCTTGACTGGAAGTCGACGGGACTTTCCCTTGCAGTCGTTTTCGAGCGGTACGGCAAGAATGGAAATGTCGGATATGGATTTGTGGAGGGCGCGCTGACGAAACCGGGCGCTGTGGCCACCACGTGGTCCCACGACAGCCATAACCTGTTTGTCCTGGGAACAGATGAGAACGATATGAAACTGGCCCAGAGGCGCGTCCTGGAGCTCCAGGGGGCATATGTGGTGTTCTCTGAAGGAAGATCCCTGGCAGAGGCGAGACTTACGATCGGCGGCATCGTGTCGGATCAGCCCGTCGAGGTTCTTGGACAAGAATTAAAGGAAGTGCGGGCGGCGATGGAAGGTCTCGGATATGTGAACAACAACGTGATCATGTCCATGTCCACGCTTTGTCTGCCGGTTTCACCGAAGTTAAAGCTCACGGATCACGGGCTTTTGACGGTGCCGGGGCAGGAACATGTGCCGTTGGTTGAGAAGTACGGGAAGTAGTTTTACGGCCCGCCGCCGGTTTTTCTCCCCGGGTAGTGGAAGAGCCGGATCAGATCGAAATTATGAAGGATGAAATTAGAACGATGAAGAAGATTATCAAAGACGGCATTGTTGTGACGATGAACGCGGCAGGTGATGTCTGGGATCATGGTTATGTAATGTTTGAGGATACGAAGATCCTGGCAGCAGGTCCGGAAGATGAGCTTGAGAAAACGCTTCAGGAGCTTACTGCGCAGGGGATCTTAAAAGCGGGCGAGACCTTCGAAGAGATCGATGCGAAGCGCGCCATCGTGATTCCGGGTCTTGTGAACACCCACTGCCACCTCGGAATGATCCCGTTCCGCGGTCTCGGGGACGACTGCAAGGACCGCCTGCGGGTGTTCCTGCTTCCGATGGAGAATCAGGCCATGGACGCGGAGATGGCCAGGCTTTCCACGAGATACGCCATCGGCGAGCTGCTGCTCTCCGGCGTGACGACAGTGCTTGACATGTACTATTTCGAGGAAGTCGTGGCGAAGGTCATGGACGAGATGGGGATCCGCGGAATCGCCGGTGAGACGGTGATGGAAAAGGATTCCTGCGACAGTAAGAACGCGGATGAGGCCATCGAGCGTGGAATCGCACTGATCGAGGCGTACAAAGATCACCCGCGTGTTTCCGGAGCGATCACGCCCCACGGAACGACGACCTGCAGCCCTGAGACCTTAAAGAGGGCCTATGAGGAGGATGTAAAGGCGGGAACCGTATTTACGCTCCATGTGGCGGAGATGGACTACGAGATGACCCAGTTGAGGGAACAGTATAACATGACGCCCATCGAGTTTATGGAGCATATCGGAGTCCTCGGACCGAATACGCTGGCGGCCCACAGCATCCGCACAACGGAACATGATGTGGAGATCCTCGCGAAGCACGGAGCGTCCGTGGCCCACTGTATCGCCTCCAACACGAAGGCCGCAAAGGGCGTAGCCCCGGTGTCACTGATGCATAAGCACGGCATGTCCGTCGGCTTCGGTACCGACGGTCCGGCGAGCGGAAATACGTTAGACCTGTTCATCCAGATGCGGATGTGCGAGAACTTCCACAAAAATGAGCTCCACGACCGCAGCGCGTTCCCGGCAAAAGAGGTCGTCTCCATGGCGACCATCGAGGGAGCGAGAGCGTTAGGACTCGGTGACATCACCGGTTCCATCGAGCCCGGAAAACAGGCGGATCTCGTCCTCGTAGAGACTGATTCCCCCAATATGTTCCCGGTATACGACCCGTATTCGGCTCTTGTGTATAGCGCGATTGCATCGAATGTGAGAGATGTTTATGTTGCGGGTGAGTGCCTCGTAAAAGAAAAGAAGCTTGTCCGTGAGGACTTCGCGAAGATCAGGAATGACCTTCGGGAGAAGATGGAGCGGA
Organism: Clostridium sp. MCC344; assembly: GCF_018785365.1. NCBI lineage: Bacteria > Bacillati > Bacillota > Clostridia > Eubacteriales > Clostridiaceae > Clostridium > Clostridium sp. MCC344. The sequence goes on along the minus strand of NZ_WQPQ01000006.1, from coordinate 158,575 downwards.
CGGCGTTTAAGGATATGAAGAATCTGGTATAGAAGATAGAAAAACGGCTGATTTTATTGTGAATGTAAAATCAGTCGTTTTTTTATTACAATGAAAAGTCTGTTCCGGGTATTTTAAGAACAAACTTATTTAAGTAATATGTTATAAGCAAGAAAGCAATATAGGGGAAAAGGCAGATATATTGATGAGATTTTGGTGTAAAGAGGCGAGTGACAGTGAAAAAGATAGATAAAGATGGCTTACTTCTATGTGAACTTCAGGCAGCAGCATTTGAAAATTCAATCGATAAAATGGATTCAAGTTCAGAGATCTTTAGCAGGCGGTTTATGAGAAGTAAGATTGCAAAAAGTCTGGATAATGAATCGGTTCTTGAAAGAAATATTCAGGCAAGTGATATTTTGCAGTTGGTGGATGAAGAGTACGGAGCTACAGATTATGGGTCTATAAAATTGTAAAACCGAAAGAATTAAGAGGATTGTTTTTGCCGTATCATACGATGGATCCTGCCCAGGCGGTTGAGAGAATATTAGAAGCAAAGGGAATGATATTGGATGAGAATAGGGAATTAGAACGGCAATATGCAATATTTAAAAAGGTAAGGAGACAGACTACAAAAAGAGGGAGAGCACACTAACTGATATGTTAATGTGTCTCTTCCATATTACGCTTGTTTCGAACGGACTTTTTACTGTGACTGCATGGCTGGCATGAAATTACGCGTACAGATTATGCGACAGTTTTCTCCAGAAAACGATAGATAAAAGCACCGTAATGCAGTCAGTCAGGGCCTGACCGTAGATAACGCCGTTTAACCCGAGGAGGCCGTTTAAAAGGTACAGCACCGGGATCAGGAGAACACCCTGACGGAGGACGGAAAGGATCGTTGCCGGGAGCGCTTTTCCGGCGGACTGCATGCAGTTCATGTTCGTGAAGAGGATACCGATGAACGGGCCGGAGATCATGTAGGCGATGAGCATTTTTATACCGTACCGGATGACTTCCTCATCGTTAATGAACATCTGGAGGATCGGGCGGCGGAAGATGAAGAACAGGGCGGTTGCCAGAACGCCGACGATCAGGCAGCATTTCTTTGTGTAGGATTCGACACCATGGAAGCGTTTTGTGTCACCGGAACCGAAATTGTAGCCTAAGAGGGGCTGTACGCCGTTTGCGAGGCCCATCTGCAGGAAGGTGATAAACATGTTGGCTTTAAATACGATGCCGATAGCGGCCACAGGGGCGTTCCCGTAGGTCACCAGGATCTGGTTTAAGATGATCGTGGACAGGCTCATCAGCACCGAGAAGATCGCTGTCGGGAATCCGCAGGAGCAGATCATGGAAGCGAGGCGGTTTTCAAGGCTGAAATATTTCGGCAGGATCGAAAAGTTCGGGCTCTTTTTCATGAAGTACCAGAGGTAGTAGGCGCTTGCCAGGATGTTTCCGATCGTTGTCGCGATGGCGGCACCGGCGGCGCCCATATGGAGAATGCTGATCATGAACGGATCCAGAACGATATTCGCGACAGTTCCGATCATGCTGCCGATCATGGCCTCACGGCTGGAGCCTTCGGAGCGGACAACAAAGCTCGCGGCAGCGGACCAGATGATGAACGGGGCGCCGTAGGAGATATGGAAAACATATCCTTTCGCAAGATCATAAGTCTCCGTGTTTGCGCCGAAGATGTTGAGGATCGGCTGCATGAAGAGGACTAACAGGGCGGCGAAGAGGATGCCGACACCGAGGGATGCGTAGGTGATAAAGGAGGAGACCTGCTTCATGCGCGTTTTGTTGTTCTCGCCCATGGCGATGGACGCCGCGGCGCTTCCGCCCATGCCAAACATGTTGGCAAAGGCCATAAATAAGATAAAGATCGGGTTTGTCAGGCTGACTGCCGCAACCTGTAAGGGATCGCCGGTCTGCCCGACGAAGAACGTGTCCGCCATGTTGTAGACGACGGTGACCAGGCTGCTGATGATGCTGGGAATCGCCATTTTGGCGACGGACTGGGGGATGGGCATGGATTTCATTAATTCGTTGTCGTTCATGATGTTTAACCTCGTTCGCTGCATTCCAGGTTCTGCAGCATTTTTTCTGTTATTCGTATAAATTCCTTCAATTCTTCTTCTGAGATTCCACGCAGAAGCAGTTCTTCCGTCTCGTGGATCTCTTTGTTCAGCGCGTCCTTCACGGCAGCAGCTTTCTCGGTAAAAACGATCCGCTTAAAGCGTCCGTCCTGCTCACCCGGGATCCGGAGGATGAGTTCTCTGGCTTCCAGGGACTTTAACATCTCCGTCACGGTCGGCGGACGGAGAGAAAATTCTTTTTCAATATCTTTCTGATAGACCGGATGAAGCGCCGATTCCACCAGAATAAAGTTTAAGATCTTTCCCTGTGCGTTTCCGATTCCGAGCTTTGTATGTACTTCCTGTGATCGGGAACGGAGACGGCTGGAGAGATGGTTGATGATTTTTCCGATGTCCATGTAAGAAATCCTTTCCTATAATGGGATTTTAGCTTTAAGATCCCCTGGATCATGTAGCATAAGCAGTTCCTCTACGAGAAAAAGCAAATGTAAATATTACTTCGGAACCTAAATATATGGCAGAACCAGAGGAATGTCAAGGATAGTTCAGAAAGTGAAATACCGGATATAGAAATAAAAAACCTGTCCGAAAAGGGCAGGTTTAGAAAATGCATAAATTTAAGATGTTAAATAGGATCTGAGACAGGAACTTTTTCCATCAAATCTTCCACACTGCAGTTTAATACCCGAGAAAGCCGAAGAAGAGTTTCAGCCTGAGCCTTATTAATATTTTTCTGGCGCTGCTCGTATTGTTGAATCGTTCGTAATGGAATATTTGTCTGTTCGGCCAGTTCAGCCTGAGTGAATCCCGAAAGAGTACGTAATGCTTTTAAGTTCGTATCAGGGCTGGAATCATGATAAAGTTCATTCATTTTATCTACAAACTGGCGGATATCCATTTCATGATAAGGTGTATACAAGAGACGAATATCGCTGATATGAACTGCGCGTTCGATTTCATCGAAATGCAGCCCTGTGTCCCATTGATAGTAGGCGATAGCCCAGCCCGTCCAGTATTCCGGGCTACGGTCACAGGCGTAGGATGGACGAATATCAGGAATAGACTGACCTGATTCCTGCAAAACCATGCGTGCAAGTTCCACGCCGGACATTCCGGACAGAACAGAGCAGTCGCCCCGTTCAAAGCGATGAGAGGTCTTGCTCATTAAAAACCACTGCCATACAGTTTCCAGAGAGTGTTTAAGATCGTTGACCATATAATCCAACATTCGGGCAAGATTTTTTTGTGCGGAAGAGAGATAACTTTTATCGTAAGCGTGGATCATCAGGTTTCATCTCCTCATCCAAAATAGTGGTGATATATAAATCCCCCCGTTGTCGGTGGTTTCGTTCGGTATCAAAATATTGACGGCGTGCAGATTGATCACGAAACGCTTTTTTCTTGTACCATTCTTTTGCGTCTGCAATTTCATAGCCAATAAATTCAAGACGATTAAAAGCTGCCTCGCTTTTGAGTACAAACTGTTGTCCAAGTTTTCCTAAACGCATAGCGTTACAAAGCTGGCGGTAGGAGATTGCGCCATTAATAAAGTCAGATGCAAAAGAGAAGTAACTGTCATCAGCCCGGTAACCGACAATGATATCTGCAGCTTTATAATCTGTATGAAAGGTGGTAAGCAAATATTCTTTTGATTCAGCAGCAAGTGGTGTGGAAGTATCAAATTCCCGGTTTTCCAGCAGAATCGTAAGCCAGTGCAGCATGGTGTATTTAGATGCGTTTAAATCAAAAATTGAAAGACCATCACATGTAATTTTATATTGGTTGGCATAACCGTTGTGATCAATGCCAACACCCCATTCTTTTGCCATATTTGGATTTTCAGTGCAGTAGAATCCTGTTCCATAATCATTGTATGTTTTGCCATATCCGAATTCAGGGTGTTCGATAATATGATCAGAACCATGATAGATCATTTTTTCCATGAGATCCACCTCCTGATTTGATTATACTCCCACAGGAGTATAAAAAGCAACTTAAATTGCGGCAACTCTAATCCACCAGCTCATTCTGATGTCTCGACAAATGCTCATAGGGCAGGATCAGGCGTCCGCGGTAGAGGCCGCAGCCATCGTTTACGAGGTCATTATTGATGGCGGAGAACATGTTTACGTCGAGGTCGGCGAGGTTTAAGGTTACGAGGCGGCGGCAGCGCTCGTAGGCTTCGTCAAAGTAGACGCATTCGCCCACAGGGATCTCGTCGCGGCGGGCACGCTCGCCCTCCTGGCGCTTCTCGTAGCTTAAGTGGTTGGCAACACCGATCTCTGCGATGTCATCCATGTGCTTGGTGCGGAGTTGGACTTCCATGTAGCTGCGGGAGCTGTTGTCGTAGAAGGTGATGTGGAGTGACTGGTAGTCCTCAGAAGTATTTCCACAGACATAGTCGCGATAGTAAGGCTTCACATCATCGTTTAATAACGGCGAGGTGCTTTTCTTCACACCGTAGGCCGGTTCCGCGGTAAATCCCCGCTCTTCGAGAAAGCCCGGAAGTTCGTTGGCGATCTGGTAGAGGTATCGGAGGTCAGCTTCTTCCTGAGATTCGTCAGCTTTCAGATAGCATTTCGGCAGGGAAGTCACGATCCGGTACGCGATCAGGTCCCGAAAACAGCTGAGGCGCTGCTTGAGCTCGGAAATCGACGGGTAGGCCTTATTTTCCATATAGTAATCGTAGATATATTCAACAATGTAGCCGTTGAACTTTGCCTCCGCGCGGATCAGGGATTTGATGCGCCCTTTGAAGTTAAAGGCCAAAAGTGGATATTCCTTCGCCATATGGATATAAAATTCCCGGATCTTCTGGGACTGGGCAGTAAGGAAATCATTGTGCTCGAGCAGCTCCCGGATCTGGAGCAGAAAGTTCGCATGCATCAGGTCGATCTCATTGCCGGTGCATTTTGCCTCTTTCTTCAGGTCCTGGCTGTAGTTTTTTAAAATTTTGAACATGGTATCGCCGGAATAAAGATAATCATTTAATGTAACCATGGATGTCACTCCTCTGTCGTAGATAATTACATTTTACCAGAATTACCGTCATTGGCAAGAAAAATTGCTTGCCTTGAAAGTTAGCCTATGCTAACATATCACAGACAACCGTACGGCAGCGCATGTTTATGAACGGGAAGGAATTAAAAATGGAGATCAAACAGCTGGAATATTTTGCGGCGGCGGTGGAGTATGGGAGCCTGAACCGCGCGGCAGAAAATATGCTCAGGAAGTGGCAGAAATATGCTGGAGATCGGAATGATCTGTGCAGAAGCAGGAGAAAAGATCGCCAGGGTGTCTGCGAACATGGCAATGGCAGCGGATATGGAAGTGCGTGCCAGCTCCACAGCGACCACCGGCGCGTATAGCAGCGCTTGCCAAAGAGGTCTTCCTGCGATCCTCATGGAGCGCGGAGGCGGCGGAAGATTTACGGACAGCGAAGTTCAGGCATATAAGCGGGATGTGAAGAATATTATGATCCGCATGGGACTTCTTTCCGGTGAAGAGGTTCATACAGTGCAGCAGAAAAATGTGACCAGAGCAGAGTATCTGGAGGCAGAGACAGATGGATTGTGGTATCCGGTATTTTCCGCAGGAGATACGTTCGCGGGAGGTGCGGTTCTGGGAACGGTGAGAGATATCTGGGGAAACCTTTTACTAGAGTATCGGGCAGACTATCCGGGAATCATTCTGTACCAGACGGTGGGTCTTGGCGTGAAGACAGGGGATCCGCTGATCGCTTATGGGGAATATGTGGATAGATAAATGATAGATGTGAAATAAAAATGTCAATAAAAAGCCATTTTATGGGAAAGTCCTGGAAGTCAGGAGATATCCATAAAATGGCTTTTTATGCTGCCATGTATACGAAAGAAGCTGCCGGCGGCAGGTTTCGCCGGCGCGCATTGGAACAAACAGGATATTAAATTTTAAAGCATTTCTGCAGCTCTCGATACTGTCCGAGAACCAGGATCGTATTGCCGTCTTCAAAGACGGTTTCCGGCTTGACGGAGAAATCCAGAGTGCCGTTTCGCCGGACGGCAATGATGTTGATGCCGTATTTTTTCCGGATATCGATCTCACCTACGCTCATACCGACCCAGCGTTCCGGAAGATCTACCTCATAGATATCGTAGTCGCCTTCCAGATTGACAAAATCAAGAATGTGGTTGGAGCTGAAGCGGATCGCAGTCCATTTCGCAAGCTGCTGTTCCGGGTAGACGACCTGATCGGCACCGTTCCGCAGAAGAAATTTCTGGTGAACATCACTGGAAGCGCGGGAGACAACGAGCTTTGCGCCGAGCTCCTTCAAGAGAGACGTTGTTTCAAGGGAACTCTGGAAGTTATCGCCGATCGCGACGATGCAGGCATCAAAATTGCGGATTCCCAGAGAGGAAAGGAAGGACTCGTTTGTACTGTCACCGATCTGTGCTTCTGTCACATAGGGAAGGACTGCGTTGACGCGTTCCTCCGTACTGTCAACGGCCATGACCTGATGTCCGAGGTTGTGAAGATGCATGGCAACATGTTTTCCAAAACGGCCGAGGCCGATCAAAAGAATTGATTTCATAATTTTCTCCTTAAATATATTATCCGACGGAAATTTTTTCCTGCGGGAATTTTCCGCACTGAATCTTGTACCCGGACATGGTCGCGTAGATGATCGTGAGTCCGCCAACGCGTCCGATGAACATAAATGCGATCAGGATCAGCTTCGATGGAACGGAAAGTGTCGGGGTGATCCCGAAGCTTAAGCCTACCGTAGCAAGCGCAGAAATCGCCTCAAACAGACACGGTATAAGAGGCAGGCTTTCCAGAATGCTGAGCGTCATGGCACACAGGATACCGAGGCTTGTATACATGAAAAGGATCGCGATCGCTGTGGCGACAATATCGGGGATAATGCGCCGTTTAAACATTTCCGGGCTGTCCTTTCTGGCAAAGACAGCAGTCGCGCAGGAGATCAGAACGGCCAGAGTGGTCGTCTTGATTCCGCCGGCGGTGGATCCCGGACTTCCTCCGACCAGCATGAGAAGGATCATAAGGAACTGGCCGGATTCCCGCATGGAGGAAAGATCCGCTGTATTAAAACCGGCAGTTCGCGTTGTCACCGACTGGAATAAGGATACAAGGATCCGTTTTCCGGCCGGGATATCCTGAAATTCCAGAAAAAAGAAGAGGATAGCCGGGATAAAGATCAGTGCCAGCGAGTAGGAGAGGATGACCTTACTCTGCATCCGGTATCGGGAAATATGGTGCCGGTTTCTGTAAATATCATCCCAGGTCAGAAAACCGATTCCGCCGATCACGATAAGCAGGATGATCACGAGATTGATCAGCGGGTCATATGCGTAGGATGTCAGGGAGGAATATGCTCCCCGGACACCAAGCAGATCGATTCCGGCGTTGCAGAATGCGGATACGGAGTGGAATAAAGACATCCAGAGTCCCCGGAAAAGACCAAAATCGCGGCAGAATACAGGTGCCATCAGGAGAGCGCCGATCAGTTCGATACCGAGAGTGACTCTTACAATAAAACCGGTCAGGCGGACAACTCCTCTGAGCTGAGGGGCAGCGACCGATTCCGCCATGATACTCCGCTGGGAAAGACCAATCTTCTTTCCGGAGAGGATCGTAAAGGAAGCCGAGATCGTCACAACGCCGAGACCGCCGGTCTGGATCAGAAGCAGAATTACGGCATGTCCGAAAGAAGACCAGTAGGTTCCGGTGTCACAGACCACAAGACCGGTCACGCAGACGGAGGTGACGGAGGTAAACAGGGCATTTACAAATGGAGTCCAGCTTCCGTCCGCGGAGGATACCGGCAGCATCAGGATGCCGGCGCCGAGCAAGATCACGAAGGCAAAGCCTAAAACAATGATCTGAAATGAATTTAACCGCCTGAAAGCGGAAAGAATACGAAACATAATCTGAATCCTTTCATAAAGCATTTGTTCCATTATAAACGTTTATGGATGTAAAGAAAAGCGAAATTTATGGATTTTAAAGTTCTGAAAATTCCTGATTCGCACAGGAAATTATAAAGAGCGGCTGGATCCGTTCTGGTCTGCGAAAAGTGTGAGAGGTGGACGTGTGGAAATTATTTCCAGGTGGTCTGTTTAAAAATGTTGTAATTACAACATACGAAAGCTGATTTCGCGGATATAATGCGTACATGGTTCGGCGGTGCCGGACAGGGAAACATGATGACTTATCGGTTATGGCTGCCGCAGGGACGGCAGGCGTGTCAGGATAATTTGAGATCGGCAAAACTGCGAAGACAGTGTTGGCTGCTTGTATGGGCTGCCTGGAGACACGCGGGAAGAGTCGGGGAAATATATGGAGGTATATGAAATGGATCAGAAAATGTTCTGTTATCAGTGTGAGCAGACCGCAGGCTGCGCGGGATGTACCGGGAGCACGGGTGTCTGCGGAAAGACGGCGGAGACAGCAAGGCTGCAGGACCAGCTTGTAGGTGCGATGATCGGGCTTGCGAGAGCGGCAGAAGGCGTAGAATGTCCGGGAGATCGAGTGTACCGCACGGTGATCGAGGGGCTTTTTACGACACTTACGAATGTAAGCTTTGATGATGACGCGATCCGGGCGCAGATTGAGAAGACGCACAGGGAGAAGGAGCGGCTGCTCGCAGCGCCGGTGAAGAAAAGTGCAGGACCGCGCGAAAAGGCAGCGGGAGAGTCAGGTGCGGCAGCAAGTGTGCAAGATACGGATGATTATAATCTCGGTCTGCTGTGGGACATGGACCCTGATATCCGCTCCCTGAAATCCCTGATCCTGTTCGGATTAAAGGGTATGGCGGCGTACGCGTACCATGCGCTGATGCTGGGGGCATCTGATGAGACGGTAAACCAGTTCTTCTTAACGGGACTCCGGGAGATCGCAAAAGACGGTACCGTCGAAAGCCTGCTCCCGACGGTCCTGAAGGTCGGCGAGGTGAACCTCACCTGCATGGCGATGCTGGACGCAGCAAACACGGGAACTTACGGGACTCCGATCCCGGTCAGCGTACCGCTTGTGGTAGAAAGAGGACCGTTTATCGTTGTGACGGGACATGACCTCAAGGACCTGGAGCTTCTCTTAAAGCAGACAGAGGGAAAAGGCGTTAACATCTACACCCACGGCGAGATGCTGCCGGCCCACGCTTACCCGGAGCTCAGAAAGTATCCGCAGTTAAAGGGCAATTTCGGAACTGCATGGCAGAATCAGCAGAAGGAATTTGCGGATATCCCGGCTCCGATCCTCTTTACCACAAACTGCCTGATGCCGCCGAAGAAATCCTACGCGGACCGCGTGTTCACGACGGAGGTCGTAGCATATCCGGGAATGGTTCATATCGATGATGAGAAAGACTTTACCCCGGTGATCGAGAAGGCGCTGGAACTCGGTGGATATCAGGAAGACCGCCAGTTTACGGGAATTAACGGCGGAACTCAGGTCATGACAGGATTCGGACATGGAACGATCCTTTCTGTGGCTGATCAGGTCATCGACGCGGTAAAATCCGGCGCGATCCGCCATTTCTTCCTCGTTGCAGGCTGTGATGGCGCGAAGCCGGGAAGAAACTACTATACGGAGTTTGTAAAGCAGACTCCGGCTGACAGCATCATCCTGACACTGGCATGCGGCAAGTTCCGCTTTAACGATCTGGACCTTGGAAATATCGGCGGTCTCCCGCGGATCATGGATATGGGTCAGTGCAACGATGCCTACGGTGCCATCAAGGTGGCTATGGCGTTGGCGGAGGCGTTTGGGTGCGAGGTGAACGAGCTTCCGCTGTCCTTCGTGCTTTCCTGGTATGAGCAGAAGGCAGTGTGTATTCTCCTGACACTCCTGCATCTTGGGATCAGGAATATCCGCCTCGGCCCGTCCTTACCGGCGTTCCTCTCCCCGAATATCCTGAATTTCCTTGTGGAGAACTACGGAATCGGTCCGGTGACGACACCGGAGGAGGATTTGAAGGCGTTATTGGGATAAGATAAAAAGCCCCCGGATAGGGAATGTGCCATCGGTCAGTTGACCAGCTGCGGTAGTTCCTTATCCGGGGACTTTACTTATGTACTTAAATTACAGTGATCCGCATTATCTGCGGTCAACCGAATTTTACAGATGCTGTAAAAGCTCCAGCTGTTCTCCGTTCGGTCCAATAAAAAACGCGTTTCGGATGCCGCCGAAGATCGGGAGGTCAGCTGCCTTGTCGACACCGCCCCGGAAGCTTGTGATCCCGGCTGCCTTTAAGTCTGCGATGGCAGCGTCGATGTCATTGACTTCGATTGCGATGTGCGGGAAGAGACCGCCCTGGGCGGTCACATCAGTGCCGTCATGCGGCTCGATGATCTCGAGGTCAAAGCCAGGCATGCTGACGATCTTGATGTGGTTTGTTCCGAGTGGCTTCTGGACATCAGCCTGTCCGGTTACTTTTCCACCAAGACATTCGTAAAATTTTACGGATGCTTCAAGATCCTTTGTGAAAAGTGCGATATGTGCAAGTCCTGTGATGTGTTTCATGATAAGAATCCTTTCCGCGTTCCAGCACAGCAAATCTCCAGATAAAAGCACCAGATCAGAAGCAGATGGTCTTACCTGAGTGATCCTACAGAGGCGGAAACGCTGTTGCTGTAGTTTTTCTATTTCAAACTATGCTTATTATAGGATTATTTGAAACAGAGTGCAAGAAAAAAGTAAGCGACTGATCCCTGCCCGTGTACAGCAACAATTTTCTCAGTGACGGGCAGAAAAAACTGTGCTATACTCTTGTATTATGAAAAATTTTATTGTATTTGATTTGGAATGGAACCAGAACCCGGGCGGTAAAGAAGCGTCTGTGGAGCGGCTTCCTTTTGAGATCTTTGAGATCGGAGCAGTAAAACTGAATGAAGAGCGTGAGAAGGTTGCGGAGTTTCACCGGATCATCCGTCCCTGCGTGTACCGCCAGATGCACCGGATCATCTCTGAGGTGACCCATGTTTCAATCGAAGAGTTAGAGCGGGATGGAGAGCCGTTTGCGGCGGTGATGGAGGATTTCCTTAAATGGTGCGGCGAGGACTGTATATTCTGCACCTGGGGAAGTATGGATCTTACGGAACTGCAGAGGAACATGGTCTATCATGGGATGACGATCCCGTTCCCGAAACCGTTCCTTTTTTATGATGTCCAGAAACTGTACAGCCTGTGCTATCAGGACGGAAAGGCGAGAATTTCGCTTGATGAAGCGGTGGAGTCCTTTGCACTTGATGTGGACGCGCCGTTCCACCGGGCACTGGGGGACGCGGAATATACGGGGCGGGTGCTGCAGGCGATGGATTTTGATTCCGTGAAAGATTATGTGTCCGTGGATTATTATCTGCCGCCGGAGAGCGAGGATGAGGAGTTCACGCTGCGGTTCCCGGAGTACACGAAGTTCGTGTCACAGATGTTTGACACGAAGGAGGAGGCGATGGAGGAAAAGCGGGTGACGGATATCGTCTGTACGAAATGCCGCCGGATGCTGCGGAAGAAGATCCGCTGGTTTTCCTCAGGCCAGCGCTATTATCTGTGCCTTGCCACATGCCCGGAACACGGCATGATGAAGGGCAAGATCCGGATGAAAAAGTCGGAGGACGGCAGAGTTTTTGCCGTGAAGACCGTAAAACCGGTGGACGAGGAAGGCGCTGAAGCTGTATTCCAGAAGAAAGAAGAGGCCCGGATCCGCCGGGCGGAAAAAAGCAGACAGAAGAAGCTGCATGGGGCGGAATAAAGGCGGCGTGCCGGAATATAGGACAGTGAAAATAAGAGGCTTAGCCCTGAAAAATATTTAAAAGAAGAGAAGGAGCAGAGACATTAAAAGTGTACCTCTACTCCTTCTTTAGTTTGCATAAAACGACCTATCGCCTTCTAAAACGATTTTTTATCCGTTCCCAGAAACCCGGCTGTTTAATTCCGGCTTTTGAGCGTAAATGTTCTTCCATAATCATATCAAATTCAGTGGAAGAGTATCCCCATTCTTTTAGGCGTTTTTCACGTCTCTGATGGCGGAGAATACGTTCATTCTGGGCTTTATTTTCCTGATAGATCATGACTCCAAAGATCATACCGCCAATGATTCCAATAACGGCGATAATGATCATGACTTTCTTTATAATGCTGAAAGCAGGAGAAGAAGTCCAGGATGTTTTGTTTTTATCTGTCTTTTTACTGGAACGGTCAGTCTGTTTATCGGAAGTTCCGGCAGCAGCGGTCTCAGAGGGGGATTCTGTATCGGAAATATTGGTATTGGCGTTCTCGGACACGGTACTATCCGCATCCGTTTCAGCCGCAGAATCACTTTTTTTGACAGCTCCAGGCACATACCCCTGCGTCACAGAAGCTTCCAGGTAGGCCTGTCCGACAAGCTTATCCCCATACTGGTAATCGATCCGCGCGATCGCTCCGTCCGGAGCGTCATCGGTGAGATCATAGTCCAGGGTGGAAGTTACATCAGAGAAGCTTCCGTCCGCCGGAAGAGTCACCGCGCTGTTTTTATTTACCGTAAGTCTCGTGGCACTTCCGGAAAAGATACCGGAGATCGTCAGGTCATCCGCTACTTTGCTGTAAGTACTGTCCTGATCCGCCACCGGAACGGACTTAAAGTTTTTAAATCCGTAGTCAAACAGCGCTTTTGTGTCAGAATAGTGGGTCTGATGCCCGTTCAGAACGACAGCAACAAGCTTCATTCCGTCGCGCTCCGCACATGTCACCAGAGTGTTTCCCGCAAGAGAAGTATAACCTGTCTTTCCGCCGATGACCCCATCATAGTACAGGGAGTCATTTCGGCGCAGCATTCTGTGGTGGGCATAATAGCGCCAGCCATCTGGGTACTGCATTAATTTTCCCGCGGGGACGTCGTAATAGGTCGTAGAGTCGATCTCCACAAAGGTCGGATTATTAAACGCGGCTTTTGCAATCAGCGCCATATCATAGGCGGAGACATAGTGGTTCGGGTCATTCAGACCGCTCGGATTCGCAAAATGGGAGTCGGTGCATCCAAGTTCTGCCGCCTTTTCATTCATCTTCTCGGCGAAAGCGTCCATGCTGCCGGCACAGTGTTCCGCCAGGGCGTTTGCAACCTCGTTCGCAGACTGTAAAAGCAGGGCATAGAGACAGTCACGGACACTTAACGTATCTCCGGCCCGTGCGCCAAGAATTGAAGAGTTCGGTTCCAGCGTATTTACCGCTGTGTTGGAGAACGTCACGGTCTCGTCCAGTCCGCAGTTTTCAATCACGATCAGAGCTGTCAGGATCTTTGTGATACTTGCCGGGTAATACGGTTCGTGGCTGTTCTTCTCAAACAGAACTGCACCTGAATTGATATCCATCAAAATTCCGCCGTCCGCCGAGATCGAGATATCTGACGGCCACTCCACCGCCGCATATGCCGTCTCCCTCGGCACAAATCCCAGGATCAGAGCCAGGCAGAGAAAAATACTTAAAATTCGTTTCATGAATAAAATCCTTTTTTGCCGGGTAGACCATGACGGGTCCGGTCATGGTCTACCCGTTATTTTCCCTCATTATAGCGGAATTCACGATTCAAGTAAAGAAAATCTTGGGAGGAGACAGGAGCGGGGGAAAAGAAATGGGCTGCCATGGCGCGGCAGCCCGTCATTGAGGTTTTTATTTTAGCATTGCTAATACTCCATTTACCGAATAAGGCATATCGTTCTGATTTTTGATATTGCATATTTCAAAATGCGGGTATAAATTCTGGCAAAGGGCGGTGTATATATTTTCCTGGATTTTATGACCTGCAACGATCAATCGGATCTTTTCTCCGTCATTGCCCACCATTTTTTGAACCGCGTCCATGACCCCAACATTTAATACGCCTTCCAGATAAGATCTTCGTTCATTTAAAGACGCGCCTGTAAAGAGGTCCTGAACACGCAGGATGTACAAAGCCCGATTAAAACCATAGAGATGAGTGTTTTTGGCACCGAGACAAACCATATCAGCACTGATTTCCCAGGAACCGTCCCCAGAAACACTGCTTCCAAGAATCGTTTCTTTTGTAATTGCCTGAAATAGTTCACCAGTAATGTTGGATGAGATATTTGTGATGATTCCGTCGTTAAGAAGTACTGCTTGTGTATGGCTTCCAGGCAGAATCAGGATGCATGTTCCATTGTTCAACTCGGAATTTTCATGTAAAATTCCAAAAACTTCGGTCTCCTCACCGCGCATCATATTAATAGAAGAAGTCTCGCATATCGGAACTTTTATACCGGAACGGACAGTTTTAATTCCTGGTATGATTTTTAATGGACGTTGGAAGAGCTTTTGGTCATAATATTCTACGATCGAATTCTTTAACCGGTCTCTGCTGACAGGGGTTGAGAGGTGTTCGACCTCAACGATTCCGGACGGACTTGAAATCATGCCGGAAAGATAAATTTCCTGTACGTTAGAATCTGAAATTCCTTCTTTTTTTAGTAAAGACTCGTAAATTACAAATAATTCCCGCAGCAACCGATGATTATCTTTTTCTAATGCGGAATTTTTTGCACCGATCTGTTCGGCAGCCTGTTGGACAACATGGTTGTTTTTCAGCAGGTACCCTCTTGTATTTGTAGTTCCGCAGTCATAATACATCACATACATTTGCCTGCACCCCATTACTGTATTTTTTCTATGTAGGCTTTTGCGAGTTCTGTGATCTTATCATATTCGCCTGCCTCAAGCATTTTTTTATTCACAATATTTCCGCCGATTCCTACGGAACAAACGCCCGCTTTAAAGAAATCCTGGATATTATTGAGATCCACGCCGCCAACGGCCGCCATAGGGATATACCCTAATGGTCCGCGAACTGCTTTGATATAAGCCGGTCCGAGATTGTCGGACGGAAAAATTTTTACGATATCAGCGCCCCAATGGTAACATTGTTCAATCTCTGTCGGTGTCATTGCCCCTGGCATGGCAACCATTCCCAGAGCTTTTGTTTTTTCAATCACATCTCTGCAGGTTGTTGGTGTAATGATATAAGAAGCGCCTGCGTCATGGGCCGCCTGTACTTGTGCCGCAGTAAGAACAGTTCCGGCACCGACGAGAACATGCTCTGATTTTAAGTGTTCACATACAGCCTGGATCTTATCGGTTGTGTAGGAAAGCGGTTTTGTCTGATCAAACGGAAGTTCAATGAGATGGATTCCGCCCTTAAGAAGGGCATCTGCTGTTTTTAATGTTGTTTCTTTATCAAGTCCTCTTAGAATTGTGATAATTTTCCCGTCTAAAATCTCTTCTAAAGTTGTCATAATTTATATTCCCCCGAAATTGAGAAGCAGCAGCTGTTTATTTGATATAGGTGTTGTCCATAAGTGCAGGAAGAAGCGCTCCGCCGTCAACCAGCATATCACTGCCTGTGATGAACTGTGCTTCATCCGAAGCGAGGAAACGCACCATATTTGCAATTTCTACAGGCTGTCCGATTCGGCCAAGAGGAATTCTGGATACCATCATTTTCTCGCGTTCGGAAACAATATTTGGATCTGTTACTTTAATGTATCCCGGAGAAATACTGTTTACACGAATGCCATAGGGAGCAAGCTCTAAGGCGATATGCTGTGTTAATTTGTAAACTGCAGCCTTTGCAGAACCGTAAACACTTGCAATTGGGAAATTCATGGCACGGTGATTACTGCAGATATTTACGATACAGCCTTTTGTCTGATGAGCAATCATATTTTTCGCTGCCTGCTGTGCACAGAAGAAGGTTGCGCGATAGTCAACAGCCGTTAATTCTTCAAACATCTCCGGGTCAACATCCAGGAATGATTTGAATTTTGTAATTCCGGCATTGTTGACTAAAAGATTCAATGCGCCAAAGTTTTTTTCAAAAGTGTCGAATAAAGGCGGAATACTTTCGACTTTAGACAGATCGGCTTTAACGGCGATACATTTTCGTCCGAGAGATTCGATCTGGGACTTTGTATCCATGGCCTGCGCTTCACTTCCACAATAAGTAACACAAACATCATAGCCTGCTTTTGCAAGTTCAATTGCGATAGTTTTTCCGATGCCCCGTCCGGCACCAGTAACAAGAGCTGTTTTTGTCATAATTTTTCCTCCTTTTATGCGTAGAAATGATAAACACGGGAGTACGAAGTAGTTTCTCCGGGTGCAAGATCAATTGGTGCAAATGTTTCTGGACAAAATGCCCAGGGATTATTCCAACTGTAAAAGCGGCAGACAGGGAAATTGTCTTCTATGAGAACAGACATGGAGAGCTCGCTGTTGGAGAGCTCCATCCAGTGACTCTGGAGTCCCTCCCAGCCATTGATCCAAAAGGCTGTAGAGTTTGTTGGAGAATCAAAGGCGCCGAGTCGATAGCGGTCACGGCTGAGGATCAGTTCTCCGCGTCGCAGCTCTGGACAGATGGAGTATGGGAAACGCAGGCAATATGTTTCATCGATGGTATGATTATCAAACTGGAAAAAGTTATGGCAAAATTCAGTTGCGTGTATTTCTTCAGCTCCGGTGTTTGTTATATGGAAAGAAACAATTAGTTTATTTTCCTCTATGCGGTAGGATTTCACGGTCTCCATAGCAACATTCTGGCAAAAATAAGGAAGAGTCCGAATCATTACACTGTTTTCTGTAATAGAGATCTGACGATGATAGGGTTCGACCTGATATGCTTTTGTGAATAAGAATGGAGAGGTATCTGCTTTTTTTAGAAGTCCGACACCTGGCAGCGGAAAATAGTCAGCCATTGAGGTCCTGTCATAAATACTGGTGTCTTTCCACTCCCATACATTTGTTAAACCGACGCCTCCAAGTCCGGTGGTTCCATCGGAATTTTGCTCCTTAGACAGAAAGGTATGATCATTTACAGTTACCTGTCCAACGGTTCCCCCCCAATCGTAGCGTGATCCTTTGTAGTCCCAATCAAGAAGGACCTGAACCTGCATAGATTTATTGGAGAGAGTAATCTCTTTATGTTCCATTTTATCCCTTTCCTCCTTTGAAAATATTGTGCAAAATTATAACATACGGTTTCATAGTACAAAGATAATACCACATACTGCACAAAAAGTCATTGTGCAATAACATCAAATATCAAATATCAAATTTGTGCATTTCTGCATTTGACTTTTGACTATGGCCATGATACTATCATCACATAGAGAAAAATCGATTGAAAAATGGGGATGAAAATGGATGAAAAATACGATGGCAGAAGATAAGATCGTTGCGGATAAGACAATTGCGACAAAGGTTATTGAAAAGTTACGGGAAGATATTATTAATAATCGTTTTGAAACCGGCAGCCGCATTACTATCAAAGAGATCTCTGAGCGGTATGGTGTCAGCCCGATGCCGGTTCGTGAGGCGTTTCGTACTTTAGAGGGAGAACATCTTTTAGAGATCAATCCGTATAAGGGCGCAACAGTTTTGCGTATTGATGAGCAGTTTGTGCGCGATGTATATGGTGTTTTGCGTGCTCTTGAATGTCTGTTGTATGAGACTGCGTTAGATGAGATCGATCAGGGGGTCATTCAAAAACTCCGCTGCATCAATGAACAGATTCGTGCAATTGTAGATCTGCCGTACGGAGCTGCCGAGTATGTGGATTTAAATACTAAGTTCCACAGTACGATCATGGAGCACAGCAAAAATCAGAAGGCACTTGAAATGTATACGCATTATCATGAGATCATCAGTACGATCCGTAAGAAATATATACCGGTGCCGGAGCGCATTCGTACTGGTATTGAACAGCATGAGAAGCTGATCGAGGCGCTGGAGAAAAAGGATGTTCTTTTAGTTAAGATGGCTGTGGATGAACATATCAAATCTGCGTTGGAAAATTTCATGACACAGTTTAGCCAGGGAAAGTAAATAATAGCATACAGCAAAAAAGGAGCGGGGGGATTTATTCAAACTCTAAAATATCAAATATCAAATATAGGAGGAAGAAAAGGTGAAAACAATCAAGAAAATTTTTGATGCAGTTGAAAATGTCATCAAAGCAGTATGCTGTATCTTAGTATGTGGTTTCACAGTGATGACATTGATCAGCGTTATCGCGAGATATGTTCTGCATGCGCCGATTTGGTGGAGTGAACAGTTCTGCCGGTACTTGTTTATCTGGATGTTAATGCTGTATGCGCCGCTGATCGTTCGAAAAGGAAAGAATCTTGGATTTGATCTGGTCGTGACGAAATTGCCTTATATGGTTCAGGAGATCCTTCAATTGATCTGCGAGATTCTGATTGGTCTTTTTGGCGCACTTTACTGTGTATATACGATCCAGCTCTGTGAGAAGTTTGCAAATAAGTTAATGGAGGGAATTCGGATCCCGGCGCCGATCATGTATGCATCTCAGGCGGTGTGCGGTGCGCTTATCTGTATATTCAGCATTGAGGTGATCGTAAATCATATTATCGCATTGAAAAATAGTAAAAAGGAAGGAGGTCGGTGATAAATGATGTTGGGATTACTGTTCGGCGCCTTTGTGGTCTTATTGATAATTGGAATGCCGGTGGCCTACGCGATGGCGGTTTCTGTGGTGGCCTGCCTGATCGTGGATCCGGCTCTGCCTGGAATCGTTCTTTCCCAGAAAATGTTCACATCGATGGATTCCTTTTCGCTGATGGCGGTTCCGTTTTTCATGCTTGCCGGAACACTGATGGAGAAAAGTGGAATCACAAAGATACTTGTCAACTGGGCAAAGAGCCTGGTAGGACATACGACCGGTGGTATTGGTGACGCTGCGATCGTATCCGGCGTAGTAATGGCCGGAGTATCCGGTTCGGCCAATGCCGATACTTCTGCGCTGGCATCCATGCTGGTTCCAATGATGCGGGAAGAAAAATATGATGACGGTTATGCGTGCGCACTGGTTGCCAGTTGCGGTGCTCTGGGTCCGATCATTCCGCCAAGCATCATGATGGTTTTATACTCTGGTGTTACAAACATACCGATCAATAAGTTGTTTCTCGCCGGTTATATCCCGGGCCTGTTGATTGCCGTAGGGTATATGTTGGTCAATTACATGTATGCAAAGCGGAACAACATCAGCAAAACAAAGTTTGCTGGTTTTAAGGTCCTTGGTCAGAACACGATCTATGCGGCTCCGGCGTTGGTTATGCCGTGTATCATTATTTTTGGAATCATGCTGGGAGTTGTTACCGCTACGGAGGCTGGAGTTCTGGCATGTACATACAGCATTATCTATGGAATCATAAAAAAGACACTGAATGTGAAAGTGTTGAAAGACTGCCTGATGGATGCCGTACACGCAACGGTCAACTGTATGATCATTGTTGCTTTTGCAGGAATTTTTGGAACATTAGCGACAAACTATAATATGTCAAAAGTTATTTTGTCACTTACCAGCGCATTTGTTTCACACAAAGTTATCATCATGCTTTTCATCAGTGTGGTACTGTTTATTGCCGGTATGTTTATTGATTCCAACGCGGCTATGCTGATGCTGATTCCGGTATTCAGCCCGCTGATCCTTCAGTATAATTTTGATCCGATCTATTTCGCAATGGTCTGCATTCTTACACTGGATATGGGAGGAATGTCCCCGCCGGTTGGACTCCTGATGTACATTGCTTCCAGTATTACAGATACGCCGCTTAGTAAAACGGTGAAACAAATATGGAAATTCCTGCTTGTGAACTACGGCGTTACGATCCTGGTTATTTTTGTTCCGGCATTGGTAACATTGCTGCCAAGCCTGTTTGGTTAGTTGATCTGAAGATACCGGATGGATCCGGAAAAATAAAATGGAGGAAATATCTATGAAAAAAATGATTGCTATGCTGTTAACTCCTGTTATGTGTTTGTCACTGGCGGCCTGCGGCAGCAGTACTTCCAGTACATCTGGAGAGACAAAAGCTGATGAAACGAAAGCTGCTGCGGCTGAGTCCACTTCTGCCGCGGGGACGACCCCTACGTATGACACGGTTACATTAAAGCTCTCCCATCATAATGCGGTGGACCAGCCAATCCATGAAGCTTTGACGGAATGGGCTGACATGCTGAAAGAAAAATCCGACGGCGCAATTACGATTGATATCTATCCGGCAGCGTCCCTTTATAATTCCAGTGATGCGGAGGATGCTGTTAAGCTTGGAACATTGGATATGTGTCTGGGAGATATTTCACAGTTATCCAATTCCATGAGCGCGTATACTCTGACCTGTCTGCCATTTCTGTTTGATTCTTACGATACAGCCGGAGAAGTATTATATGGGGATGTCGGAAAGAAGTTAGACAGTATGGCAGAGGAGCAATTAGGCATTGTACCGTTGGGATGGACATGGAATGGTTTCCGAAATATGTGTACGAAGACCCCGATCAGATCCGTTGCAGACTGCAAGAACTACAAATTACGTTCCCCGGGTGCACAGATCTATCTGGACACATTTGAGACACTGGGAATGAGCCCGACTGTTGTCCCGTGGTCTGAGGCATATACAGCAATGCAATCCGGTATGGTAGACGGAATTGAATCTGGTCTGGAAGCTTTCTATACACAGGGATTCTATACACTTGGAAACAATATCTGCCTGTCTCACCATATGATCTCCATTATTGGACCGATCATCAATGCTGACAAGTGGAACAGCCTGAGTCCGGATACACAGAAACTGATGAAAGACTGCTGGGCTGAATGCCAGAAAGAGCTGAACCAGAAAGTTATGGATGGTGAAGACAGCTATGAGCAGAAGCTTAAAGATGCGGGCTGCACGATCACGGAGTTTGAGAATCGTCAGGAACTGATCGATCTGTTTACTCCATATTGGACGAAATCAGCTGAAGATGGTGGTTATACAGATCTTCTGAATGATGCACTCGCAGTCGTAAATAAAAAATAATTTTTGATGGATCAGATTCCCATGGGTTGGATCAGCATGTCTTGCAGGGTATGCTGATCCAATCAGAAAAGAGGTCTAAAATGAAAATCATGTGGTTAGGACAGGCAGGATATCGTCTGAGATCAGAAAATGGACTGACAATACTGATAGATCCGTACTTATCAGATTCTCTTCGTAAAGAAAAAGGCGAAAGCTTTAAACGGCAGATTCCTATCAATGGTGAAGTCCTGAACCATGTGGATGTTTTAATTCTGACACATCTGCACGGGGATCATACAGATATGGAGACGATTGATCAGATCATAGAAAAAAATGGGAAGATCGCAATATTGGCACCATTAAATGTCTTAGATGTACTTCGCAGACGATATGAAAAAAATCCGCAGGATTATATGCTTTTTGACAGGGATATAGAAATTACATTGAAGGGAGTCCGCTTTATTTCTACTTATGCTGCTCATTCTGATGAACGTCCGATTGGTGTAACGATTGAAGGCGATGGCAAAGTGATCTGCCATACGGGTGATACGATGTATCATAAAAAACTTCTCATGGATCTGCCGCGTGGCGCAGATGCGCTGCTCCTTCCGATCAATGGCCAGGGATACAATATGAATGCGGTTGATGCGGCAAGACTGACCAGGATGTTGGAACCTAAAACTGTGTACCCGATGCATTGGGATATGTTCAAAGAATACGGATGCAATGTTTCAGAATTTATCGCTGCTTTCGATGAAAAAGAGCGCGGTATTATTAGGATTCCGGATCATTATCGGGAGTATATGCTGTAAAGAGGGGACTGTAAATGAAAATAACGAATATCAGGACATTCAATGTTTTTACTTATAGAACCAATTTCGTTTTTGTCAAAATCGAAACGGACGAAGGCGTGAGTGGGATCGGAGAGGGAACACTTGAATATAAGGAACATGCTCTTTTGGGTGCGATCGAGGATATCAAGCGTGTCCTGATCGGACAGGACCCCAGGGAAGTAGAACGGATCGACCATGAATTATACAGGGATTCCTATTGGCGGGTAGGGCCTGTATTGCAGAGTGCGGTTTCCGCCATTGATATCGCGCTTTGGGATATCAAGGCGAAGACCTGTGGAGTCCCAGTCTATGAGATGTTGGGAGGAAAAGTGCGGGACAGTATCCGCATGTACGCAAATGTGTGGTTCGCAGGGGCAAAAACGCCGGAAGAATTCGCACAGGCAGCGAAGAAAGCAGTGTCATTAGGAATTACCGCATTAAAATGGGATCCGTTTGGAAAAGCATATATGAATATGTCAAGCGCGGAGCTTCGCAGGTCGTTGGAGATCGTAGAAGCAGTCCGCGGCGCAGTTGGAAAAGATATTGATCTTTTAATTGAAGGACACGGCAGGTTTGATATTGCAACGGGGATTAAGATCGCAAATGAGCTGAAGGCATTTGATCCTATGTTTTTTGAGGAACCGACGCCGCCGGATAATCTGGACGCGCTGGCAGAGGTTCATCGAAAATCACTGGTTCCCATTGCCGGAGGTGAGCGCATCTACAGTTTAAACCAGTTCCGGGAATTCCTGGAAAAGGGCTGCGCGGACTATGCGCAGCCGGACGTCAGCCACTGTGGGGGCATTTCAGCAATTCGAAAAATGGCAGCGATGGCGGAGCCTTGTTATATTGCGTTAGCACCGCATAATCCCAGTGGACCGGTAGCAAATGCCGCAACGCTGCATCTCGCGGCCAGCCTGACGGGATTTCGGATTCTGGAAATTTGTCTGACCGACGTCAGCTGGCGGAGAGAATTGACGAATGAACGGGTTGTATTTGACCATGGCCAGATCCATATACCAGAGGGAGTCGGATTGGGACTCGAATTAAACGAGGAGAACTGCATGAAATATCCGTTCCAGCCGATCGATCTCCGGCATTATAAGGGAACTCTTACCAATGTTCGACCGAAAGATCAAACGAGTTTCTATTTTGAAGGAATTTGATGTTCTGATTAACATAGTTTTGCATTAGAGGTGAGGACATGAAAATTACAGATCTGAAGATGATTCATCTGCGTCCAAGATGGATGTTTTTAAAGATTGAGACAGATGAAGGAATTACAGGATGGGGAGAGCCGGTCGTTGAAGGACGGGCACGGACGGTCGAAACAGCTGTTAATGAGTTTCGCCCGATCTTAATTGGGGCGGATCCTATGAAAATCGAACACTTATGGCAGATGATGTACCGGGGGACTTTCTATCGCGGCGGTCCTATCCTTTGCAGTGCGATATCTGGAATTGAGATGGCATTATGGGATATCAAGGGTAAATATTATAATATGCCGGTATACCAGATGCTTGGCGGCTCCTGCCGGGACAGAGTCCGGGTATATGGACATTTGAAACCTACGGCGATTGCCGGAGATTACCCCATTCCGGATATGCTGAAAATTACGGATCAGCGCTTGAAAGATGGATTTACAGTCATGAAATATTCCATCATTCCACCGATCAAACCGATCGATAACATGGAGATGGTAGATAAAGTGGTTGAGCGCTTTGCCGCTATCCGGGAACGCGTGGGGAAAAAGGTGGATATAGCGATCGATTTTCACGGCCGTGTGAGTCCAGCCATGTCTGTGCGCCTGTTAAAAGCGTTGGAACCTTATTATCCGTTGTTCGTCGAGGAGCCGGTCTTACCTGAGAATGTGGATGAGATGGTCCGGGTGTCCCGCAGTACAGAGATTCCGATCGCGGCAGGTGAACGGCTGTTTACGAAATGGGGATTCCGGGAACTGATCGAAAAGCAGGCAGTGTCTGTAGTACAGCCTGATCTGTGTCACTGCGGCGGTATTTTTGAAGCGAGAAAAATTGCGGCAATGGCTGAAACTTATTATATGCAGATTGCGCCGCACAATCCTCTTGGACCGATTTCTTTGGCGGCATGCCTGCAGTTGGATGCTTCTGTGCCGAATTTATTGGCGCAGGAACATCCGGGAATGCCAGGGCATGAAGATCTGGGGGCAGGAATCCTGAAAAAGCCGTTTAAGATCGAATCGGATGGCTGTATCCGAATTCCGGATGGACCTGGACTTGGCATTGAAGTTGATGAGGATGCGCTGAAGGACCTGCAGTTTGATGGAACATGGGATACACCGCATCTCTTCCATGAAGACGGCAGTGTAGCAGATTGGTAGACCGAAAATTTTCAGAGGAGGCATCCATATGTTTGATTTAACAGGAAAAGTGGCACTTGTTACTGGCTCTTCACAAGGATTGGGAGCGGCAATAGCGCGCTGTATGGCAGATGCTGGAGCGGATGTGGTGATCAACTATGTGTCTGAAAGTTCAAAGGAAAAGGCGGAGAAAGCAGCTGAATATGTGCGCGGCAAAGGAAAAACAGCACTTGTTATTCAGGCAGATGTCAGCAAAGAAGAAGCTGTATCCGCAATGATGGATGCAATCGTCCAGAAGTTTGGCCGCCTGGATATTCTGGTCAATAATGCGGGAATCAACAGCAACCATAATATCGATGATCTGACATTTGAGGAGTGGCATCGGGTGTTGAACACGGATATTGATAGCGGATTTCTGTGCAGTAAATATGCTGTGCCGATCATGCGAAAGCAGAAACATGGCAGGATCATCATGATCTCATCCATGGTGGGACAGCAGGGAGCACTGTTTGGACAGGTTCATTATGCATCGGCAAAAGCCGCACAGCAGGGATTTGCCCGTACACTTGCCCGTTCTGTTGCCCTTGATGGGATCACCGTCAATTGTGTGGCGCCTGGAACCCATATGACAGAGACTCTTGAGGCAATTCTTGTTACGGGAAATCCGGAACGTCTCCAAAAGGCAATCGATATTTCTTGTGTAAAACGTCTTGGAACATGTGAGGATATCGGTTATGCTTGTGTATATCTTGCATCAGACGAGGCGAACTATGTGACAGGCGCGGTGCTGGATGTAAACGGCGGCTGTTATATGAGAAGTTAATAAAAATCAAAAATCTCCACTGCTGGAAAGGGGCAGTGGAGATTTTTGTATTCACGTGAAGATTACAAATTGACGCAGACGGTCATGCGGGGCACCCGAATGTGTCAAGGCGTAATCTTTTATACATGATAGGTCTTGTCAGCACGTTTATATAACACAAAATTCCCAACAAAAAACACCACAACGATCACCGCAAACACCAACGCGATCCGTGCGGCGGTGTCAAAGAAGAAACCTTCCGGCACGATGTTGATGAGCATGTCGGTGCGGGGATCGAGGATCCACAGGTTATTATTGAAGAAGATCTTGTGGAAAACAATAAAATATTTCGTGAAGTCTGTGGATATAATGCCGATCAAAACTAAAGCCACGGCAAAGACCGCGCCAGTGCCGACGCAGAGGGACTTCGGGATCAGGCGTTTTAACGCCGCGGTCCGCTCCGCACTCTTATGCCCCCAGAAATAAGCCAGGGACGCGAAGCATAGGGTGATCAGGATCCCGATCCGGCGAAGCCATAATCCGCCGATAAAGAGTCCCCGCACGTCCTCCATATGGGCAATCTCCCGGTCATTGAAGAATTCCCGGTATTCCCCGCCCATGGTGGTGTATACGTGAAGGTTTTCACGCTTTCCGCGAAGAAATGCCATCATTTCATCGGTAACGTCTAAAAGATCATCCATGGTCATCTCAGGAAGATCATTCAGAACCTGATATTTCGTGTATTCCTTCTCATAATATCCCGGCGTCCAGTAGGCGACCGCCTCAACGGACGTGATAAGGAACGCGATGATCAGCCAGAACGCGGTGAAAATCCCGGCGGCGTAGGTAATGGTCGTTGCTGTTTTTGTCATTTCGTGGTACTCCGTTTGATTACTTTTAGTCTTGTGAACTCCTCGCGGTCTTTTTCCTCCAGGGCGTTGGTGATGTCCTTCACAAGTGCCTGGTAGGACGGGATCGTGATGTTTTTCAATGCATTAGCCCGCTTCTGGGTCTTCTTAATGCTCTCGGCAAGACGGTAGGCGGATGTCTCCACGGTTGCGAGGTCTGCGGTCAGTTCCTTCACGCGCTCGAAGGCGATCCGCGCCTCGTCCAGCGAATCGCTGGTGCTGTAAAACGAATAAGGCGGTTTTTCATCTTTTGACGGTGTATACTCGACAAGCGGGATCTCCGTTCCCATGATGCTGCGCGCCTTGATCCGGATATCATCCGTGACGGGAAGTGAACCTGCGATCTCCTCCACATAGTGGATTCCCATCTCAATATTGGCTTTCTGGAGCGCCCGGTAGGCGGCGGTAAACGTGGAATCGATCTCGGACTGGATCACTTTTGCCTGATCGATCAGGCCCATAAGCTCCCGCAGCAAGATGTTCCTCTTTTTATCCATCAGTCCGTACCCCTGAGTCGCAAGGGCGAGGGAGTTTTTCGCAAGGATCAGATTTCCCTTGGTGGGGAATGTGTTCGGATTCATGAGATCCCCTCCTTATGAAGCGTCTGAAGCGGCGTCTGCAGGTTTATAATACTTGTCTAAGATCTTCGTGTCAATACGGTCGAGCTCTTCTCTCGGAAGAAGTCCTAAAAGCTCCCAGCCGATGTTTAAGGTGTCGATGATGGTACGGTTGTCATGGATATCCTGTCCGATGAACCGTTTTTCAAATTCCCGGCCGAATTCCAGATATTTTTTATCGATCGGGGAGAGCTCATCTTCACCGATAACAGATGCGAGGGCTCTCGCGTCGCCCACCTTTGCGTAGCAGGAAAACAGCTGGTTTGCCACATCCTGATGATCTTCACGGGTAAATCCCTCACCGATGCCGTCCTTCATAAGACGGGACAGGGACGGAAGCACGCTGATCGGCGGGTAGATGGACTGACCGTTTAAGCCGCGGTCCAGAACGATCTGACCTTCTGTGATGTAACCGGTAAGGTCCGGGATCGGGTGGGTGATATCATCGTTCGGCATGGTAAGGATCGGGATCTGTGTGACAGATCCGTTGACTCCGGCGACGATTCCGGCGCGCTCATAGAGAGATGCCAGATCACTGTATAAGTATCCCGGATATCCCTTACGGGACGGGATCTCGCCCTTTGAGGAGGAGACCTCACGCAGCGCCTCAGCGTAGGAGGTCATATCCGTCAGGATGACCAGGATATGCATGCCCTTTTCAAAAGCCAGGTATTCGGCAACGGTAAGGGCAACCTTCGGTGTGATCAGACGCTCGACGACCGGGTCATTTGCAAGATTGATAAACATGGCAACATGGTCCAGGACGCCGCTCTCACGGAAGGTACGTTCAAAGTATTCGGCAACATCGTACTTGACGCCCATAGCTGCGAATACGACGGCAAACTTTTCATCGGAATTGTCTCCCAGGGAGGACTGCATGACGATCTGCGCTGCCAGCTGGTCGTGGGGAAGTCCGTTTCCGGAGAAGATCGGGAGCTTCTGTCCGCGGATCAGGGTCATCAAACCGTCAATGGCGGAGATACCGGTACGGATGTAGTTACGCGGATATTCACGGGCCACCGGGTTTAACGGCTTTCCGTTTACATCCAGTTTTTTATCAGCTAAGATCGGTCCCAGACCGTCGATGGGATTTCCAAGACCGTCAAAGGTACGGCCTAACATATCGGCGGAGACGCCGATCTCCATCGGATGTCCGGTGAGACGGGTATGAGTGTTTTTCAATGCCATGTTTCCGGTGCTCTCAAACACCTGGATCACGGCTTTATCCTCGTACGCCTCGATAATGCGTCCGAGCTTCTTTTCTTTTCCGTCGACGGTCATTTCCACGATTTCATCATAAGATGCCCCGGAAACGCCTTCGAGGACGGCAAGAGGGCCGTTTAAGGAACTAAGGCCAAGATATTCGACTGCCATTGTGATCTGCCTCCTTATGCGTTGCGCTCGATGACGGAATTGTAGAAGTCATCGATCTGCTTCTTATAGTCGTCAAACATGTCGAGACGGTCATTCGGGACGTCATATTTGATGGCAATGATCTTCTCAAAGATCTTTTCTTCTTTGAGGACGGATACCGGCATGCCCATGGCAACGAGGGCACGGGATTTTTTATAGAGATAAAGGATGATCTCCATCATCTTAAACTGCTTTTTCAGCGGAACGCAGGTATCTTCCTTATGGAAAGCGTTCTGCTGAAGGAAACCGAGACGGATAACCTTGGCGATCTCGAGAACGAGCTTCTGGTCATCAGGGAGAACATCGGATCCGATCAGTTTTACGATCTCCATCAGGCTGCTTTCCTGATTCAGGATCGTGACGAGCTGGTTACGGTAATTGACAAAGTTTTTATCCACATGCTCAGAGTACCAGGAAGAAAGATCCGTGAGGTATTCCGAGTAGCTGGTCAGCCATTGGATCGCCGGGAAGTGTCTCGCGTAGGCGAGGTTCTTATCAAGTCCCCAGAAGCAGCGGACGAAACGCTTGGTGTTCTGTGTGACCGGCTCGGAGAAATCGCCGCCCTGCGGGGATACGGCTCCGATGATGGATACGGAACCTTCCGTTCCGTTTAAGTTCTGGACCATTCCGGCACGCTCATAGAACTGGGACAGCCGGGATGCCAGATAAGCCGGGAAACCTTCCTCGGCCGGCATTTCCTCCAGACGGCCGGAGAGCTCACGGAGAGCCTCTGCCCAACGGGAGGTGGAGTCTGCCATGATCGCTACGTTGTATCCCATGTCGCGGTAGTATTCTGCAAGTGTCAGGCCGGAGTAAAGACTCGCCTCACGGGCGGCAACCGGCATGTTGGAGGTATTGGCGATCAGAGTAGTCCGCTCCATCAGTGGGTTTCCGCTCTTCGGGTCGATCAGCTCGCTGAACTCCTCCAGAACCTGTGTCATTTCATTTCCACGCTCGCCGCAACCGATGTAGATGATGATATCGGCATCGGACCACTTGGCGATCTGGTGCTGGGTCATGGTCTTTCCGGTACCGAATCCGCCCGGGATCGCCGCCGTGCCGCCCTTTGCGAGCGGGAACAGGGTATCAAGGATACGCTGTCCTGTGATCAGCGGTTTGGATGCCGGATAGCGCTTTACGGTCGGACGCGGGATGCGGATTGGCCATTTCTGTGTCATAGTGATCGCTTTTTCCGTTCCGTCCTTTGTCATGATCGTGAGCAGTGTATCATTGATCGTATATTCACCGTCGGAGACAACGGAGAGAACATCGCCCTCCAGATCCGGCGGGATCATGACTTTATGGGTAATGGCTCTCGTCTCCGGGACCTCCGCGATGATGGTGCCGCCGTAGACATGATCACCGCGCTTTACGGTCATGTGGGTCTGCCATTTCTTTTCTGTATCAAGGGATGTTACATGAACACCGCGGTCAATATAATAGCCGCTTGATTTTTTGATAGCGGCTAACGGACGTTCGATTCCATCAAAAATATTTGTGATAATGCCGGGGGCAAGTGTGACGGAGACAGGAGCTCCTGTTCCTGTGACCGGCTCTCCGGGCTTCAGACCTGTGGTCTCCTCATAGACCTCGATCGTTGTGCGTTCGGAGGTCAGTCCGATGACCTCGCCGACGAGGTTTGCCTCTCCGACGTAGAGCATCTCATTCATCTGAAAACCGGAATCACCGGCAATATAGACGATCGGGCCGTTGATTCCGTAAATTGTGCCTTTTGCAGCCATGTTGATTTCCTCCAAAAATGTTATAAAAAGTAACTGTCCGGCAGGTCTGCGCGTGTACCGCGTTGCCCGCGGAAACGTATCGCACAGTTACAGTGAGAACTGGAAGTCCTGTTCAGCTTCTTTGATCTTCGTCTCAAAGGAGTTATCGATCAGGATATTTTTCGAGGCGATGACGGCCCGCGTGCCGCCGAGAAACGGGTACTGGCTGACGCGGATGTCGCAGTCGGTCCTTAAGGATAAAAGATTCTGCTTTTCCTTGTCGGACGGGTCGATATAGATGTGGATCTCACTGGATCCTGCAAATGCTTTTTCTTTTTTGATCTGCGCCTCTAAGAGTGCGTCATATTTCGGGGTCTCCATGAACCGCGCCAGTTTGTCGCGAAGCTCAGAGAAGACTTTTCCGCGGAGTTCCTCATCTTTTCTGCTGTAGGAACGGCGGATCTCGATCTGGCCTAAGGACAGGTTCTTGTTGGTCTCCCGTGCGATCCGCTCTTTTTCGGCAGCGATCTGCAATGCTGCCTGCTTTCTGGCGTTTTCTTTATGCTCATTCAGGATCTTTTCCTCATAAGCAGTATAATCAGAGACTGCCTGCTCGTATTTCTTTAATGCGTCGCCTGTGCAGATGTCTTCAAAATGCTGTAATTTTTCTTCGGTTGTCAAAGCAGCCACCTCCTTGATTCCAATATCGATCTGCAGCGGTTCCGGATCGCTGTCGCCTGCGGACGGAACCGCTGTGTGCATACTATAACTTTAGTCCGATCGCGTCATTTACATATGCCGTGATGAAATCGGGCCGCCGTCCTGTTCCGTGGCGGTCCGGGATTTCGATGAGAAGCGGCTTTTTATGTTCTGTGCGTACCGTCTTAACCAGCTCAGGATACTTCTTTCCGAGCGTTTCGGTGAGCAGGATGATCCCGATATTTTTGTCTTTTAACACTTCGTTCAACGCCTTTTCCAGCGTTCCTTTTTCGTTTGCGATCACACCGTCCACGCCCGCCAGCCGCATGCCGGTCAGCGTGTCAGTGTTATCGCTGATCAAATACATTCTCATAGCCGGTCTCCATTCCTGGTAATAGTTCAGCCATGTTGTCAGGCATTAAAGTTTACCGATGATCATGAAGGAAATGATAAGTCCGTACAGGCAGACACCTTCGGCAAGACCTACGAAGATAAGAGATTTACCAAGAATGGAGGAATCCTCACTGATAGCGCCAAGTGCTGCGGATGCTGCCGCGGAAACGGCAACGCCGCCGCCGATACAGGAAAGTCCGGTGGAAAGAGCAGCTGCGATGTAGCCCATACCGGTGGAGATGCCGCCGGCTGCAGCTGTGGACTCGGCTGCGAATGCAGTGCCGCCAAAGAGTACGCAGACGGCGAAGAGCATGG
Organism: Clostridium sp. MCC344; assembly: GCF_018785365.1. Taxonomy (NCBI): domain Bacteria; kingdom Bacillati; phylum Bacillota; class Clostridia; order Eubacteriales; family Clostridiaceae; genus Clostridium; species Clostridium sp. MCC344. Next base: position 127,610 of record NZ_WQPQ01000006.1, on the reverse strand, counting down.
TTCCGAAGAACATTACAGTGTTGGCCGCGAGGGCTGTTTTATAGCGTCCTTTCGTCTTTTCACCTGCGGCGAAAGCTCCGAAGGGGACTGCAATACTGAAGATAAGTGCAACGGTTAAAAGAAGTTTTACTGCGATTGTCATGACGATGACCTCCTAAAATCTGTATTTTACCATTTATTTTTATTTCTCGTAGAACGGTTTAAATTCCCGGCCGCTTCCCTTATAGAACCGGCTGAACAGCTCGTAGTACTCGAGACGGAGTACCTGGATCCCGACGATCAGGCCCTCCATGCCGCACACGAACAGGTTTCCGAGAACAATGACCGGTATGGACGGTGCTCCGGTTTCTGCGCCTGCGAGCATTAAAACAACCTGCATCATGGCTGCATGGCTGACGGCGAATGCACCCACACGGACGAAGGAAAGCGTGTTGGAGAAGTAGCTTAAGAGTACCTCAAACAGCTCGAAAAATCCCTGTGTGATGAACATTCCCACGCCACCGGAGATCTTCTCAGATTTCTTTTCCAGAACTGCTGTGAGCGGTTCCTTAAAGAACATCACGAGAAGCGGCAGGACGAACATGATGATCAGGATCGCTGCCGCCGGAAGTGTATGTCCGCTCATGAACATCACGATGGTGGCTGCAAGACTGAAATAAAAGACAAAGCCTGCGAGACCGTTTGTATCGAACCAGGTCTTTTCGGTGTCATGGTTCTTAAAGCTCGTAGTCATGTTTAAGATCATCGTAAAGAGGATGACTCCCATGCCGAGAGCAATGGCAACGACGAACACGGTGTTCAGACGACCCACAAACGGAAGATCCGTCATGGCTTCGGTCGGCTTTAACCACAGCGCCGGGATCACATCTTCAAATCCGAAGACGCTTCCGAAGAGGCATCCGAAGATCGTTGAGAAGAATCCGCAGCAGGAGATGATGGCTGCCAGATCGATCTTTTTGAACTTATAGAGCAGGAAACCTCCGATCAGAAGGACAAGTCCCTGTCCGGCATCTCCGAACATGAAGCCGAAGAAGATGGAGTAGGTGATGGCGATCAGAAGCGTCGGATCAAACTCGTCGTAGGACGGAAGTCCGTACATCTTTACGAACATCTCAAATGGCCGCAGCAGCGGAATGTTTTTTAACTTGGTGGGCGGAATGCTGGTCACGTGCTCTTTGCTGTCTTCTAAGACGAAGAAGGTGTCCGCGTCCTTTGCGAGGTCCCTGTGGAGAGCTTCCGCGTCCTCTTTTGTCATCCAGCCGCAGAGAATGTAGAACGGATGATCCTTATCATGGGTGCATGCCGCATACTTTCTCACATTGAAGTTTGCTTCATAGGATTTCAGCACCTGGCTGGCATCCCGGAGACTGGTCTGTCTCGTCAGCAGGTACCCGGAATCTTTTGCGTCCAGAGCCTGTTCCTTTGCTTTCAGATTTGCAAGCTCGTTTTCCAGACGTTCGACCTCGGTCTTCGGGGTTCCGGCGTACTCATCCGGGAGATAGATCCTCTCGAACTGCAGGGACGAGAAGACGGTGTCGATCCGGTCGGAGGTGATATCCGGTGTGAAGTAGAGCAAAGAAATATAGTGGTCTGATTCGTGGCATTTGAACAGGATCGTCTCATCCGAGCGGTCGGCGAATGCCTGAAGCTGCGGGAAGCTTTCCTTTCTGATGCGTCCGAACCGGTATTTGATGTGCTTCAGCTTCAGAATTGCCGGAATATCGAAGTCCAGTTCCACATACAGGCGTACCTGCTCCAACAGGGAAGAGACTTCTTTTTCTTTTGCCTTTAAGGACTCCCGCTCCTCATCGGAGGCGGCGAGCTCCGTATCCATGTCATTTACAAGTGTGATGGCGTTCTCCACGGGCATTGTTCCGGTGGAAATCTCCTGCTGTTTTGCGCCGGGACAGGAAGCGAGAAGTTTCTGCGCTTTCTGAAGCGGTTCCCGGTATGGATTGGTTCCGGGATATGGTTCTAATTTTGATGCGGATCTTAATTCGGTCAGCGCGTTTTCCAGCTGGATCTCATAGTGGGAGAGATACTGGTTGACCATTCGGTCCAGATCGTTCTTTGGCCCGGAGATGCTGACGAATTTCATTTTTTCGATCACAAAGCATACCCCCTTTTCTAACTTTCTGCCAGGCAGGTGAGAATTTCTGAACTGCCAAGGCTGTAACGGATCCCCTCAACGGTGGTGATGATTTTTCTGATCTCCTCTTCCTTAAAATAGAAGTAGCTGTTTAACGCAGCCGCGGAATATGGATCATTCCGTCCGGATTTGCTGTACACAGCATCCAGAAGCGCCCGGAACAGGGAATGCAGTTCCGGATTCTCCTGCTGTTCGCCGGATGCCCGAAAGATCCGGTTTCCGTAGCGGGTCCCCTTTAGGATCCGGTCAAATTCCTCTATAGATGGCGCTTCGGCAAGCTCTCTTGCCTGAGACTTTTTTAAACGGTGCCATACGGGGATCAGAAGCTCCATAATGGCATCGGCAGATAATTTGTAGTGGCGTTTCGCTCTTGCGAGCCATTCAATATTTAAAAGATCGATCTTTTCACCGGCACAGTCGGCGATGGCCTCCCGGTCGTCTTTTGAAAGCTGGTCTTTTAAACTTTTCCAGAAACGGATGAAGTACAGGATGTCCAGCGCAGATTCGAACTCAGACAGGGAAGTGATGCCCTGATCCTTTAAGTCCTTTAACGGACCATAATAAGGGGTGTTCTGAATGCTGTCCAGATATTCGTCCAGATCTTTTGAATCAGTCAGAGCGGTGAAATCCAGGTGGGAGTGCTTTCGGAAGAAGGGCTCAAAGCTCTTAAAGTTCAAATCTGAGCGTTTTCCGGAAACCGCGTCCCTCAGACACCGTTTCATGACATCGATCTCGAAATGGAGAAAGTAGAGATCCAGAAATTTTCTCTGGGTTCCGTTTGCGAATCGGAACAGCCTTGAGAAATCACCGTAGAGGGAGTGCCACAAAAGCTCTTCGATCTTACTTCTGTGGAGTTCCTCATTTTCGACACCGGAAAAAACATCCCTATAGGCGGGAGAACTTTTCAGGTATTCGACGGCAGCCGGTACATTCTCCATTCCCGCGAGGACCGAGAACTCATCATCCGTGAGGAAATGCCCGCGCATCGCGGCAAGCTTGGCAGCGATCGCACTGTAAGTGATGAGACTTCCCATAGATCACACCTCGGTCATAGAACGGAAGAGGGAGTCCACATACCAGGAATGCTTTTCTTCGTAATGCTGTTCCAGGCGGGCGATCTGGTCACCGGCGGCGGTTTTCTGCCTGTCAAGCTCCGCGGCGGCTTCTGCCTCCATTTTCTGGCGCATGGACTGGATTTCCAGTTCGGTTTCATGATTCAGCTCCTCGTCAAACTGTTTCGTCTTTGCCTCATATTCTGCTGCAAGAGTTTTTTTCTTGTCGGCAGCGCCGTCTAAGATCGCGACAGTCTTTTCTTCGATCTGGGAGAGCTGATTGATGATATTGTTCATTGATTTGTCTCCTTTCTGAGAAGGATTTTCCCTCATCCAGGGGGATGGGGCCAGATACCCGGGAATTTTATGCGGTAAAATTCAAGTCAGGTTTTCCTGGGTGTCTGACCCCGGTAACATCATAATATAACTTGAAAATCAGAAATTTCAAATATATAATAATTATGCTGTTATAACATGAATGTTATAATGAAACGAAAATGCCATAAATGAACGAAAAATTAGCACAAAATTAACAAAATCGTTAAGGCGCGAAAGAAAAAGGGGGAATGATATGGAAATCCAGCAGTTTCGGTATTTTTTGGCGGCAGCGCGGTATGAAAATCTGACAAAAGCGGCAGAAGATCTGCATATTGCCCAGCCGGCATTGTCCCAGTCCATCAAGCGTCTGGAGACGGAGCTCGGCATAAGCCTTTTTGACCGGAAAAATCACCGGATCGAGCTCAACGAACAGGGGAAACTCCTGAAAAAACGCCTGATCTCGATTCTGGAATCCATCGATAATCTAAAGGATGAGCTCTGGGAGTCGGTTTATTCATCGGAGCGCACGATCTATTTAAATTTCCTGTCCGCGTCGAACCTCATTACGAACAGTATTATTTCCTATCGGGCCCTGAAACCGGATGTCCAGTTTCAGGTATCCCAGCTTGAGATGACGGAGAACTGTGATATCCATATCGAATCAAGGATCGCTATATCTGTGACGCCTCCGCATCCGCAGGAACTTCCGGATGGTGTGGTAAGACGGGAATATCTGCGGGAGGAGATTTTTCTGGCAGTGCCGCCGGATTCAAAGTTTGCGAAGCATAAGACCGTCGATCTGCGGGAAGTGAAGGAAGAAAATTTCATCCGTCTCGGAAACGGCTGGCAGCTCCGCGGGATCTGCGATGATTTCTGCAGGAGAGCGGGGATCCGTCCTCAGGCGGTGTTCGAGAGCAATAGTCCCGAGTCGGTGCGAAACCTGATCGCGGCAGGGCTTGGAATCGGCTTCTGGCCGGAGAAGGCCTGGGGCGGAAAGCCGGGGCACGGTGTTGTCCTGATCCCGATCCGTTACCCGAATTGCAGGCGTGATCTTGTGGTCACAGTGTTTGAGCAGGCGAAAAATAAGCCGGTGGTGGATGAGTTTGTGAATTATTTCTGTAAGTATTTTGAGAAAGACCCGTCGGGGATGGGAGATGTGACGGTGTAAGAATGTAGTATAAATGAAAAAGAACTCTGAAGTCAGCAATAGGGCGGGATCCATCGGAATCCCGCCCTAAATATTGGCTTTAGAGCTTTTTGAATTTGATATTCCAATAAGTTATTACTCCGCTGTCAGAAATTCCTTCGCGACATAGGCTTCCTGTCCGTTGTACTTGATGACGGCCCAGGTATCGTCGTGGTCGCGGAGATATTCAACGGATGCGCCTGGGTCCAGTTTTCCGATGCGGTCCGCGTCGGTGGACGGTTCTTTGCGGACGTTTAAGGTCGTTGTTGTCTTGTAGGAGGAGCCGGAAGCTGTGCTCTCCGGTTCAGTCTCCGGGGCTGTGGTCTCTGCTGCTTCCGTTGTGATCACTGGTGCGGAGGTCTCCTCTGTAGCCGGTTTCTTCGGCGTGAGGACACGGATCAGGACGATCAGGATGATCACGAGGACGATCGGGACGACAAACTTTAAGAGGTCTGTGGGCTGGATGCCACTTCCGGAGCGCCCGAAACCGGAAGCTCGTCTTGACTGCTGGGAACGGGCCCCGGACGGGCGTCTGCCGCGGGCCGCTTTTCCGTTGTCTGCAAAGGAGTAGATCTCCTGGGACAGCACGTGGTAGGCCTGGTTTGCATTGTAGGCACCGTTATCGCCGTTTTTGGCGGCTTTTGTGCCGATGTCGTAGATCTGTAAGTAGTGCTCGGCGGTGGACTTTGAGATCCAGCCGTTGTTGTAGAGCTCGCGGATCATAGAATCCATAGAGCTTTCCATGATTCCCGCCTGATCACACTGGAGCTTAACCATGTATTCCACGGTCTGTTTTGCTTTGATCATGGACTGGTTGTATTGTTTTTGTCCCATGAGACGCTCGGTCTCCTGAACATTCTGACGGATCTTATCCCATCCGTTAGGAATGTCGTTTCTTGCCATATAAATCCCTCCGTTTTATGTATTTTAACGGCGCGTGAAGGTGAAAATCCGGTGCCGGTGAAGGTGCCGGATACTCACAGATGCCGTTTTCTTCTATGTAATGCTGTGCGCCTGATGAAACGATCGCAGACACGAAAAGAGCGATTTTGTCAGCCATTATCTTTATTATACTGGAACAGTAGGAAAATTGCACGAAAAATTTTTGAACAATTTAAGAATTCTCTGTTTCCAAAAGATATATTGAAAGAAAAATTCTGCGCGTCACTGTTACCTTGCAAAATAAGGCTTTCAATGATAAAATGATACACAAGCAATATCAGGAGGAAATACATTATGAGATTACGCCATATCAAAGGCGCTGAAGAAGAGATTGCTGAGAGCCCATATGTGGTCCAGGATCCGCAGTCACTGAAAGGAAGGTGGCATGAATTTTTTGGAAACGATAATCCGATCCGCATTGAGGTCGGAATGGGAAAAGGAAAATTCATCATGGAGCTTGCCCAGATGAATCCGGATATCAATTACGTGGGAATCGAGCGTTACTCCAGCGTTCTGCTTCGCGGACTTCAGAAGCGCGCGGAGCTGGAGCTTTCTAATATTTATTTTATGAGGATCGATGCCTTAGAGCTTACGGAGGTGTTCGCGGAGAATGAGGTGGAGCGGATCTACTTAAACTTCTCGGATCCGTGGCCGAAGGACCGCCACGCGAAGCGCCGTCTGACATCGGACCGTTTCCTTGCCGTGTATGATAAGATTTTACAGCCGGACGGAATCATCGAGTTTAAGACTGATAATCAGGACCTGTTCCGCTATTCGTTAGAATCCATTCCGGAGGCAGGCTGGCAGGTGACATCCCATACATTTGATCTTCACCACAGTGATATGGCCGAGGGAAATGTTATGACAGAGTACGAGACGAAGTTCTCCGCGGAGGGCAAGCCGATCTGTAAGCTGACGGCCTGTCGCGACAAGAAGGTTACCGCAAAACAGGCTGAATAAGCCGGGAATGTCTGCATATATTAAATGAGAAATGGCAAAAAGGCTGTGTGACGGATGAGTATGTGGACATGTCTGAAGCGGTGGCTCGCGCAGACAACCTGCGACAAGACAGAACTGAACCGGAAGATTATCCGGGTCAAGAAGTGTTTTGACGAGGCGAACGCTGTGGTCTGCGGCAAAAAGAAAAAATAAAAAAGGAGAAAATAACATGGAAGCAGTATTTACAAGCGCAAATTTTGATGTTGATGTTCTGGGATCCGATATCCCGGTAGTTGTGGATTTCTTTGCGACATGGTGCGGCCCGTGCCGTATGATGGCTCCGGTGATCGAAGAGCTCGCTGAGGAGTACGACGGAAAAGTAAAGATCGGCAAACTCGATGTAGACGAGAACAGTGATATTGCTGCCCGCTACGGAGTTATGTCTATCCCGACGATCATCCTTTTTAAGAACGGAGAAGTTTTTTCCAAGAGCGTTGGACTTCAGGATAAAGAAGTTCTGGAAAATGCGATCAAAGAGATGTTGTAGGAAATATAATGGAAAAGCCGGCAAACCCGCATGTTTGCTGGCTTTTTTAATCGTTTTATTTGTACCTGTTTTTTGAAAAACAAAAAAATTAAAAAAATTTCAAAAAAGGTGTTGACTTTTTTCTTGGTTTATCCTATAATACAAAACGTGCCACGGATGAGGCAAACAAAACAAAGAAAAACAACAAACCAAGCACCTTTAGCTCAGCTGGTAGAGCAGTAGACTCTTAATCTATTTGTCCAGGGTTCGAATCCCTGAAGGTGCACGAAAAAAAGCACTGTTTTAGCGGATGATAAGCCGCCGGGACGGTGTTTTTTGTTACACTGATATCGAATCATTCAATAATCATATCATTCGTTCAAATACTTGTTACCCGTTATATATTCCCGATTTTATGATTTTAATTTAATTTAAAAATGTGATATACTATATAAATAGAAGAAGTGTATGAAAAATTTACCAACAGGATCCTCATTTAGGGGATCCTGTTTCGGAATCACAGGTAATTAAAGGGAGATTAAAAGGATGAAAGAAATCAAAATCACAGAGATCGAAAACATCAGGATCGGCAGCGCAGAGAATAAAGAAGCGGGGACCGGGTGTACGGTTATTATCTGCGAGCGTGGAGCGGCAGCTGGGCTGGATGTCCGCGGGGGCGGTCCGGCATCCAGGGAATCGGAGCTTTTAAAGCCTATGGCGGCAGCTGACGTGATCCAGGCAGTTTTACTCAGCGGCGGCAGCGCGTTCGGTCTGGACGCGGCAGGCGGCGTTATGGAGTATCTGGAAGAGCGCGGGATCGGCTTTGATGTGGGAATCACGAAGGTGCCGCTTGTATGCGAGTCCTGCCTGTTTGACCTGATGGTCGGGGATTTTAAGACGAGACCGGATAAGGCCATGGGATACGCGGCGTGTGAGGGCGCGGAGAAGAATAATTATCAGGATGGAAACTTCGGCGCTGGAACAGGTGCGTCCGTCGGAAAGCTGGGGGACAAGTCTCTCTGCATGAAGGGCGGAATCGGAAGCTATGCGGTGCAGATTGGGGATCTGAAGGTCGGCGCAATCGTTGCGGTGAATGCGAGAGGCGATATCTATGACTGGAAGGACGGAAAGAAGGTGGCCGGTCTTTTAAATGCGGACAGGAAGACATTTGCGGACACAGAAGAAGCTGTTTATAAGAGCTATGAAGTGGTCAAGAACAAGTTCACCGGCGCGACAGAGAATACGACCATCGGTGCGGTGATCACGAACGCGGCATTCCCGAAGAGCAGCCTCTGCAAGATCGCCGGGATGGCCCACGACGGTTATGCGCGGGCGATCCGTCCTGTTCATACCTCTTCCGACGGAGACAGCATCTACGCGCTGTCTGTGGGCGATGTGAAGGCAGATCAGGATATGGTCGGAACCCTCGGTGCCCAGGTTATGGCGGAGGCGATCCTGAGGGCTGTGAGGAGCGCGGAGTCGGCCTACGGACTTGTTGGAGCGAAGGATTTATAAAAAAGAGCGGCTGCCCGGCAAAACTTTGCCGATATGACAGCCGCTTTTTCTATACGGTTACATCTGTCCTGTCACGCGCAGGTACAGACCAAGCTCCATCTCAAGCGCCTCTGAAATTCCGCGCTCATCTAATTGGAAATGGCAGTTATGGTGCGGGGAAGAGGTAATCGGGCGTTCGGGATCAGCCATTCCGATCTGGAAGTAGGCACCCGGCTTCTCAAGAAGATAGTAGGCAAAATCCTCACCGCCAAGGGCATCCGGGCGCTCGTAGACGGTATATCCGAGGTCTCTTGTGACACTGCGGACCGTTTCGATCTCCTCCGGCACGTTGATGGCTGCCGGATAGCCCAGAGTCGTGGTCACATCGCAGGTGAGGCCGAATCCGGCGCAGATCCCCCTGCTGATGGAGTGGATGGAGTCAAAGACTTTGTCGATCAGGTCATTGTTTAAAGTGCGGACATTGCCGCCGAGAGTCACAGTGTCCGTGATGATATTCGGATACTGGCCGCCATTTATATAGGAAACCGTAAGAACACCGCCTTCCAGCGGATTCTTTTTCTCAGCCAGGATCTGGTTTAAAGCAGATCCGACCATGCAGGCCACGGGGACCGGGTTCAGGGCATTCTGCGGATAACCGCCATGACCGCCCTTTCCATGGATCTTCACTTCATAAATACCGATCGCTGCGGAATACGCCCGGGGAGTCACGGCGATGGTGCCGAGCGGAAACGCGGAAGCACAGTGGAAACCATAGATGAGATCGACATCCTTCATGACACCTTCCTCGCAGAGCGCCTTAGCGCCTCCCGGGAGCTTTTCCTCGGCTGCCTGAAAGATCAGCTTCACAGTTCCACGGACAAGCTCTGGATGGGCTGTGAGGACCTTTGCGAAGGTTAAAAGGACTGCGGTATGGATATCGTGTCCACAGGCATGCATAACGCCGGGAACCTCGGACTTAAACGGGAGATCATTTTCTTCCTCCACCGGGAGCGCGTCGATGTCCGCGCGGAACGCGATGCATGGACCGGTTTTTTCGCCTTTTATGACAGCGACCGTGCTGGTTCCGGAGATCCCTTTCATCAGCGGGACGCCCAGGGCATTCAGGGTGCTGCGGATGTAAGCGGCAGTGTCTGTCTCCTGAAAGGAGAGCTCCGGGTGTCGGTGCAGGTAACGGCGTGTTTCGATCAGTTCTTTTTCATAAGGGCTTGTGATGGACTTGACAAATTCTTTCATATAAGACCTCCGTTTTTCTCGTTTATACTATTTATAGGAACAACTTATAGGAACAACAGATTATTGGTCTGTGGCTGGATCAAACGACACATTTGCGATCACGACTTCATTGTTAGTCCCGACCCGCATCGCCGGTCCCCAGACACCGGCACCGGAGGTGACAATAGACGTCATAGACCCCTTTTTCAGGACTCCGCAGGCGTTTTCCCAGAGAAAATGGACCACAAGGTTTGCCGGAAACATCTGCCCATCGTGGGTATGGCCGGAGAGGTCCAGGTCGACACCGGCATCGGAGGCCTCTGACAATTCTCCCGGCTGGTGATCCATGACGATGATGGGAAGTGAGGGATCGAGTGGTTCGGTGATCTCAGCAAAGGTTTTCCGCGGGAGCTGTTCTTTTTTTGCCATATCCTTATCCCGGCGGCCGACAAGATAGAATGCATTATTGATGCAGACGGTCTCGTCCTCCAGCATCGTGATACCGGCGTGGTGCAGAAATTCCGTAAACCGCCCGTCCCGGACGATCGTTTCCTTCTGTGGAAATGTGAATCCGGCGAGGATCTTCTCGCTTACGTCATGGTTGCCCCAGCAGGCGTATGTGCCGTACCGGCTCTTGATATCGGATAGAATGTCAGCCACCTTATCCGGGTCTTTGATCGCGTCGTAATCATTGTCGAAGAGATCTCCGGCAATGCAGACGAGATCGACATTTTGGGAGTTAATGGTGTCTACGATCTTTCTTACATGGGACTTCGTGGAGTTGTATCCAAGGTGAAGATCCGCGATCAGGGCGATCTTAAGTCCCGGAAGAGAAGAACTCTTTTCGATGACGACCGGATCCTGCCGCACATAGACCCGTCTTGCATGCAGGACACCGTAAATGCTGACCATAAGGATCAGGCCAATGACAAAGCCGCCAAAGATCACGAGATTTTTCGGCATGGTATGCAGCATGGCCGGATACCGGTATTTCATAAAGAAGGAATGGCCGGTGACACGGCGGATCACGTCGAAGGTGATGATAAAAAGCAGGATATATTCCAGAGTGCCGAGCCAGTAGTTGCTGATCACCCGGAGAAAATGGTGAAGTGGTTCTTTTGTGATCAGAAATCCGGTCAGCGGGCTGACGGCAAAAAATAGATAGAGGACTGTGACAGGGATCCTGAAAAACAGTGAATGAAGCGCCGGGGAGCAGGAATCCGCCCAGGCGTAGAGCCATAAAAGAATGTATGCCTGAAATAACAGGTAGATCGGAGATAAAAATACAGCTAACATGAGATACTCCTGATGCTTCGTGGACAGGAATGGTGTATAATGATTCCTGTACAAGTGGTTTATGGTGTAAGTATAGCGAACACTTTAGCAATTTGCAATGGAAAAGAAGAAAAGAGGTTGTTATGATCGATCTGACAGGAATGATCTCCATTCCGTATTTAAAGAAAACAGTATTTACCGGAAGTGAAAAGGGAACGAATTTTATGATCCGGAAGATCAGCGGAGAGGAAGGCGAGCCGGATAAGATTCAGGCGGTCACCTGGCCGGGGCCGTTTATTTTTTCTGTGACGGAAGATGAAAAAAAGACGTATCAGGAATTTGAGTTCAGCGAGGACGGGATCAAAGCGGCAGTAGCGTGGCTGAATGAGGTGACATAGAGAGAAATCCTGTATACAAAAAGGCCCGGAAGTTTCCGGGGTGAAAAATATTTTAAGAGCGAGTATGACCGGTGAAGTTAAGCCGGTTATACTCGTTCCTTGTTTTATAGACTTTAGCTGATCTGCGTATACAGAGCATTAGATCTGATGTACAGATGTGGGAGACGTTCCCTACATCGACGGTGTTCTCGCCACAAGATCCAGTGTCACATCCTTAAATCTCTGCTTTAAGAGCGCGCAGATCTCCTTCCGCTGCTCCATAAGCTTCGGGATCATGTCCTCGGTGAGCTGGAGCTTCGCACACCACGGCGCGTCGGGGTTTGTATCACCGGCAGCAGGATCCGGGTACACGCGGACGCGGAAGTCACGGAATCCAAGGTCGGAGAGGGATTTCTCCGCCCATTCCACATCCTTTAATACAGAAGATTCGATGGAAATTCCCGATGGAACTCTCGTCGCAAGACAGGCGTAGGCGGGCTTGTTCCATGTAAATAATCCGGCATTTCGGGAGTATTCCCGGAGTGCCGTTTTTGTCACTCTGGAAAGGCGCAGCGGGGACAGTACCTTCATTTCTTTTAAAGCGCGCATGCCCGGGCGGTCACCGGCGTCATCGGAGGCATTCGTTCCGTCCATGATCTCGGTAAAGCCGTCCTCCTTTGCGGCTTTCAGGATTCCGCTGAATACCTGATTCTTGCAGTAGTAACAGCGGTCTTTCGGATTGCTCTTTACGACTTTATCCGTCAGCACATCAAAGGGCAGGACCGTCATGTCCGCGTGTAACGATTCAGCGAGAAGCTTCGCGTCATCTAACTCAAATTGCGGCTGGAACGGAGTGGAGACATAGTAGGCATGTACATTTGCTCCGCAGGCCTTTGCGGCATAGAGAAGATAAGAGGAATCCGTTCCGCCGGAAAAAGCAAGAGCGATGGTAGAATGCTCCGCAAAAAATTCCCGGAGTGCGGCCGGAACGCAGTCTATGGAAACGTTGATCGTGTTGTTCATAAGGAATTCTCCGTCCTTTCATATTCTCAAGTTGAACGTCCGTGAGACTTGCCGCGTGATTCTGGTCAGAGAAGTTGACATATTCCTAACAGAATCACTGCGCATCCTCGCGGAGCGTTTATCTTAGCAGCCTCGTACGGGCGGCCATATCTTCATAGTAAAATGGTAGGTTTAATTTACTCATTATAATTCGCAGAGACGCAGAAGTCAAGCGTGTAACCGGGAAGGTGTTACCGTCGGGCGGAATTCCCGATTTTTATAGATTTTCAGTATTTTCATTTCAGTATGTTTGTTATATCATAGATGAATAAAATGACAAGGAGGATGCAGGCTATGGAAGACAGAGAACTAATCGTGAAGACATCCGCGTATATAGACCGTCACAGGGACGAGATGCTGTCGCTATGGGAAAAGATCGTTTCTATCGAAAGCGGAACCCCGGATAAAGAGGGCGTTGACCGGGTAGGTGCGGTCTTAAAGGATGAACTGGAAAGTGCCGGAGTGGAGACAGCTGTGATCCCGATGGAACGTTTCGGAAACCTCCTGACAGGCGTATGGCATAAAGAGGCAGCAGGCCAGCCCATCGTCCTGATCGGACACATGGACACGGTATTCGCGAAAGGCACGCTGGAGAAAAATCCGTTCCGCATCGATGAGAACGGAAATGCCCACGGACCGGGAGTTCTGGATATGAAGGCGGGACTTGTGATCGCTGTCTATATTTTAAAAGCGCTCCATGAATATGGATATGGGAAACGCCCGATCCGCGTTGTCTTTGCGGGAGATGAGGAGAACGGACACCGTCAGACAAATGCGGAGTCAGAGATCCGGAAACTCTGCGCGGGATGCGCGGCGGCATTCAACTTTGAGACGGGATTTATCGATGACGGACTCGTTGTCGGAAGAAAAGGTTCCTGCCGTGTGACACTCACCGTTCACGGAGTCGCGGCCCATGCTGGAAATGATCCACAGCGCGGAAGAAACGCAATTTTGGAGATGGCGCATAAGGTCATCGAGATCCAGAAACTTCATGACTTTGAACATGGACTTTTTGTGAATGTAGGTGTGATCCAGGGCGGAACGGTTGCAAACGCAGTGGCTGCGTCCTGTGAGGTTGGAATCGATATCCGCTACGACAGCTTTGAGCGCCTTGAGGAAACACTTCAGACGATCAAAAAGATTGCGGAGACGAGAACTGTCCCGGACACGACGGCAGATGTGACCTGGACGAAGCCGAGTACGGTAATGCTGGTATCGGAGAAAAATCTGGAGCTTTTCCGCCATGTCCAGAAGGCGGCAGACATGATCGGTTACGGAAAGCTGCAGACAAAGAAAGTCGGCGGATGGTCCGATTCCTGCCTGGCTGCGGCGGAAGGCGTTCCGGTAGTTTGCGCCATGGGCGTCAAGGGAGCGAACAATCATTCAATGGAGGAGTATGCGGTAGCTGAGACGCTGTTTTCCAGAGCGAAACTGGCATTGGCTTCCATCATTACGTTTTGACAGACATGAAAGAGACAAGAAAAAAATATGACATGCTGACGGACAATCCGGGAAAATCCCTGCTTTTCTTCGTGCTTCCGATGATACTCGGAAATCTTTTTCAGCAGTTTTACAACATCACGGACTCAGTAGTGGTAGGAAAATTCGTCGGGGAACAGGCGTTAGCGGCGGTTGGCGCATCCTATGCGATCACGAACGTCTTTATCGCCATCGCCATCGGCGGCGGAATCGGAAGCTCCGTGGTGATCTCCCAGTTCCTGGGGGCGGGAAAACTCGCGAAGATGAAGACGGCAGTCTACACGACGATGTTCAATTTCCTTGGGATTGCGGCGTTTCTGGCAGCAGTGGGGATCCTGTTCAACAACCGGATCCTGAATCTCGTCAACGTACCGGAGGATATCTTCTCCGACGCGGCGCTGTATCTGGCGATCTACTTTATCGGACTGCCGTTCCTGTTCATGTATAACGTTCAGGCATCGATCTTCAACGCGTTGGGAGATTCAAAGAAGCCGCTGTACCTTCTGATCTTTTCTTCCCTGTTAAACATCGCGTTGGACATGATCCTTGTGATCGTTTTCAAGCAGGGTGTCCGGGGCGTTGCGCTGGCGACACTGATCGCACAGGGAATCTCGGCGGTGATCTCCTTCCTTCTTTTGATGCGGAAGCTAAAGGGGTATCCTGCCGAGGAGCCGGTGCGTCTCTACAGCGGAGAGATGGCGGTCTCCATGGTGAAGATCGCCGTTCCGTCCACGCTGCAGCAGTCCATCGTACAGATCGGAATTTTGCTGGTCCAGTCTGTGATCAACAGCTTCGGCTCCACGGCAATCGCCGGATACTCCGCAGGCATGCGGATCGAGTCCTTGAGTATCGTGCCGATGTTGGCCATGGGAAATGCTATGTCAACCTTCACAGCCCAGAATATGGGGGCTGGAAAGATCGACCGGGTGAAGGAAGGTTACCGGATGTGCTATGTGATCGTCTTGACGGCGGGTGCTGTGCTCTGCGTGATGTACCAGCTGGCAGGAGGCGCATTCGTGTCCCTGTTTCTTGACAGCGGCAGCAGTGAGGCGTATTCGGTGGGACTCAGTTATGTGAAGTTCTTATCGTTTTTCTACTCGTTTATCGGCCTCAAGGCGTCCACGGACGGTCTGCTGCGCGGCGCAGGTGATGTGACGGCATTTACGGTGGCAAACCTCGTGAATCTCGCGATCCGTGTCAGCGTGACGAACCTGTTTGCTCCGGTCTACGGGATTCAGGTAGCATGGATGGCGGTTCCCCTTGGCTGGGCCGCGAATTATGTGATCTCGTTTGGATGGTATCTGACAGGAAAATGGAAGAAGGTCCGCGTGATAAAGAAGTAATATACGGATAGGAAATCTCCGGACTGAGAAATGCTGTACAAAAGTGCAGGCAGATTTTATGAAATATGAAAAAATAGTTCCGATGGTTCAGATTTGATGTAAAATGAAAACGGATCGATCTGGTTGGCCGGAAGGGCATACAGTATCAATTACAGAAGAAAGGACAGAAATCATGGAACAGAAAATACTTGCTTACTTAAAAGAACATGAGACGGAGATCTTTGAGGACTTAAAATCTCTAGTCCTGACAGAGGCCAGCACTTCAGATATTGAGGCTCTGGCAAAGGTGCGGGAAAAGCTGATCATGCTGATCAAGGAGCGCACAGGAGAGGACAGCTTTGTCTACGAAGCGGAGAACGGACACTGTCCGGTGCGGTTCCAGTATGGAAAGGGTACGGAGAAGATCCTGTTTATCGGTCATTATGACACCGTACATCTCATCGGTGCGCTGAAGTATTATACAGAAGGAAATGAGCTCCACGGACCGGGTGTTTATGACATGAAAGGCGGACTTATTTCCGCGATCTGGACTGTAAAGGCATATAAGGATCTTGGGATCGATCCGGGAAAGAGGCTGGAATTCATCTTTAATGGTGACGAGGAGACCGGAAGTGCTGAGTCCACCGATATCATTTGTGAGCTTGCGAAGGACGCGAAGGCGGCGCTTGTCTGCGAGCCGTGTACAGCGAACGGAGATTTAAAGACAGGAAGAAAAGGCCTTGTCCGTTTTACCGTAAGGATTCATGGAAAGGCATCCCATGCAGGAAATGCCCATAAAGAGGGGATCAACGCCATCGAGGAACTGGCGCATGAGATCCTCGCAATCCAGAAACTGACAGATTACGAGGCTGGAACTACCGTCAATGTGGGCGTTTGCAGCGGCGGTACAAAACCGAACGTTGTCCCGGCAGAGGCAGAGATCGAGATCGACTGCCGTGTAAAGACAGCCGCCGAGGGCGACAGGATCCGCAAGGCGATCAACGAGATCAGGACGACGGTTCCGGGAACCACAAGGGAAGTCATCGAACGGGACAGCAAGATGCCGATGGAGGAGACGGAGGCGAACATGGCGCTCTTTGAGAAGGCGAAGATCTGCGGCGAGAAGGTCGGGCTTAAGTTTTCCCATCAGTTTGTGGGCGGCGGCAGCGATGGAAACGAGGTGTCTGCTCTGGGTATCCCGACCCTTGACGGTCTCGGCGCAGCCGGTGACGGGGCTCACTCCGCAAACGAGTACATCCTGATCGACCAGTATATTCCGAGGATCGCGATGCTGGCTTCGTTTGTGCTGACGATCTGAGAGATTTCAATACATAAGATATAAACAGAGAGCGTATTGCCTAAAAAAGGTGGTACGCTCTATTTTATGTAACAGAAAATTCCGAGGAATTCCCTGTTGCATAAAAAGACACATTCTTTTTTATTGCCTGAGACGTGACGAAAATACATTGTTTATAAGAAGTTATGGAAAAAAAGCGCACCATACAACTGAAACTGCTATGGTGCGCAAAAAACAATTTTAGTTTTTGATCGGAAACGTGATCTGCGCCTTAAACAGGTCGCCATCGATGATCAGCTCGAACTTTCCGCCCTGAAGAGTTGTCAGGTCTTTCGCAATGGAAAGTCCAAGTCCGCTTCCCTCCGTGGTTCGGGAAACGTCACCGCGGACGAATCGCTCGGTGAGCTCATCCGGGCTGATGTTTAACGGGTTTGCGGACACATTCTTGATCGTGAACACAACGTCGGCGCCATGGTCCTCGATTGTGACGTAGACGCGGGTTCCCTCTAACGCGTACTTGAATGCGTTATTATAGAGGTTTTCAAGGACACGCCATAGCCTTCGCCCGTCTGCCTCGATCATGATGACCTCGTTCGGAAGTGTGTTGACGATCTCCAGATGGCGGATCGCGTATTTTTCCTCAAATTCTCCGGTCGTCTGCTGGACAAGTTCCACGAAATCGATATTTGTGATCTCCAGCTTGATATTTCCGGAGCTTGCGCGGGAAGCTTCCACAAGATCCTCAGTCAGTGTCTTTAACCTCTGGGATTTCTGATCCAGAACCTCCAGATATTTCTGAACCGTCGGGTCTTCAATGTGCTGGCGCTTGATGAGGTCCACATAGTTGATGATGGAGGTCAACGGTGTCTTGATATCGTGGGACACGTTCGTGATCAGGTCGGCCTTCAGGCGTTCGCTCTTTACCTGTTCGGCAAGAGCTGTCTCCAGACCGTCACTGATACGGTTCAGTCCTTCGGCGAGTTCCGCCTCCAGACTCGAGAAATCATTGACATCCACCTTGTAGCTCGTCTCCCCGGAGGCGAGTTTTTCGATGGCGGCATGGATCTTGTCCGTCTGGTCCGCATTCCGGTAGATAAAGTAGAATACCAGAAGGTTTCCGGCGATCCAGGCGATCATCACGAAGATGAACGGCATGAACTGGAATACGGAATTTTCATGATGGAAGATCATGAATGCCCCCACGGTGATCATGAATACGTTGTATGCAAGATACAGCACAAAGCCTATTGTGATCCGGTAGCGGAATGTGCTCTCGGAGAGTGTTTCTGTAAGATCATGCAGAAAGCTGTTTTTCCAGAGGGTTTCCGCCTTGTATCTGCGGATCAGGCTGAAGAAGGTCAGGATGACGCAGAAATATAGGTATCCGAAGGCCACCAGCAGGTTCGCGCGGTCCCAGTAATCTGATGTCACTACCAGGTGCAGGAGCTTTGATGTCACCGGCGCCATGATGTGGATGCAGAGGTAGGACACGAATGCCATCAGGAGCAGCATGAAATCCGTTTTTGTCCGGTCAAATGGGTAAAGCGTGATGGTCCGGTCAGAGATCGACGCATGTCCGGACAGGAACAGCAGGAATGCGAAGGTCACGAGGGAACCGGCAAGTCCCGCGATCGTAATATAAAGTCCGTTGGAGAAATTCACGCGGGACTTATTATAGGCGGTATATGCCTGGGCATAGTCATCGTTCGCCTTATAGGATGTGTCGAGACCGATGACCACATAGTAGCTGTTGCCGTTGTACGGGTTATTTTTCGACATCAGCGCCGGGATACTCGGAAAGTTGGATTCGAAGTTCGTCCGGACCGCAAGGTCGTTGGAGTCTCCGGAATAGTAGATATATCTTCCCATGGCCATAATGTCATCGTTGGACATCTCCGGCGCGTTGGTATGGATCTCATAGATCGCATTATTTTTTGAGTAGTACGCCACGCGGAAATAGAGATTCGTAAAGTCGCTCATGAGTCTCGAGTAGATCGAGTAGTAGGAAGAGAAACGCCTTAAGATCTCATACGTCAGGTCCGGCATCGTCGAGAAGGACTGATCCGGGCTCGTTAAGTCTTCCTCAGACTGGTAGCAGCGGTAGCGGACATAGACCTGTTCCTGGTCTTCCTCGGACAGAGTCTCCGGACCGCCCTTTAACGCGTAGTTGTCGGACTCGTCCATGTAGTAGCCCAGGGATTTTCCGTACTGGATAATATCATCCAGAGTGTAGGATTTCTCACCGCCAGGTCCCGTGGTGACTTCCAGGACGACCTGGGAGTAGTCGACCTCACCGTTTACCTCGAAAATATCCTGATACTGGACATAATCGAAGATATTTGTGATATCTGCCTGGACTTTTTTGCTGAAATCCGGGGACTGTTCAAAGGTCTCCGTCTTGATCCAGTCGAGACCCCGGCCGTAGTTGCTGTTTAAATACATGAACCCGATTCCGACGAGTGTCACGCAGGCAAAGAGAAAGTGAAGGAAGCCGACGAGACGCTTGAAAAATGAGTTTGTCTTTTTTTCTGCCATCTGGACTCTCCTTACTGCTTCTCGATCTTATAGCCGACGCCCCAGACTACCTTTAAGTAGCGGGGTTCTTTCGGGTTGATCTCGATTTTCTCGCGGATATGGCGGATGTGGACGGCAACAGTGTTATCTGCACCAATTGCGTCTTCATTCCAGATTTTTTCGTAAATTTGGTCAATAGAGAAAACCTTCCCCGCGTTCTTCACGAGAAGAAGCAGGATGTTGTACTCGATGGGTGTCAGCTTGATCGGCTCTCCGTCGACGGTAACTTCCTTGTTCTCATCGTTGATCATCAGTCCGCCGCACTTGTAGACCTGGGAGCTGCCCTGCTGGTTCAAATTGCCGAGCTGGGTGTAGCGGCGGAGCTGGGATTTCACGCGGGCTACGAGCTCTAATGGGTTAAACGGCTTTGTAATGTAGTCGTCAGCGCCGATGTTTAACCCTAAGATCTTATCGGTATCCTCGGATTTCGCGGAGAGGATGATGATCGGGATACTGCTGGTCTCGCGGACCTTAAGTGTGGTGCGGATCCCGTCGAGACCCGGCATCATGACATCCACGATCATTAAGTTTACTTCATTCTTCTCCAGAAGCTCCAGAGCTTCATAGCCGTCGTAGGCCTTAATTACATTGAAACCTTCGCCGGTCAGATAAATATTGATCGCTTCTACGATCTGTTTGTCGTCATCGCAGACGAGAATGGTTGGCATAATCGATTCCTCCTCATATCAGACATAATAAAAGATGAAAAATCGTAACTGACCATGTTTCCAGTTACGAAAAAATCAAATCAAAGAAAAAATATATCATAATTCAGTATAGCATAAAAATGACGCAAAAACATAAGGAACGTTCTTAAATTTTTATGTAGAGATGTAAAGGGGTGTTACAGTACACGGGTACTCTATGCCCGCGCACTGTAACAGGATTTTGCCGATGCTTCGCATTCCGAATCGGCAAAATCCGCGGCCATAACGGTATCATACGGAATTTTCAGTTCAGAAAATTCCTACCCATGAAAAGTAACAAAGGAGTTACTGTATTGTACAGAATTTTCAGCTCAGAAAAGCTTTTGGTACGACGCGGCGATTTGATGCAGTGACATAGGTAAAAAAATATGAACGCAAAAATTTGTGTATAATGTTGTGAAAGCGAGGGACAAATAATCACGCAAGAGGTTAAAACAATAAAAAAATATAGAAAATTTTGTGAGGTTTGTACAAAATATATATTTTGCCGTGAAATGGTTGATAATAATTGTGCAATGTGCTATGATTGAGTTAACTTAAAAAAGAAGCCGTGATAGGAGAGCAAAATGTAATCAGCTAACGATTAGCTGTTGCTTGGTGCGCTCCTTTTCTTTTTGAGAAATGGAGAAAAGTTTAGTGAAACATTATTTTTATCAGGCACTGGAAGAAAACCCGATCATCGCAGCGATCAAAAACATGGATGATCTGGAACTTTGCTGTTCTCTGGAAGAGATCCGAGTGGTATTCGTCCTGTTCGGCGATATCTGTACGATCCGGGCGATCGTAAAACGCCTAAAGGACGCTGGGAAGATCGCAATCGTGCATGTAGACCTGATCGTGGGCTTAAGCAGCAAGGAGATCGTGGTGGACTTCATTAAAATGTCGACAGAGGCAGATGGGATCATTAGTACAAAGGTCCCACTGATCAGAAGGGGAAATGAACTGACTTTCATAACGGTCCAGAGGTGCTTTTTACTGGATTCCATGGCGTATGAAAATTTAAGACAGCAGCAGCATCAGGTGAAGCCGGATTATATCGAGGTTCTTCCGGGAATCATGCCGCAGGTCATCTCAAAGATGTGTAAGGTGTCGAAAGCGCCGATCATCGCGGGTGGACTGATCTCCGAGAAAGAATCCGTTATGAGCGCCCTCTCAGCAGGAGCGATGGCAGTTTCATCTACGAATCATGAAGTCTGGAAGCTGTGAATAGACTGATAACACAAGCTGTTTCAACGCCGGGAAAAGGGCAGTTGAGATAAAGCATGGGAAAAACTATATTGAAGGAGGAATTGGTATGGCAAAGTATGTAATGGCACTCGACGCGGGGACAACCAGCAACAGATGTATCCTGTTCAACGAAAAAGGTGAGATGTGCAGTGTAGCGCAGAGAGAGTTTACCCAGTACTTCCCGAAGCCGGGCTGGGTAGAGCACGATGCGGACGAGATCTGGGCAAGTATGCTGGGGGTTGCCGTAGAGGCAATGAATATGATCGGTGCCACCGCGGCGGATATCGCGGCCATCGGTATCACGAACCAGCGTGAGACAACGATCGTCTGGGATAAGAATACCGGAGAGCCGATCCATCACGCGATCGTCTGGCAGTGCCGCAGAACATCGGAATACTGCGACACCTTAAAGGAAAAAGGCCTGACCGACAAGTTCAGAGAGAAAACAGGCCTCGTGATTGATGCGTACTTCTCAGGAACAAAGGTAAAATGGCTGCTTGACAATGTGCCGGGTGCAAGGGAAAAAGCAGAGAAGGGTGAGCTGTTATTCGGTACGGTTGAGACATGGCTGATCTGGAAACTTACAAAGGGCGCGGTTCATGTTACAGACTATTCCAACGCGTCCCGTACAATGCTCTTCAATATCAATACTTTGCAGTGGGATGATGAGATCTTAGCGGAACTCGATATCCCGAAGTGTATTCTCCCGGAGCCGAAGCCGTCAAGCTGCATTTACGGCGAGACAGATCCGTCTTACCTCGGCGGACCGATCCCGATCGGAGGAGCTGCTGGTGACCAGCAGTCCGCACTGTTCGGACAGACCTGCTTCAATCCTGGCGAGGCAAAGAATACATACGGAACCGGCTGCTTCATGTTAATGAACACCGGTGAGAAGCCGATTTTCTCAAAGAATGGTCTTGTTACAACAATTGCATGGGGCTTAGACGGAAAAGTCAACTACGCTCTTGAGGGCTCTATCTTCGTTGCAGGCGCTGCGATCCAGTGGCTCCGCGATGAGTTAAGAATTATCGATTCCGCACCGGATTCCGAGTACATGGCGAAAAAAGTAAAGGATACGAACGGCTGCTATGTTGTACCGGCATTCACAGGTCTCGGAGCTCCGCACTGGGATCAGTACGCGCGCGGAACGATCGTAGGAATCACCCGTGGTGTCAATAAGTACCACATTATCCGCGCGACTCTGGAATCCCTCGCATACCAGGTAAACGACGTTCTGGAAGCGATGAAGGCAGATTCCGGTATCGAGCTTGCGGCTCTTAAGGTTGACGGCGGCGCAAGTGCCAACGATTTCTTAATGCAGACACAGGCCGATATCATCAACGCGCCGGTGAACCGTCCGCAGTGCGTAGAGACGACAGCTATGGGTGCCGCTTATCTTGCAGGTCTCGCGGTTGGTTACTGGAGCAGCAAGGAAGACGTCATCAAGAACTGGGCGATCGATAAGACCTTCGAGCCGAAGATCGAAGCCGCTGAGAGAGAAAAACGGATCAAAGGCTGGAATAAGGCTGTGAAATACGCTTACGGATGGGCGAAGGAAGACTAAACGAGATATAAAATGAGGAAAAGGTTTCGGGTAAGAATTGCGGCTTGCAGAGAACGGACTTGAATGGAATGATTACTCAAAGTTGTTGAAACAAAACAGAAAGTTTTGAAAAAACAGAAAACTGTCTCCGGCTTTTGGGGGGAACGAAAGCCGGAGATGCCTAAAACAACAAAAAGGGGGATTTTCTATGCTGCCTTATATTGCAGAGTTTCTTGGAACCATGATGCTTATCATCCTCGGTGATGGTGTTGTTGCAAACGTAAACCTCAACAAGTCCGGAATGAAAGGTGCAGGAGCTGTCCAGATCACACTGGCATGGGGCCTTGCAGTTCTGGTACCGGCATTTATCTTCGGAGAAGCTTCCGGTGCGTCCTTTAACCCTGCGCTCACGATCGCTCTTGCGGTTGACGGAAGTTTCGCATGGTCCATGGTGCCCGGATATGTGATCGCACAGATGGCAGGTGCATTTGTCGGCGCATCGATCGTTTATCTGCTCTTCAAGGGACAGTTTGATGCGACAGAAGATCCGGGAACAAAGCTTGGCGTATTCTGTACAGGTCCGTCGATCCCGAACACTGGATTAAACATTTTAAGCGAAGCAGTCGGTACATTTATCCTCGTTTTCGCGATCAAAGGTATCGGCAATGTAACAGGACTTTCCACAGGTGTTGATAAACTCTTCGTATTCGGAATCATCGTTTCCGTAGGTATGTCCCTCGGCGGACTTACCGGTTACGCGATCAACCCGGCAAGAGACTTAGGACCTCGTCTTGCACATGCAGTCCTTCCGATCAAGGGCAAAGGCGATTCCAACTTCTCTTACGGTCTTGTAGTTCCGATCGTTGGACCGATCATCGGCGCGATCGTGGCGGTTCTCCTTTATGGAGCGATCCCGTGGTAGGATAAAAACAGAGGCTGTGCCCGGTGCAGTACAGCTTAACAATCAGATAATTATGGCATGAGATGAGAGAGCCTGACAGGATAACCGCATAAGGGTATGCGTTTACTTGGCGGGCTCTTTTTTCTCAAGGACGGACACCGCCGGCTCCCCAAGGTTGTGGGATATGGCGGAAATCTTCTAAAAGAGACAGGATGTAAAGGAGTGAACGGTAAATGTATGATGTGATCATAATCGGAGCAGGAGTAGCCGGGGCAGCATCTGCGAGAGAATTGTCGCGCTATCAGGCAAAAATCTGCGTGCTGGAGAAAGAGGAGGATGTCTGCTGCGGTACTTCCAAGGCGAACAGCGCCATTGTCCACGCGGGCTATGACGCGACAGAAGGCTCCCTAATGGCAAAACTCAATGTACGCGGAAATGAAATGATGGAACAACTGTCGAAGGACCTGGATTTTCCGTTTAAGAGAAATGGTTCACTGGTAGTCTGCCTGCATGAAGACGAGATGCCGGGGCTTGAAGCTCTTTATAAAAGAGGAATCACAAACGGAGTTCCGGGTCTCAGGATCTTAAACCGGGAAGAACTCCGGGCAATGGAGCCGAATATTTCCGATGAGGCATGCGCAGCTCTTTATGCGCCCACGGGCGGAATCGTATGTCCGTTTAACTTAAATATCGCGATGGCGGAGAATGCCAACGCAAATGGAGTAGAATTCCATTTTGATACGGAGGTCACCGACTTAAGACCGGTGGAAGACGGCTGGGAGATCCGGACAAGCAAGGGCACGTATAAGACGCGGTATGTCGTGAACGCGGCGGGTGTCTACGCAGACAAATTCCACAATATGGTAAGCAACAAGAAGATCCATATCACCCCAAGACGTGGAGATTACTGTCTGCTCGATAAAACTGCCGGAAATCATGTGAGCCATACGGTGTTTGCTCTTCCCGGAAAATACGGAAAAGGCGTTCTCGTGACTCCGACGGTCCACGGAAATCTGTTGGTGGGACCGACAGCGATCGATATTGAGAATAAAGAGGGAACCAATACGACGAGAGAGGGCTTAAATGAGGTTATCACAAAGGCAGAGATGAATGTGAAGAACATCCCGATGCGTCAGGTGATCACTTCCTTCGCAGGACTCCGTGCCCATGAGGATGGACATGAATTCCTGATCGGTGAGCTGGAGGACGCGAAAGGCTTTATCGACTGTGCGGGAATCGAGTCTCCGGGTCTGACAAGCTCCCCGGCGATCGGTGAGATGGTGGCGGATATCCTGAAAAAGAAGATGGATCTCAGGGAAAAAGAGAACTTTATCGCGACGAGAAAAGGCGTTCTGAACCCGAATACTTTAAGCAAGGAAGAACGGATCCAGTTAATTAAGGAAAAACCGGAGTACGGAAATATTATCTGCCGATGCGAGATGATCACGGAAGGTGAGATCATTGATGCGATCCGAAGACCTTTAGGCGCAAAATCCTTAGACGGAGTAAAACGCAGAACGAGAGCCGGAATGGGGCGCTGCCAGGCAGGCTTCTGTTCCCCGAGAACTATGGAGATCCTTGCAAGAGAATGCCATAAGAGCATGTTTGAGATCACAAAATCCGGCGGAAACTCGCAGATCGTCAAGGGAATCAATAAGGATTCGTTATAAAAGGGAGGTGTCAGAGCATGAAATCGTATGATATTGTGATCATCGGAGGCGGGCCGGCGGGTCTTGCCGCTGCAGTTTCCGCGAAGAAAAACGGAATCGGGAGTATTCTGATTCTGGAACGTGACAGGGAGTTAGGCGGAATCTTAAACCAGTGCATTCATAACGGCTTTGGACTCCACACCTTCAAGGAAGAACTCACGGGTCCGGAGTACGCGGGACGGTTTATTAAACAGGCAGAAGAATTAAATATCGAGTATAAACTGAATACCATGGTCATGGATATCAGTGAGCAGAAGATCGTGACGGCCATGAACCGGGAGGAAGGTCTCTTTGAGATCCGGGCGAAGGCAGTGATCCTCGCAATGGGATGCAGAGAGCGGTCGAGAGGCGCTTTAAATATTCCCGGATATCGACCGGCGGGAATCTTCTCTGCAGGTACGGCTCAGAGGCTTGTAAACATTGAGGGATATATGCCGGGACGCGAAGTTGTGATCTTAGGTTCCGGAGATATCGGACTCATCATGGCGAGACGAATGACGCTTGAGGGCGCGAAGGTCAAAGTCGTTGCGGAGCTGATGCCGTATTCCGGCGGATTAAAGAGAAATATCGTCCAGTGTCTCGATGATTATGGAATCCCGTTAAAGTTGAGCCATACGGTGGTGGACATCAAGGGAAAAGAGAGACTGGAAGGAATTACACTGGCCCAGGTAGACGGAAAAGGAAAGCCGATTCCCGGAACGGAAGAGGAATACAGCTGTGATACGCTGCTTCTCTCCGTCGGATTGATCCCGGAGAATGAGATATCCAGGGGAATGGGCGTGGACATGAACCCGGTGACATCCGGACCGAAGGTCAATGAGAGTCTTGAGACGAATATTGAGGGAGTTTTCGCCTGCGGAAATGTACTTCATGTCCATGATCTCGTAGATTTTGTATCCGAGGAAGCGGCGATCGCCGGAAAGAATGCGGCGGCCTATGTGAAACAGGGCGAGAACCGTCCGGCCGGTGGACATGAGATCGTCTTAAATCCGGTCGAAGGCGTGCGCTACACAGTTCCGGGAACCATCGATCCGGCGAGAATGGACGAGGAACTTACGGTCCGTTTCCGTGTTGGCGGTGTGTATAAGAACTGCTATGTGAGCGCGTACTTTGGCGATGAGCGTGTGATCCACAGAAAACGCCCGGTCGTAGCACCGGGTGAGATGGAAGAACTGAAACTTAAAAAAGCGGATCTTTTGAAGTATCCGGATCTGAAGACGATCACGATCAAGATCGAGGAGGCATAGGCGATGGAGGAAAGAAGATTAACATGTATCGGATGTCCGATGGGCTGTCCTCTTGTCGTGACGATGGACGGCGGTGAGGTCGTAAGCGTGACAGGGAATACCTGCAAGCGCGGCGAGATCTACGGGCGGAAAGAAGTGACAAATCCGACGAGGATCGTGACTTCCACTGTGCGGGTATCCGGCGGAAGCATCGATATGGTTTCGGTGAAGACGAAGGAAGATATTCCGAAAGGAAAAATCTTCGACTGTGTGAAAGCGTTAAAGACGGTTGAGGTCGCAGCTCCGGTCCACATCGGGGATGTGATATTGAAGGATGTTGCCGGAACGGGAGTGGACGTTGTGGCGACAAAGAATGTGGAATAGGGTTTATTGCGATCAGTAAATGCAGATGGTATGGGTTATGAACAAGGTGCTGTCCGGTTGGTTTTCATGGAAAATGGACAGTATTTTGGGAAAAGGACCTCGCGGATCCATGATTCAGGATTTTGCGAGGTCCTTTTTTGTCAGAAATTGTCTCACCATTGTGAAGGTGAGACAATTTCTGATATTTTAGTTAAATTTAAAGATCGCAGCCCCATACGCCGGCAGCGGATATGCGAAGGAGTATGGCTGACCATCGCACTCGCTCTTTTTGGAGCGGACGGAGAACGCGTGCTCTCCGCGTTTATAAAGTCCGTGTTCGGAATTCAGGATCAGCGAGTAGGTTCCGGATTTCGGAACACCTACACGGTAATCGTCACGGGCAACCGGAGTGAAGTTGATGATGAATAAGAGATTTTTCTTTCCGGTCTCATCGCGGCGGATAAAACTGAAGATGCTGCGGTCGCCGTCATTTGCGTTGATCCACTGGAAGCCGTTCCAGTCGGAATCGAGCTGCCATAATGCCGGATATTTCTGGTATACATGCAGCAGATCGCTATAATACTTCTGCAGATCTTTGTGGAGCGGCTCGTCGGCGAGATACCAGTCGAGGGCGACTTTCTCATCCCACTCGTGATACTGACCGAAATCCTGTCCCATAAAGAGCAGCTTCTTGCCCGGATGTCCCATCATAAACGTATATCCGGCCTTTAGGTTCGCAAACTTGTCACCGTTTAAGCCAGGCATCTTGTTGATCATTGAGCATTTCAGATGGACAACTTCATCGTGAGACAGGGTTAAAATATAATTCTCACTGGTGGCGTATGTGATACCGAAGGTCATCTTGTTGTGGTTGAATTTCCGGAAATACGGGTCGAGTTTCATATACTCCAGGAAATCGTGCATCCAGCCCATGTTCCACTTGAAGGTAAAGCCGAGGCCGCCTTCCTCCGGTGCCTTTGTGACGCCCGGCCACGCGGTGGACTCTTCGGCGATCATCATGGCGCCGGTGAGATGTCCGGTCAGGACGCTGTTTAAGTGGCGGAAGAACTCGATCGCTTCGAGGTTTTTGTTCTCGCCGTATTTATTCGGAACCCAGTTTCCATCGCTGCGGCCGTAATCCAGGTACAGCATCGATGCAACGGCATCCACGCGAAGCCCGTCGACGTGGAAGTTTTCCACCCAGTAGAGGGCATTCGCGATCAGGAAGTTTTTAACCTCATTTTTACTGTAGTCAAAGACCTTTGTGCCCCAGTCCGGATGTTCTCCCTTTCGCGGGTCCGCGTACTCGTAGAGCGGCTGTCCGTCAAAGTCGGCAAGTCCATGGGCGTCTTTCGGGAAGTGAGCCGGAACCCAGTCCAGGATCACGCCGATGCCCTTTTTATGAAGGTAGTTTACGAAGTACATGAACTCCTTCGGAGTGCCGTAACGGGAGGTCGGTGCGTAGTATCCGGTGACCTGGTAGCCCCAGGAACCGTCATAAGGATGTTCCGCAATTCCCATGAGCTCTACATGGGTGTAGCCCATCTTCTTCACATAGTCGGCCAGCTCGTGGGCTGCCTCCATATATGTATAATAACCTTCCTTCTGCGGGCGGTCTTTCTTTCTCCAGGAGCCGAGATGAACTTCGTAGATCGCCATCGGGGATTTTACAGGATCAGCTTTTTTTCTCGCGTCCATCCAGCCTGCATCTTCCCATTTAAAACCGCTGATGTCTTCCGTGATGGAAGCGGTTCCCGGACGGAATTCTGCGTGGACTGCATACGGGTCAGCTTTGAACAGGATCTTTCCATCCTGTGTGGTGATCGCAAATTTATAGAGTTCTCCAAGGCCGACGCCCGGAATAAATGTCTCATAGATCCCCGAGTCGGCTAACGGTGACATTGGTGCGGCATCCGGATCCCAGCCGTTAAAATCGCCTACAACGCCGACCGCTTTTGCGTGCGGAGCCCAGACGGCAAAATACATGCCGCTTTTTCCTTTATGTGTTTTCTGATGAGCACCGAGTTTTTCAAAGATTTTATAATGAGTCCCCTGACCGAAGAGGTAACGGTCCAGTTCGGTGATGAAACCGAGACCGATTTCTTTTGTTTTGGCAGGAGCCTTGGTTTTCTTTGTTCTTGTCATCACTTAAACCTCCTGAAGTTTAAAGATCGCGCCGCCGTTTGCCGGGAGCGTGACGGAAAGTCTGCCGTTTTCAAGGGAGAATGGGATTTCCCCGGGCAGCAGGGATACGGCATCTGAAGCCGCGCATGGCAGCGGGATCGAGATGGATGCCGGCTGCTCATCATTATTGACGGCGGAGATGAGAGTGCCGTGTTCTCCGGACCGGCTGAATGCATACTGCTGGTTGGTGAGGAGAAGTTCTTTATAAGAGCCACTGTGGAACGCGTCATGTTCCGCATGGATCTTTCCGAGCGCCGCGATGTGGGAAATAAGTTCCGGAGCTTTTCCGTTCATGCCGGATAAAGTGAGCGCCGGGCGCAGGACTTCATCGGATGTTCTGGAGCGCTTTCCCTCGATCCTCCACTCGCTTCCATAGTAGATGGAAGGGATTCCCGGAAGTGTAAAGAGAAGCTGGTACACCGGAAAGAGGTTCGCCGGATGATTTAACTTGCTTGCGATCCGGTCCTCATCGTGGTTGTCCACGAAGGTGTAAAGCGATTTCCCGACTGCCTCCAGGCGCCGCACATTGTGGGCAATCTCAAAGTAGTTGTGGTCGTTGTGACCAGAGTAGAGAGCTTTGTGGAGCTCGTAATTTGTGACGGAATGCAGCATTTCCGGATTGACCCAGCGGCTGTATTCGCCGTGGATCACCTCGCCCATGAGCCAGAAGTCCGGTTTCATGGCGGAAGTTTTTTCACGAAGCTCTTTCATGAACCCGAAATCCAGGACATTCGCGCAGTCCAGACGGATCCCGTCGATATCAAAATTGTCGACCCAGAAGCGGATCGAGTCAAACAGATACTGGCGGACATCCGGATTCCATAAATTTAAACACGGAAGTTCGAAATGCCCCTGCCAGGCTTCGTAGCCGAACGGATCGCCAAGAGGACTTCCCCAACCGAAATTGACGCCGCGATACCAGTCTTTATAAGGGGAAGCTTCGCGTTTTTCCCGGATATCCTGAAAGGCGAAAAATTCGCGTCCGGTATGGTTGAAGACACCATCCACCACAACGCGGATCCCGTTTTCGTGGCAGAGCTGCACAAAATGGGCGAAATCCTCGTTTGTGCCCAGGCGCCTGTCGACAAGGCGGAAATCTCTTGTGTCGTAGCCGTGTGTGAATGACTCGAAGAGCGGACCGATATAGATCGCGTAGCCGTTTAAGGCGCGGATATGCGGGATCCAGGTCTCAAGATCACGGAGTCGGTGGGCGGTTTTTGTAAGTGTATTCGTTTTCTCAGCCCCCAGAAGTCCGAGGGGATAAATATGGTAAAAGACAGCCTGTTCGTACCAGGTATGCATGGTTATCAGACCTCCTGAAGCTCCCGTTTTTTCAGGCGGCGGAGAAGGAACTGATACCGGAGCTGCGCAGCGTTTAGCTCATAGATGTAACAGTCGACCAGAGTCGGGTCAACGACCTGTTCGAACTGGTTCTGGGCGGATAGGATCGCCGTTTTGCTGAGTTCGATCTGGCGCTTCAGTTCATTTGTCTCCCGGCTGAATGCCTGTTGGGAAGCTGATTTTTTAGAGAAAAACATCGTATCATACTCCAATTCCTTTATTTCCGGCGCGTATCGCTGCCAGATCCGGGCAGCTGCGCCCCTGTTTTGTCAGATCCTGTCTGCAGACCGGTTTGCCGCACGGCGTGCCTGTCCGCGGAAAGATCTGTGGTTCCTGTAATTGGTAGTATGAGATCCATTCATCCGGAATATTCAGGATTCAGGATATTTTTCAAGCTCTTTCTTTAAGCGGCCGAGCTTATCGATGGCGCTTTTGTTTGTAAGATAGTAGTAATTGCAGACGCCTTTTTTTAAAACATCGATCAGGCCGGTATCTTTTAAGATCTTTAAATGATGAGAGACAGCCGGACGGGAGAGACTTGTCCGGTCTGTGATCTCATTGACGTTCAAACCGGGGATCCGGCTTTCGCCGGTGGTCTGCGTCTCAAAGAGACACTGCAGGATCGTGAGTCTTGTCCGGTCTCCGAGCGCGATGAATAAAGGAATGCACTCTTCGAAGATATCGCCCAGAAGATTGTCTGAGGTCATGAATTCTCTCCTTTCCTGAAGGTTTTGGTTTAAAAATTTAAACTTAATTGCATTTTACCATTTTTCATGAATCACGTCAATGAATTGTTCAACATTTCTGGAAAATGAAAGGTGACATAATAATTTTTGGTGAAAATTGACGAAAAACGTCACCTTGATTTTACGAAAACGAAATTGACTTTCGCTCAAAATTCAGAGATAATAGTGGCACATTCAGAGATGAGTTCTTCATTTCTAAATAGCAGATGTATGACCGGTAGCTTCGCCGGATGCCCGTTTTCAGGGCATGAAATCCTTTTTATGTTACGAAGACCAGTACCGCCAGTCTGGCATCAGTGAAGATATTTTCACAAAGGATCTATATGGAAAAAGTACTGGGAATTCTTCACCTTTTTGAGAAAGGAGATGATCCTGTCATGATATTATTTACGATTTTACTGTCTGCGGCCGTGACGGACTGAAGGTATGGAAAGATCTTTCACATCCAGAGCTTTTTGGGGATCGCAGCCGGGATCGTGTCGGCCTGCATGGGCAACAGAGTGGACGGACAGACACAGATAAACTCTGTGCTCATTCCCGCGGGAGTCTTCGTTCTGCGGTTTACCGGGACATGCGCTGTGTTTTATCTCTTTTTTCTCTGCCGGATGATCGGCGCGGGAGATATCAAGCTTATGGGGCTGATTGTCGGATTTTCAGGACTCTGGGACGGGATCTTTATCTTAGGTCTTGGATTTGTGATCGCGGCTGTATCTGCAGCCTGCAGGATGACAAGACAGGGAACCGTCTGGCTGCGGTTAGAGAGGATCGCGCGGTTTGCGGTGGAGTCCGGGATCAATGGAAAGATCACGGAATATCAGGGATATTTTGAAAAGGAAAGTCTTATGCGGCTGGGGCCGTATCTGTTCGCGGGCTACTGTCTGTTTCTGCTGATCCGATAGCAGGCAGGACCGCGAGTCTTGAAGGCTGGGAAACCAGTCCTGTCGATCATATGCCGGGTCTGCTCCGGTAGGGGAAAGGAAAAAGTATGAAAAAGATGATGGCGGTTTATGACGCGGATACGAGATACGCGGAACGATTGTCGGATTATGTTAACAGAAAAGAGCGGGGAGTATTCACTGCACAGGCGTTTACCTCGAAAGAAAAGCTGGCGGAATATGCCGCGAAACATGAGATCGATGTCCTGCTTTCCGGGGAGCGGACGGATTCCGGGGATATCTCCGAAATTCCGTCCGGACAGAAGATCTATATGTCGGAGGAAACAGAACGGCAGATGGAATCAGGGAAAGAAATCTATAAGTTCCAGTCCGGGGACGATATTATCCGGGAGGTGATGGCGGTCTACAGTGAGATCCCGGGGATCCGCCCGAATACCGCAGGAAGCGTGGATCAGTCCAGACGGATCATAGGCGTCTATTCGCCGGTCGGAAGATGCGGAAAGACCTGTCTGGCGCTGGCGATCGGTCAGATCCTGGCAAAAGAGGAAAAGGTGCTGTTTGTGACGCTGGATACTTTTACCGGTTTTACCGGTCTGTTAAATGAGCGCTGGAAGCGGGATCTCTCGGACCTTATCTACTACTATAAGCAGGAACGGTTTCATATAGTACGGCTGAACTCACTTGTCTACTATCTGGGAGATATGGCATGGATCCCGCCGATCCGGATCCCTCAGGATTATGCACAGCTTACCGCGCAGGAGATGGCGGATCTCATGGAACGGATCCTTCGGGAAGGAAATTATACGACACTTGTCCTCGATATCGGGGATTACGGGCGGGATACCCTGCCGCTGCTGGAAAAATGTCAGGTCGTTTACGCACCGATCAGAGAAGATCCGTTTTCTGCGGAAAAAATGCGTGAATTTGAGGAGTATCTGGAGACAACGGGAAATAACGCTGTCGCAGAAAAGATCCAGAAGATCCATGTGCCGATGGTGACCGGAGGGAGAAGGATGGAACATTTTCCACAGGAGCTTCTGTGGGGAGATATGGGAGATTTTGTCAGAAGTCTGCTGAAAGGACAGAGGAACTTATGGGACAATTAAAGAAGATCCTGCGGGAACAGATCCTGGCGGAGATGACATATGAGCGGCAGATGTCGGATGAAGAGATCGCGGACCTCATCGACCGGAAGATGGATGCCTGTCTGGAGGAGCAGCCGGGAGAATTCCCGCTGACTCTGGGGGAACGGCTGAAACTCCACAGGGAGTTATTTGACTCTTTCCGGCGTCTTGATATCCTGCAGGAGCTGGTGGATGATCCGCGGGTGACAGAGATCATGGTAAATGGTCCGGACCAGGTATTCGTAGAGACAGGGGGAAAGATCGGGCGGTGGGAAAAGTCTTTCGAATCCAGGGAGCAGCTGGAAGATCTGATCCAGCAGATCGTCAGCAGTGTGAACAGGATCGTCAATACATCAACGCCGCTTGCAAATGCCAGATTGTCAGACGGATCGAGAGTCCATGTGGTCCTCGAACCGATCGCATTAAACGGACCGATCTTGACGATCCGGAAATTTCCGGAGCCGGTGACGATGGAACGGCTCATGGAATACGGAAGCATCTCAAAAGAGGCAGCGGATCTCTTGAAGACGCTTGTTGCGGCGCGCTACAACATCTTTGTCAGCGGCGGCACCGGAGCGGGAAAAACGACACTCTTAAATGCACTCTCAGAGTTTATCCCATCCGGTGAGCGGGTGATCACGATCGAGGACGCGGCGGAACTGCAGTTAAGCCATATCGAGAACCTGGTAAGGTTAGAGACGAGGGACGCGAATGCGGAAGGAGCCGGGGCCATCGGGATCGGGGAGCTGATCCGGGCGGCGCTCCGCATGCGGCCGGACAGGATTATCGTTGGCGAGGTGCGCGGAAAAGAGGCGCTGGACCTTTTGCAGAGTCTCAACACGGGCCATGACGGCGGCTTTTCCAGCGGTCATGCGAACAGTGTAAAAGACATGCTCGCACGCCTGGAAACGATGGTGCTGATGGCGGCAGATCTGCCGCTTCCGGCGATACGGAGTCAGATCGCGTCGGCGGTGGATGTCATGGTGCATGTGGCGAGAATGCGGGATAAGACGAGAAAGATAACAGCGATCGAGGAGGTGGACCGGTTTGAAAACGGCGAGATCATCCTCAATCCCCTTTTCGCTTTCAGGGAGACAAAGTGCCCGGAGAGCCGGATCGGGGACAGGAGGAAAGTGGAAGGAAGCCTTGAACGGGTCGGAGCACTCAAACACAGGGAAAAGCTCCGACTTGCAGGGTATGATGTATGAGACGTATGAGTTGAGCAGAAAAGAATGGGGGATCTACGGGGCAGAAGGGATTCTTGGCATTGCGGTGATGGACTATGTTTTTTACCGGAATGCAGGGCTTTTTCTGGTGTTGCTGCCGGTTGGAATGCTGTTTCCTCTTATGTTGAGAAAGCAGTTGAAGAAAAGGCGGCTGGAGACCCTGCGGGGGCAGTTTAAGGATGCGATCCTGGCAGTGGCCTCGGGACTGAATGCCGGATATTCGGTGGAAAATGCGTTTGCGGTGAGCTTAAAGGAGATGGAGGAGATCCATGGGAGTGATTCCATGATCGCGCAGGAAATCCGTCTGATCCTGCGGAAAGTGCGCCTGAATCTGACGTTCGAGGAGGCATTGGGGGATTTTGCGAAGCGGAGCGGCCTGGACGATGTGAAAAATTTTTCAGATGTTTTTCTTGCAGCGAGAAAAAGCGGCGGGGAACTGATGAAGATCATCGCCAGGACCGCGGAGATCATCGGAGAAAAAATTCGGATCCAGGAGGAGATCCTGACGGCAACCGCATCGAGGCGGATGGAGCAGAAGATCATGAGCGCGATCCCGATCCTGATCGTGGTCTACATTGAACTTACGTCACCGGGATTTTTTGAGATTTTGTATTCGACCATGGGAGGACGGATCCTGATGACGATCTGTCTCGGGATCTATCTGGTATCCTGTCAGCTGGCAAAAAGTTTCCTGGAGATCGAGATATGAGTGAGAAGGTGGAAAAAGGCAGGTTAAAAAAGTACGGGAAAGAGTATGGAAAGTATGCGGCATGTGTCGTGACCGGATTTGCGCTCTATGGAGCGGCGGAAGTGAACAGAAAGCTGGGGGATCCGGCGCGAAATGCGATTCTGGAGCGAAAACGATACGGCGAAGGAGATCGTCAGTATGATCTTCTGGTGGATGGACTGGGAGAAAGGGAGGAGGAAATCTCAGTCACGATCCCGGAGCGAAAAATGTCGGCAGATGAAATGCAGGAAAAGTTTCCGGAGATCATGGAATGCCTGATCGGAGAGATATTGGGGGAGAATGAGTCTCTCTCCGAGGTGCGCCATGATCTGGAGCTGACAGGCAGGCTGGAACCGTATGGATTGTCGGTACAGTGGGAATCCGGAAAACCGGAGCTTTTGAGCGATATGGGGCTGATCGGCTCTGAAGTGCCGGAATCGGGGGAGGAGGTGGTCCTTGATGCCGGGATATCCAATGGAACCACAGTCCTGCGGGCAGAGATAAAGGCTACAGTTTTTCCTGAAGAAAAGACGGTGGGGGAGAAATTTGAAGCGTTTCTGGAGAAACTCGCGGGGGAGAACCTGGAGAAGACTACGGTCAGTCTTCCTGAAAGCTTTGAGGGACAGCCACTCCATTACCGTCTGGCATCCGGCGGCGGAAATGGAGGTCTGATCTTTCTTGGGATCGCGGCAGCTTTATGTTTATTCTTAAAGGAAAAAAGTGATGAAAAAGAAAAGCGGAAACAGTGGGAAGAGCACATGATCCTGGACTATCCGGAACTGCTGTCCGGTTTCCTTGTATTAACGGGAGCCGGATATCCGGTGAGACAGGCCTGGAAGAAACAGGTCATGGATGGAATGAAGAAAAAACAGCAGGAGCGTCATCCTGTGTACCGGGAAATGCAGACGACATTAAACCAGATGGAGACGGGAACGCCGGAGATCCGGGCTTATGCGGAATTCGGGCGTCGGATCGGGATCGGCAGTTATATGAAATTTGCGTCTCTGCTCGGAAACAGTGTGAGCACAGGGGGAAAGGATCTGAGAAGGCTTCTTGAGGAGGAGATGGAGGCGGCATTCCGTCAGAGAAAAGATCTTGCGCTCAGAAAAGGCGAAGAAGCGTCCACAAAACTTCTGATCCCGATGTTTCTCATGCTGGGAGTTGTGATGGTCATGGTAGTCGCACCGGCGTTTTTGTCACTGTAAAAAATGTTTGGAGGTAAGTGTATGCAGTTGAAAAGATTTCTTATGGAAGAAGATGGCGTCGGAGTCATAGAAGTTGTGCTGATCCTTGTCGTGCTGATCGGTCTGGTCATTGTATTTAAGACCCAGATCAACAAACTTCTGACCGGAATTTTCACGGAGATCAATAAACAGGCGAAAGAGGTATATTAAATGCGGTACCGGGGAGAGATCACAGTGTTTCTGAGTCTGACGATCCTGTGTGTGATGTCGCTGATGCTTGGACTTTTAGAATCAGCCAGGACGGCCGGGGCAAGACTGTATCTGAGGATGGCGTCTGACTCGGCAGTCTCATCGGTGATGAGCTATTATAACCGAAATTTATGGGATCGCTATCAGCTCCTGTTTCTGGAATATGACTCGGAGGCGGCGATCCAGGAGACATTCGGGCGTTATCTTGATTTTTATCTGGAACAGACCAATATGTATCCGGCAAGACGGGAAAAGGTTTCTCTCTCCGGGGTACTCCGCATGACTGATGAGGATGGACGGTGGCTGGAGGAAGAGATCGCGGATTACATGAAGTACCGGGTCCCGGAACTTTTTGCATCCGGCAGCGGGCTCTTAAAAGAGGCGGAACAGGTAAAGAAAGCGGGAGATTTCCGAAATCTGTATGATTCCTGCCGAAAGTCCGGACGGGCAGTACGGAGACTGGAGAAGGCGGCCCGGGAGGTTGAAAATTCTTTGCTGGAAATGGAAACTTGTAAGAACCGATTCAGCAATGCAGCATCTGATGAGAGTGCGTCTGCGCTGAAAAGGAGTGCCAGGAAATTAAAGAAGGAATTCCAGGATTTCCCAAAGCCTGTGGAACAGTTTGAACAGGAGATCAGACGGCTGGAGAAAGAGAATGAAGAATCAGGGTTCAAGACTGTGGAGGATGAAACAGCAGCGGAGACTCTCGGGCAGGAAATTTCCGCATGCGGGGAGGTCATAAAAAGCGCGAAGGAGCGTCTGCAAAGGTATCGGGAAGCAGAAACACAGGTGGAACGAAATCTGGAACTTTTAGAGGAAGCCTGTGGGTATCTCGAGATGGAGCCGGACACGGATGAAGAGGACGACGTGGACTGGGATGCGATCAGCCAGTGTGCTGATGAAATGGAGATCCCGGAGTCAGAGAACTCCGGACCGAAAGACGCGAAAAAAGTGGCTGCCCTGGAGAGACTGGAGGAGCTTTTTGACAAAGAGCTTTTTGAACAGCTGCTCCCGGCGGGAACGGAAGTTTCCGGGCGGGCAGTATCCTTAAACGGGATCCCATCTGCGGGAAAACATGAGACAGGATCTGAAAATACCGGATCAGGAGCGATGGGAATCCTGGAGACGGCAGAAAAGGAACTGCTTGTCAGCAAATATATTCCGCTTTATTTTGGATCATTTACGGACGGAACAGGGGAGGCGGATGCTGCTCTTGATTATGAGATGGAATATCTTCTCTCAGGGAAAAAATCAGACCGTGAAAACTTAAAAGAAGCGGTAAACAAGGTGCTTATGCTGCGCGGATCGATGAACCTTCTGTATCTGCTCAATTCTCCTGATAAAAAGGCGGAAGCAGAAGCGCTGGCAGCAGCAGTGACAGCGGGGATCATCCCGGCTCAGATGGCAGTCTCATTCCTGATCCTGACGCTATGGGCATTTGGGGAAGCAGTGCTGGATGTAAAGACACTTCTGGCCGGAGGCAGGGTCTCGTTCTGGAAAACGGATGCGACATGGAAAACAGGACTTTCCGGTCTGCTGGATCAGTCGTTTTTGGGAGAAACGGCAGAGAGCGGACAGGACGGGAGAAATTATACGGAATATTTGAGCTGCATGATGTTCTTTATGGACCGCGGGGTACGAAATTTCCGCATGATGGATCTCATCCAGTGGAATATCCGGATGGGACAGGCTGATTTTTCCGTAGCGAGCTGTGCGTATCAGATCGAGATCGAGGCGGAGGTCATGCAAAAGCATATGTTTTTTCAAAAAGAGGAATACAGAGGAACAGTACATGCGGCGGGATCATATTGACGGCTGGAACAGAATGCCGGGATCATGCTGCCGGAGCAGATTTGGAGTGAGGTTTGCGGGTTGCTGTAAAAATGCTGAGAAATTAAAGAAAGGAGGTGTGTGGACGTGCTCTTCTTTGCCGGTTTCTTTATGAAAATCAATATACGAAAACTCTTCTTTCATCAAAAAGTGTCTCTCCAGGTACACGAATATACGTTTTTAACCCCGCCGGCAAGGAGAGTACATCCATGCGCCTCCGGATTTCAGGCATCTATGACGGCAGAGGCAGCCATTGCGCTTCCGCTCGCGATATTTTTCTTCCTGGCACTTCTGCAGCCGGTATCCTGGCTTGACCGGCAGAGAAAAGTGCAGACCTGCACCGAGCGGATAGGGGAGGAGATCAGCCAGTATGGTCTTCTGATGGATACGGATCCTGAAGAAGAAAATAGCGGACTTCCCGCATTCTGTACAGACGCGGCAGCAGCACTCTGGATCAGGGGAAGAGTCGGGCAGTATGCGGATCATGTACTGGTAAAACAGGCAGAGGTGTATGGAGAAAATGGGGATATCACATTTGAGGTGGAGTACCGGGAAGATGTTCCTTTTTATGGGAGAATTCTTGGAAAACAACGGAGAAATGCAGCTGTAAAAAGGCGGACATGGATCGGATTGAGGGGAAAACTGAGAGGACATGGGACCGGATTGGAGACGGACCGCGATTCGGACGAAGAGATCGTCTATGTGGGGGCCGGGATGGGGCGTTATCATCTTTTTCGTGACTGCCATTATATTTCCAATGAGTACCAGAGCGTGACGCAGATGGAAGCGGAAAAAGGCGGGAGCTATGGGAAAAAGCGAACGCCCTGCGCAGTGTGTGCGGGAAAGGAAAACGGATCCGGGATCGTCTATGTCACAGCAGCGGGGGAACATTACCATTTCGATAAAAACTGTGCATCTATGATCTCTTATGTCCGTGAAATGCCGCGCGGGGAAGCGGAACATATGGGACTATGTTCCTATTGTGCGAGAAAAAAGGGGGAATTGGAATGAGTCTGTTTTTTCTGTTTTTGGGGATCGCTGCGTGGCAGGATCTCAGAACAAGAAGTATCAGCCTGGAGGTATTGACTGCGGGTGCGGCAGCAGGGATGGCTGTTTGTGTGCTGGAAGGCCGTGGACTTGAAGAAATTGTTCCGGCGATGATCCCGGGGATTGCACTTTTGCTCATAAACCGGTTTGCGGATGGAATTATCGGGGAGGGAGATGGATTATTTTTTCTTGTGGCCGGTTTTTTCCTTGAATGGAAGGAGATAGTCTTGCTGTTGATCTCCGGACAGTTCTTTTGCGGTATTTTCGGACTTGCGATGGCGGTAAGTGTAATGACGATAGGAGGCGGAAACGGGAATCTGCGGAAAATGCGGCTTCCATTTTTGCCATTTCTGCTTCCGACTGCGTTGTGGATGGCGGTGATGAGAGTTTTATGAGGGAAAAAAGGCAAAAGAATCAAAAATACGATGGAAGTATGACTGTTGAGGCATCCATAGTCATGTCGGTGGTCATCCTGTCGCTGGCCTCATTGATCCGGTATGCCTATACCGTTCATGATACTGTGACAGGGAGTATGATCCTGGAAGAGACGATCGAGAGGGTGAGAAATAATGTTGATAAGAAAAAAACGCCAGATGTGTTCGAAGCGGAAGGAACCCGGATGGGAAATCCGAGACTTTTTCTTGGAGAGTACACGATCGGCCTGAAAACAGGGATAACCGGGATTACAGGAGACGCATCGGCAGGAGACTGGCATCTGAGTATGGAGCGGACCGATTTTCAGCCGGCAACTTTCCTAAGAAAACAAGATGCCGCAAAGAAGATCATGGACAGGCTGGAGGACTGATGAGGACGGAATTTAAGAGAGAAATGAACCGGAATTATATGGTCCTGCATCCGGAGACGGAAATGAATGAAACATATTCGCTGCGCATGCTGTCAGAAAACCGGATCACAGGACTGCTTCCTTTCCGGGAAAAACGGGTCGATGGGGAAAGCTATCTTTATTTTAACATTACTTCAAAACAGGCACTTTCCAGGATGATGGAGTACCGCTTTTTTACAGCGAAAGAGATCCGGCAGATCATGGAAGATCTGCTCATGGCAATGGCAGCTTTAGAAAAGTTTTTGATGGATGGAGACCAGCTTGCCCTGGATCCCGATCTGATCTATGTGGATCCGGATGATCTCAAGGCAAATTTTTGTTTTATTCCGGGAACGGAAGGATCGTTTGAAATAAATTTCCGCAAACTCTCCAGATATATTCTGGACCATGTGGATCATACGGACGGTGATGCGGTGATCCTTGCGTTTGCGTTGTTCAAAGCAGGAGAAAAGGAGAACTTTGGGATCGCGGATCTGGAATCATGTCTGAGGGCGGGTGGAAAAAACGACAGGGAAGCAGGAAAAATGGAAACATATGAGAGAAAAATTCAGGGAGGATGTATAGATGATAAGAGAGAATTACGGGCAGATCAGGAAGAAAAGCAACCAGATCCGGGAGAATTTTATGTGGAAAAGCAGGAACGCAGAGAAGGAAAGAAACCGGGAAAATATATGGAACAGGTCCGGAAATCAGAGCAGGAAAAACAGGAGGACGCCGATGACACGGAAGAGCCGGACATAAAATGGAGAATTTTGCAGGTTTTGCTGGGAATATTGCTGCCTGCAGTTCCGGCGGCTGTATTTCTTGCCGGTGGAATGGAACTGGTGATCCGTTTAAAATGGGGCATCTTAGCTGCATGGGGAATTCTTCTTGCCGGGATCTTTGCTGTGGAAAAAGAAACGGGCGGGAAGAAAGGAGAAGATGAGGAGGAGAACGGAGAGGACTGGGAGATCATGTTCCGGGAGGAAGAGGAGCTGGAGCGGGGAGGAATCCCGGAAGCGGGATATTCAGGCGCAGCAAAACACTTTTTTCAGGAAGAACGGGATCAGAATGATCGCGGGTCACAAACCGAGGAAAAGACCGGGCGGGAAAAAGACGCGGATGAGATGCATACGGTCCTTCTTACCGGGCGGCAGATCTATCCGGTGACAAGGCGGCTCGTACCGGAGAACGGAGGCGAAGATGTTCAGGTCGGATATTTTCCCTTTTTGATCGGGAAGAACCGGGAAATCTCGGACCTCTGCCTGAATCTTCCCCAGATCAGCAGGATCCATGCGAAGATCGAGGAAAGCGGGGATGGATATATCATCACGGATCTCAACTCCACGAATGGAACGAGTGTGAACGGTCATTTTCTGGAAACAAATGAAAGCATGACGATCTCTCCGGGGGATCAGTTATCTTTTGCGGATCAGAGATATCGTTTCTTATAGAAAACGGACAAGCATATATTGAGCCATCGTGGATTTTGCCGGTTCGGAATGGGAAGTATCGGAAGAATCCTGTTATAGTGAGGAGATATGGAGTGCCCGTGTACTGTAACAGTGGAAAAATAAAAACAGGGGTGGTGTTTTTCTGATATTTGGTCTATGATAAATCCATCAATAATGAAAGGAGGGGGTATCATGGCATTTCAGATACCGGAATATCATCATCCCGATTTTTCACAGGAACAATTTTTGAAGGCTCCTGACGCAAGATGGGAAGTTGTGGAGATGGATGGGGTAGCTCCTGAATATTTTCACAGCACATCCATGTTCCCGGAATATTTTAAGATCCAGGGGAAATGGGTTTTGGCGGAAGAAAGCCGCATGGATTCCAGCGTAGTGATCTGTCCGGATGGACATCTGGAAGTGGTTGAAAACCGGAATCTCAAAAAAGGAGATAAGGTGATCCTGGGACGGAGTGAAGGCTGTGAAGAGGGCATTTATGTCCACAGCACCGGATTTCAGACAGAGGAAGAGGCAGCACTTGCGGATAAGTTTGTGTTTCGCCAGGGCCGGAGCAGAGAGACCTCCTATGCGAGAGACTATGACCGCCTGATGGATCTCTTGCGGTATGAGAAAGAACATGGAAAGATCGTCTGGGTCATGGGACCGGCGTTCTCCTTCGACTATGACGCGAGAAACGCGATGCAGTCGCTGATCGAGAATGGATACGCACATGGTCTGATGGCCGGAAATGCGCTTGCGACTCATGATCTGGAAGGTGCATTGTTACATACTGCGCTGGGACAGGATATTTATACACAGGTTTCCCAGCCAAACGGACATTATAACCATCTGGATGTGCTGAACAAGGTGCGGAGAAGCGGATCGATCCCAAAGTTTATCGAGGAAAATCATATTGACAATGGGATTATCTACGGATGCGTAAAAAATCATATTCCATTTGTTCTGACCGGTTCGATCCGTGACGATGGTCCGATGCCGGAGGTGATCGGAGACGCGTACCAGGGGCAGAGTGCAATGCGGGATATGGTCAGGGACGCAACCTGCGTGATCTGCCTGGCAACTATGCT
The DNA here is from genome assembly GCF_018785365.1 of Clostridium sp. MCC344. NCBI lineage: Bacteria > Bacillati > Bacillota > Clostridia > Eubacteriales > Clostridiaceae > Clostridium > Clostridium sp. MCC344. The sequence goes on along the minus strand of NZ_WQPQ01000006.1, from coordinate 84,790 downwards.
CCATACGATCGCGACGGGAAATATGACACCGTCATTCCGCGTGATGAAGGACGGAACGATCCGACCGGTCTATCTGTACACGGTCGATGCAGATGAATTTGTTGTGAACAAGCTCATGGATCGGGGAAGTCTTTCGGCGACGACCATCGTGACGAATGTACAGGACTTCATCACGATTATCGCAAAAGGACTTGGCGTCATGAAATAACAGCATGGAAAGGATGGAACCCATGGGAAGCCAATATGGAAAAAAGGCTTATGTAAATGGACTCCTGATCGCTCTGAATGTGCTGTTTTTCCTGTATCTTGAGATCACAGGTTCGTCGGAGGACGCGTATTTCATGTATACAAAAGGTGCAATGTACGCGCCGGCGGTCCTGGAGGACGGTGAGTATTACCGGCTTTTGACGGCAATGTTCATGCATTTCGGGATCCGGCACATCATGAATAATATGCTGGTCCTGTTTGTTCTTGGAGATAATCTGGAACGGGCACTTGGGCATGTGAAGTATCTGATCTTTTACCTGCTCTGTGGGATTGGCTCGAACTGGGTGTCGATGATGGCGCATACGGCTGATACAATGACAGTATCAGCAGGAGCGTCCGGTGCAATTTTTGGAGTGGTCGGTGGGCTGCTTTACGTGGTCATGATCAATAAAGGAAGATTAGAGGATCTGAATACAAGACAGCTTGTGGTCATGATCTTCTTTTCCCTGTATCTGGGCTATACAAGTACCGGTGTGGACAACATTGCACACCTGTCTGGCCTTGTAATCGGCATTATTCTTGCTATAATTTTATATCATAGGCCTAAGGGAGACCGATGGCCGAACGGAGGTATCATATAATGAAAGACTGTAATTGCATTTTTTGTAAGATCGCAAATGGTGAGATCCCATCTTCAACGGTATATGAGGATGAGGATTTTCGTGTAATCCTGGACCTTGGTCCGGCTTCAAAAGGTCACGCCCTGATCCTTCCGAAAGAACATTTTAAGGACGTTACCGAACTGGATCCGAAGATTGCCGCAAAAGTACTTCCTCTCGGGGCAAAACTTGGAACAGCAATGAAGAAATCTCTCGGCTGTGCCGGTTTTAACCTGGTTCAGAATAACGGTGAGGCAGCCGGCCAGACGGTATTTCATTTCCATGTACATGTAATTCCGCGTTATGAGGGTGGTCCGGTCATTGCCGGTTGGACACCGGGAGAGGAAAAACCGGAAGTGCTCGCTGAAACTGCAGAAAAGATCAAGAGTGCACTGTAAACGGTAATCAGAAAAGAGTTGAAGGAGATCATATGCCGCAGGACAAAGATGAACTGCTGCAAGTACTGATTACGCAATATGCTCAAATGTATATGAAGCTGGCGTATGCGATCGGAGTGCCGTTTGACGATGTAGAAGATATTGTCATGGAGGCATTCTGGTCGTTCTACCGGGCGGATTATGGTGGGAAGCTGGAAAATGAAAAAGTCGTAAAGGCAATGTTGGCCCGTATTGTTGAAAATAAATGCATCGATTATTTCAGAAAAGAGAAACGAAGTATCAGGCCGAATGAGGATGAAGATCTGAGCGAGCTGGAGATCATCGCGGACTTTTCTGCACATGACCCGCTTCAGGCTGTGATCAGCAGAGAAAGCTGTGGTCAGATTTATGAGATCCTGGATGGATTACGAGAATCGTGGAAAGACGTTACGATCATGTATTTCATTCAGGGGCTGACGACTGAAGAAATTTGTGAGCGTCTTGAAATCACGAACGACATGTGTCGTTCGCGAATTTCAAGAGCGAGAAAATACTTAAGAGAAGAACTGCAAAGTCGTATTGACAAAGGTCATTTGTGATCCGCACAGTCGTTGATCAGTTTCATGATCGTATCGATCGCGTTATTTAAATGACTCTTTTCCATATTTTCAATAAATGTCCGGCGATTTTCATAAGTATCATGGATCGCGTCAAAAAGAGTATCATCCGTTACTTTCTCTTCTTCCAGAACTGTGGAATACCCCTGTTTTGCAAAAGAATTTGCATTCAGGATCTGATCTCCACGGCTGGCAGCGGCGGAGAGCGGGATCAGGACGTTTGGCTTTCTGAGCGCAAGAATTTCACAGATGGAATTTGCGCCCGCCCTGGAGACGATCAGATCAGCTGCTGCGAATAAGTGCTTCAGCGGACTGTCAACATATTCATACTGAACATAACCGGAAGTCCCGATCAGGGATTCATCCAGGTTTCCCTTTCCGCAGATGTGGATGACCTGGAACTGCTCTAAGAGCTTTGGAAGAATGCTGCGGACTGCGCCATTTACCTTGACGGAGCCGAGACTTCCACCGATAACTAGGATGATCGGTTTTGCAGCGGAGAGGTTGGTGTATTGGAGACCGGCAAGTCTGTCTCCCTGAAGAAGCTCCGCACGGATCGGGGATCCTGTGAGAACTGCTTTTCCTTCCGGAAGATATTTTAAAGTTTCCGGGAAGTTGCAGCATACCCATTTGGCGGATGGGATACAGAGTTTGTTTGCCAGACCCGGGGTCATATCTGATTCATGAATGATCGTCGGGATATGGTAGTGTTTAGCGGCGAGAACAACCGGAACCGCTACAAAGCCGCCTTTTGAAAAGAGAACATCTGGTTTGTATTTTCTTAAGAGTTTTAACGCCTCCGCGTAACCTTTTAAGACGCGGAATGGGTCGGAAAAATTTTTAAGATCGAAATATCTGCGCAGTTTTCCAGAAGAAATTCCGTCATAAGGAATCCCTGCGTTTTCAATCAGTTTGCGTTCCATACCATTGTAGGAACCAATGTATCGAATATCGTAACCGGCTGCCTTGAGGGACGGGATCAGGGCGAGGTTCGGTGTAACGTGGCCGGCTGTGCCGCCGCCGGTGAGAATAATTGTTTTCATAAATGCCTCCATGGAATTTCCGGACAATTGTCCGGAGTTTCGGCTCCGGCAGGTTATGCGGGAACCCATGTGCGGTGATCAAGATACACGAGATTACCGATATTTTAATAGTAACGGCTGAAAAAGAAATGTCAACCCCTAAAAGAAACGAAGGAAGAAAAGAAGTGAGGTGCTGAATCATGGCAGACATGGAAAATCAGGAAGATCAGAAAATAAGTGAATGCCTTCAGGAAGCATTTGGATACTCCGATGAGCAGCTGTTAAAACAGCTGGATCATGTGAATGAAAATTTTAAGGATGTTTCTTTTGCCGGAGCCGAGGAGCGCCTTATGAAGCGGTTCATGGAGCGGAAAGCCGAAATGGAGCGGAAAGCCGCTGAAGCAGGACCGGAAACGACGAAGTCAGGTGCACAGGCTGGAGAAATCCCGGAAATAACGGCAGAGGCTGAAGCTTGTGCATCGGGAGAAGAAAGTAAACCGGAACTGCTGGAACTTGAGAAAAAGCAGGGCGAAAAGCAGAATAAAAAGCAGATTGTCCGTTTTGGGAAAAAGAAGGTCCTGGCTACGGCGGCGCTGGTTGCAGTGATCGCGGGGATGCTTGGGGGGACGGCGATTGGGAAGAAGAATTATTTCTTTAGGCATTCAATAGAGATTTCAAATACTATTGTAGTAGATAACGACAGAAATGCGGAAGAAAATTCAAAATTGGAAAATGCGTATGCGGATATAGAGTCTAATATTGGAAGTTTGGTGTTAAAATTAAAATATTATCCACAAAATATGAAATATAAGAACTATCAGATATATAAAGATGAAGCACAAATAAATTTTATGTATGGTGAAAACATTTTTACTATTTATATGATGGGAAATGATGAAAGTACATCGGTGAACTTTGAATCAGATAGGAAAAATCAAAAAACTGTTTTTAATAAATGGATAAATGAAGATGTAGTATATGCTGAAAATAGATTGCCAGAAGGAAAGATGGAATATGAAGCAATGATTGTTGTTGATCATATAGTATATTACATTATTGGTACGATGCCGAAGAACGAATACGAAAAGATATTAAAAAATCTCACTTATTTTTAAAAAAGTGGTCACATTTCACTTCCTTTTACGTTTAGAATAATAAAAAGAAAAGGAGAAATGTTATGATGAAACAATTAAGACGAATGGTGGTAGTAGGAATATTGTTTTCAATTTTGACAGTAAATGTTGCATATGCGTCAGCACCTGTTTGGAAAGGTGTGGAAACAACGCATTCGGAAGGCATTTTACTTAAGAATGGTGAGAGATATTCTGAAGATAGTTTCGAAGAGTATGCCAGAGGTACTATTCTTTCAGCAGGAATTCTGAGAATTACAAATGAAGAAGATGGAACATTACATATTAGTGTGGATACAGCAGCTCATAAACAAGTCGATAAAATATATCAAACGGTATACCTGGAAATGTGGGATGAAACTGATGAGGATTGGGTGCAGATAGGAAGCTGGGATTTTGAAAGATCCAAGGAGGAAGTAAACAATGATCTAACGTCCTATCATGTTGGATTTACTGTTTCTGGATGTGAAGTTAATCGCTATTATCGAGCTCAGGCAGTACATCTTGTTCAACTGGGAGACAATATGGAAGGCAAGTCTACTAAAACAAACGGCGTCCTTCTCACCGACCACGAGGTATAACTCGTAAATTTCGTATATTATTTCGGCCGAATAATATAAATACAATTTTGATAAAGGGAGATGGTTGATGGGAGGATACCTTAGATAAGGCCGACCGAGGTCGGTAAGAACAACGATTCAAAATTTATAAACTGAATGAAAAGACGTAGCCCCGCTCAATACAACCTCTTGCGGGGCTATTTTTGGCTCTATATCAACCGATGGGGGAATTGCTTAGAATCCTGTTTCGTTGTTGACATAGAGCCTTTTGATATTTCTGTGTATAAAAGCGATTAGATAAATAGTATACGGTCTGATCAATGGGTTCGAAGATGGATTACGCCTGCTGCTCTTTATACTGCTTTAAAGCTTTTGCAAGCTGGTCTGGACATGAAGTTGGGCGGCCGTTGCAGCTTACGCCTTCGACTCTTTTGATCACTTCGTCGATATCCATGCCCTCAACAAGAAGGCCGATACCCTTTAAGTTGCCGTTGCATCCGCCAACGAAGCTTACGTTTTTGAGTTTGTTGTTTTCTACGTCAAAATGGATTTCTCTGGAGCAGGTGCCCTGTGTCTTGTATACCATATAAAAACCTCCGTTTGTAAAAGTCTGGCCGTATGGCCGAATTGAAAGTATCCTTATTATACTCACAGCAGAGAATCATTGTCAAGAGAAGCACTGAAGTCCATTTTGTTGGAGACTCTGCCCGTACTATTCGCGGGACGGAAATTCGTTAAATGAACAATCCGCATCATACAGCTGCGGATGCGGATTTTGCCGATCCCTGATTCGGTGTATCGGAAAATTCCCGTTACAGTGTGAAGGCAGGGTGTATCAGCGACTTATATTAGTTCGCCAAAGATAACGATGAAAAGGAACTTTATTTGACCTGCGCCCCATTATCCCGTATAATGAAAACGATAAAGATGGTGAGAATCTGTCTGAAACTCAAACAGGATCGATATTTTGGTAAAATAATGTTATAACACGGAGGAATTCAAATGCTTGGTATTATCGGAGCAATGGAAGTAGAAGTTGAGAAACTTCGCGCAAAAATGACAGAGACAGAAATGAAGACAGTGGCCGGAATGAACTTTTGCAAGGGAAAACTGGAAGGCAAGGACGTTGTCATCGTTCGTTCCGGTATCGGTAAGGTAAATGCCGGTATCTGCAGCCAGATCCTTGTGGACCTCTATCAGGTTGACGGGATCGTGAATACAGGAATCGCGGGATCCCTGAGAAATGAGATCAACATCGGGGATCTCGTTCTCTCCACAGTGGCAGTACAACATGATGTGGACGCAGGCGGATTCGGATATCCGGTCGGAGAGATCCCACAGCTCGGTGTAAAGGAATTTCCGGCGGATGAGAGACTTTTAACTCTTGCGGAAGAGGCGTGCAGAGAGGCAAACCCGGACATCAGCACCTTCAAAGGACGCGTTGCCAGCGGTGACCAGTTTATTGACAGTAAGGAAAAGAAAAAATGGATCTGTGACACATTTGACGCGTACTGCGCAGAGATGGAAGGCGCAGCTGTTGCACAGGCGGCATACTTAAATAAGATTCCGTACCTGATCGTCCGCGCGATCTCTGATAAAGCAGATGACAGTGCCCATATGGATTACGGTGAGTTCGAGGCAAAGGCGGTTGAACATTCTGTAAATCTCATGCTTGCTTTAGTAAAAAGACTTTGATCTTGTCATTACCTTAAGAACTCGTTTCCTGTCCACATTTGACGAACGATTCTTCCGTTCTCAATCTTCTCAAAATCATTCTAGCCCGCTATAATTAGTGGCATCATCTGGAATGATCCGGACGGAGAAAGGGGAACTGATTATGCTGGAATTTTTACAGACAGGGAGAATGCTCTATGTTCTGGCGGCAATCTGTGCGCTCGGGACACTCAGCAAGCTCGCAACAGGAAGCCTCTACAAAAGATTGATCAAAGAAACCGGAAATATGGCGCTGACGAAAGATAAGAACTTAAAGACGCTGAAACAGCGCATGGAAAATGTGTTCCTTATCAACCACGGGATCCGAAATGTAAACGCATACATAGAAAAACAGCTCTACGGATTCCGATTCCTCCATGTAAGTCTCGATGGCTGGGACAAACTGTCCGTGCAGGCGATGATCCTCTGCTTTATGGTCGGAGGAGTAACGGCATTTGGCGCATACTGGTATCGATGTGACAATTCCTACATCGTATTATATGGTGCGGCAGGCGTCTTTAGCGGATTGTTTCTTGCATTTGTGGACAATTGGATCGGGACGGGAATGAAACGGAAACAGCTTGCGGATCATTTGGTGGATTATGTGGAAAACTCACCGCATTTCTATAAAAGTGTGGATAACATCGTTTATGCCGGACAGGAGCGGAAAAAGGCGGTGGGAGCTTCTCCGGCTGGAGATTTTTCCGGCAGTGGTACAGGCTATGGGAGAACTCAGGAAAGTGTGAGAAATGGCAGAGGAAATGGACGTTTTTCTGTTCTCAGAAGGAAAAAAGACGCACAGATTTCTGATGAAAGCGATGAAACAGAGAATCTGGAAAATGAAAACCTTACAAGAACCGGGGATGCCGTGAAGCTGTCGCGGCTGGACGGAAAAACATCTGTGTCTGAAGGGAATGGAACCGGTCCGGCCGTAAATGGAAATAGTATCGGCAGTTCATCAAAAAAGCCAACAGGAAAAACCGACTATAATAGAAGCACGGGCCAGAATGCCCGGGATGCCGGCTCAAAAAGCATGGGGACGGGTGGAAAAGTATTGACGAGTGAGACAGAACTTGCCCAGAGCATCAACCACCTGAGCGAAAGCCTGAGGCAGATCGCCGCAAGCCGGGAACAGCCGGGCGAAAGTCAGAAAATGCCGGATGATCTTGAGCTGATACGGAACTCGATCCCGGCGGAAGAAATGGCGCTGCTGAAAACATTATTTAACACACTGATTTAGAATGCGAAGCATTGTCAAGGGTTTCACGAAGTGGTATAATAACGGACAGAGACTGTGAATCTCACACAAGAAAAGGAGACAGGGTTATGGGTAAAGAAATCATATTTGATTATTCCAAGACAGCCGGATTTATCAGTGAAGAGGAAATGAAGAACATGAAGAGCATCGTTATGGGTGCAAAAGATGTCCTGACAGCAAAATCCGGTGCAGGCAATGATTATCTTGGATGGATCGACCTCCCGGTTGATTATGATAAAGAGGAGTTTGCAAGGATCAAGAAAGCGGCAGAGAAGATTCAGGGCGATTCAGATGTACTTCTTGTGATCGGTATCGGCGGATCTTATCTCGGTGCCCGCGCTGCGATCGAATTTTTATCCCACAGCTTCTACAATGTGCTGCCGAAGGGAAAGAGAAAAACTCCGGAGATCTATTTCGTAGGAAACAGCATCAGCAGCAAATACATTCATGATCTTCAGGATGTACTGGAAGGAAAAGATTTCTCCATTAATATTATATCCAAGTCCGGCACGACAACAGAACCGGCGATCGCATTCCGCGTATTCAAGGAAATGCTGATCAGCAAGTATGGTAAGGAAGAGGCCAACAAGAGGATCTATGCGACCACAGACAAGGCAAAGGGAGCTTTAAAGAATCTGGCAAACGAAGAGGGATACGAGAGCTTCGTCGTTCCGGATGACGTTGGAGGACGTTTCTCCGTGCTCACAGCCGTAGGTCTTTTACCGATCGCAGTCAGCGGTGCGGATATCGATGCCCTGATGACGGGGGCAGCAGATGCGAGAAAGGTTGCTCTTGAGACAGAATATGAGAAGAACCCGGCTCTTTTATATGCCGCAGTCCGCAATATCCTGTTAAGAAAAGGAAAACAGGTGGAGATCGTAGCAAACTACGAACCGAGCCTTCATTATGTATCTGAGTGGTGGAAACAGCTCTTCGGCGAGAGCGAAGGAAAAGACCAGAGAGGTATCTTCCCGGCAGCCGTAGATCTGACAACAGACCTTCACTCTATGGGGCAGTTCATCCAGGATGGTGCCCGCATCATGTTTGAGACAGTTCTGAACGTGGAAGAATCCCCGGCGGAGATTGTTCTCCAGAAAGAGGACGTCGATACAGACGGCATGAACTATCTGGCAGGAAAGACCGTTGATTTTGTAAATAAGAGTGCCATGAACGGAACAATCCTTGCGCATACAGACGGCAGTGTGCCGAACCTTATGGTAAAGATCCCGGCGCAGGATGCTTACAGCCTTGGTCAGCTGTTTTACTTCTTCGAGTTCGCATGCGGCGTCAGCGGCTACATTCTCGGAGTCAACCCGTTCAACCAGCCGGGTGTTGAGAGCTATAAGAAGAACATGTTCGCGCTGCTCGGAAAACCGGGTTATGAGGAGGCAAGAGAGGCGCTTCTCAAGAGATTATAATAAAGAAATATAATATTAGACGTATTCGGCAAAATGTTGCCGGATAGGATGAGAAACGATAAAATAAAAACGGCTGATCTCCATGTGTCAGGGCAGAAATGACACAACGGGCAGATCAGTCGTTTTTTGATCACTCCTCGATCACCTGAAACTCCAGATAATCAAAGTCGATGGATTCGATAAAACTGTCTTTCGTAAACCGCGTCTTATCATGCAGCTGAAAATCGCGGATATTGGAATCGAGCCAGATCGGCTGGCTTAAGTCGAATTCGTGACAGATCTCATCCAGAGCCTGAAATACCATGGCGGTTCTCGACATGGAATAGTCGTTGTTGCAGGACACCATATCTTTGATCAGATGATTATCTTTCCATATTTTTCCCCAGATTCGGAACATAAAACAGTCCTCCATTCTTTTTCGTTCACGGTCATGATTTGAAAAACAGTATAACGGATTTTTTTAAGAAAGTAAAGCCACGTGAACAGCGGCAGCGCATTTTTGAAATTACAAAAGCACGTTTTGGCATCACACGGGACGGACATGCGAATTTTACTGAAAATGCCTTGTATCGCCTGAAAAATTGTAGTAATCTATACCTATATGGACATTTGATGACATACTTGAACCAAAGCCAGGAGGACAAAAGATGGGACAGCCAATTACAGATCATGCTGCCTTTTTTGCCAGCGCAGGACAGGCAGTTGAGGAACTGGAAGCTCTGAATACAGAGGTGGAGCAGCTCGAAGCGGATGAGAAGAAGTTAGAGAGTTCCCTCAAGGGAAAACAGCGTTCTGTTACAGAAACCATCAGCCAGACGGTGAAGCAGCGGAAAGAGGAGATCACAAAAAGCTACGATGCGGAGCTCGGGAAGGTGCAGGATCGCCTGAAAAAAGTAAGAGCGAAGCGTGAAAAAGCGAAAAACCAGGGTGTCAAAGAGCGGATCGAGGAAGACACCAGGGGGCTTGTGCGGGAGAATAAAGAACTTGCGGACCAGATGAAAACTTTGTTTAAAGCAAACCATGTTCCGGGATTCTGCCGTGGAAGTTACTATTACGCGCTCTATTTTACGAGAACATTTAAGGATTTTCTGGCACTTCTCATGACGATCATGATCTGCTTCCTCGCGATCCCGTGCGGAGCATATTTCCTGATCCCGGAGAGACGGACTATGTATCTCGTGGGAATCTATGTGGCGGCGATCCTGATCTTTGGCGGGATCTATGTAACGATCGGAAACATGACCAAGGTGCGCTATATGGAAGTGCTGAAAGAAGGACTTGGGATCCGGGCGAAGATCCGCGCGAATAAAAAAGAGATGAAGGTCATCGCGAAGACGATCCGACGGGATAAGAACGAGACGGTCTACAATCTCCAGAAATTTGACGATGAGATCGCCCAGCTCGACCAGGATGCGGCGGAGATCAACCGGAAAAAGAAGGAAGCACTTACGACCTTCGATACCGTGACACGGACGATCATCTCTGATGAGATCACGGCAAACAACAAAGAGGAGATCAACCGGATGGAGGACGAGCTTTCTTCTCTGGCAGAAAAACTTCGTAGTACGCGGACGGCTGCGAAGGAAAAAGCATTGTTCATTACGGATCACTACGAGGTTTATATAGGAAAAGAATATATGACGCCGGAGAAACTCGCGGCGCTTGCGGATATCGTGAGAAGCGGTGCGGCATCCAATATCAGTGATGCGATCTCGGTCTATAAGAGTCAGGGAGATACGGCAAAATAACAGCTGATGCACTGGCCGCAATAAAATATGGTCAGGAAATACTGAGCAGTTACAAAAAGGACAGAATTACAGGAAAAGGGACAAAAGATGAAAAAGTATGGAATAAAACTTGCGCTTGCTGCCGCTGTATTTTGCATGGCGATGCCGTTCGCATCGTTTGCCGGGACATGGAAATCGGATGCAAACGGAATGTGGTATCAGTTTGACGATGGAACATATCCCAAGGGAAGATGGGCATGGATCGATACCGATAATGATGGAATGGCGGAGGGCTTTTACTTTGACTCCAACGGATATGTTCTTAGAAATACCACCACACCGGATGGTTACCAGGTAAACAGGATCGGTGCCTGGGTCGTTGGAGGCGAGGTAAAGCAGAAAGCCGGCGGCGAGACAAAGAACGGCGGATCCGGAAACAACAGTAGCTCTAACAGTTCAAATTCCAACAGCAGCTATTCTTATGATACAGATTGGTATTTCAAAGTAGATGGAATAAGTGAATTAGATATAGCATACTATCATTACTATGCAAAATATTATAGCTGGGATGGCCGCAGCGCAGAGCGTGATGCAAAGGTAAATGAACAGGTTGACCGAATTTTAGCCAATCAGAATGATGCGACGGCATCTGCGGAAGTGGTCAGCGTAGAGATTCCTGTCTGGAGATTGAAAAACGGTCAAAAAGTTGCTGGAACAGCTCATGTACAGGTCTTAAGTTCTGTCGCAGATCAGGTAAAAGAGATTTTTACAGAAATCTATAATGGACCGGAACAGTTCCCGATCGAAAGTGTTGGCGGATATAACTGGAGAAGCAACGGAGTGGGAAGCAATCACAGCCTGGGTCTGGCCATTGATATTAACCCGGACGCAAACCCACAGATAGATACAGATGGCAAAACGGTTCTTGTTGGAAATAAATGGGAGCCAAGCGTAAATCCGTATTCTATCAGTCGTGACAGTGATGTCGTAAAGGCATTCGGAAAACATGGCTGGAGATGGGGAGTTGGATTCAGCAGAGCGGATCTGATGCATTTTGAGTATTAAGAGATCAATGATGCAATACAGAAAAACAGGATAAAAATAGGGGATCGGGGATATATCATACCCGGTCCTCTTTCAATTTTATAAAAATTTCATCAGGATTTTCTACACAAAACCAAAGGTATTGTGCACCAAGGCACATTCGCTGTTATTGCACATGTATAATCTTCCTGAATCCCGCCTATAATGTCTCATAGAAACCAACCAGGAAACGGAGTGTTCACGATGAGATTCGGGAGGCGGAAGATCACTTATTATGATACGGAAGCGGGATTTGAGGCGGAGAAATTTGCGGCGAGACTTCTGCTTCTTCTGATGAATGAGATGCGGGCATCCGGGCGCCGCAGGATCGTTTTTTTATGCATCGGGACAGACCGGTCCACGGGGGACAGTTTGGGACCGCTCATCGGCTCAAAGCTGGCGGCGGAGGTGACCGGCGATGTGACGGTGATCGGGACACTGGAACATCCGGTCCATGCGGTGAACCTTGACCGGACGATCGAGGAGATGGAAGAACATTACCCGGATGCGATCATTGTAGCTGTGGACGCCGCCGTGGGCCGTTGGGATCATGTGGGGCTTGTGACGCTGGAAAAAGGGCCGCTGCGTCCGGGACTCGGCGTGCGAAAGGAACTTACCGCCGTTGGCGACATTTCCATCACCGGGATCGTCGGCGGGGCGGAGAGCGGAGACCCATTATTTTTACAGAGCATACGCCTGTCCCAGGTCATGCGGCTTGCGGACTGCATCAGCCGCAGCATCTGCCTTGGATTGCGGATCATCGGGAGACGTGTCGAAAACTTTTCCGGTCAGACTGTGCCGTTTTGACATGTTTTGCAGATCTCCCATGCTATACTTCGGAAAGAATTCGACGAAGCGCGTTTACGTGGTTCGCGTAAATAAAGAGGCGGCCGGCCGCTGTCTGGACATGCCGGCTGCCTGAAGATAGAACGAGGTGGCAGCATGGGAGAATTATACAATCCGTTTCCGAAACTTCCGAAAAATATCCGCCAGATCGGTGATACGGACCAGGTGGTCCGGCTGTATGTGGAGGACTATGTAAATACATATTTGAAACGCCTGTATCCGGCAGGAAATCAGACGCTGCGAGTGGGACTTTTGCTGGGAAATACGGAAAACTATGACGGGACTCCGTATATCTTTATCGATGGCGCCATCGAGATGGAGGACGTGGAAGTATCCGGGGAGAAGGTGGAATTTTCCGAAAATGCCTGGAAAAAGGCGTATCGTGGGATCGAGGAGTCGTTTCCGAAGCGGACCGTTCAGGGATGGTTTATCTGCGGCACTCCGTCGAGCCAGCTGAGTCCCCTGAATTACTGGAAACTGCACAACCAGTACTTTAACGGGAAAAACAAGCTGATGTATTTAAATCATGGTCTGGAAGGTGAGGAAGCAGTCTATATCACTTCGGAGGACGGCTTTTACCGGCTGAAAGGACATTGCATCTATTACGAGAGAAATCAGATGATGCAGGATTACATGGTGACCAGGAAAGACGTGCGCCGGGTGGAATCCGGCTCGCATGAGAAGGTCATCAAAGATTTCCGGCAGCGGATGACGGTCAGGAAAGAACAGGCGGACGCAGGGCGGCATATGTCCGGGATCCTGGGGACGGCGTGCGGAGTCCTCACGGTGGCGGTCCTGGCAGGAGGTGTTGTGCTCGTCAATAATTATCACAAGATGCGGCAGATGGAGACGGTGCTGACTTCCGTGGTGCCTGCCGGGACGGCAAACTGGAGCGATTATCTGGACAAGCTGAATCAGGAACCGGATTTTGTCATTGAAGAGCGGCCGGGAAATGTATTTCCGACGGATGAGAGCAGGGAGACCGGGGAAAGTTACGCGGCGGAGACGATGGAAGCGACAGAGGCAGGCACGAACAGCAAATCTTCAGAAGTATCAGAGAGTACAGGAAATCCGGAGACAACCGGCGTGTTGGGGCAATCCGCTGCTTCAAGCCAGCCAGACAATCCAGATACAGCTGCTTCAACAGGAAAGCCCGGTACTGACGGGACCGAGACCGCTGCAGCGTCCGGAGCCGTGGAGGAAGCAGTTCCACCCACCAGTGCTGAAGCTCCGACCTCGCCACGTGTCGGTATGGGAAAAGAGGAAGGACAGGGCGACACATCCGGTCAGGGAAAAGAGCCGGTGGACTACGCCGCCGCGGCCGCGAACGGCTATCGGATCTATGAAATCGGTGACGGTGAGACGTTATATGGGATCTGCTGGAAAGAGTACGGAAATTTAAAGCGGTTGTCCGAAATCTGCGCGCTCAATCACTTGGACGATGTGAACCATATCGTAGCGGGGCAGAAGCTGGTCCTGCCATAGAAATCGGGTATTTCCGCCTGCTGGAATGAACTGGAATAAAAACAAAGAATTTAATGCGCATCTCCTGAAAATGGTGTATACTAATCTATATATGTCCATTTTTCAGGAGATTTTTTATGAGTGATATGCAATCTATGGACAGAGAGAACAAAAAGAGGCAGCTCAGACAAAATATCGTACAGATGCCGGACGCCGGATCGGATGAACCGATGGATGACGAACGGCTTGCCAGATATAAAAAGAAAAAGCGGATCATCGCAGTTGCAGCCGCATGTTTCCTTGCAGCATTGGGATTTACCGGATACAGATATATGAATGAGTATGAATATACCAGCTACAGTGTTCAGTGGGAGCGCTCCATGCGGTATACTGATACGTCCAACGCGGATAAAGAAACACAGGCGCCGGAAACAAGTGCGGCGGCCGATGAGGGAACTGATGGGACCGATGAGACCGCTGCGGCAGAAAGCGCTGCCGGTACGGACACCGGAAACTCCGACTCTGCGGCAACTTCCGCGGCCGAAGTCTCAAAGACAGTCAGCGACAGCAGTTTTATCCGATTTGCCGTGTTCGGCGACAATATGATCAAGTACACAAAAGACGGTGCTTCCTACATTGATGCCTCCGGCAAGACGATCTGGACACAGAGCTATGAGATGAAGACCCCGATCATCAATATCAACGGGGATTATGCCGTGATCGCGGATCAGCAGGGAAATGAGATGTACATCTGCAACAAAGAGGGATGTACCGGAACCGCGAAGACACAGCTTCCGATCACGAAAGCGGCGGTATCGGCCCGCGGCGTTGCGGCGGCCGTAGTCGAGGACAGCACGGCGAGCTACATATTCTACTTCAAGAAGGACGGCGAGTCGCTCGGGATCAACATCAAGATGCTCCTTTCCGGTGACGGTTATCCGGTGGACATCGCACTTTCCCCCGACGGAAAACAGATCGTCATGTCCATCATGTACATGAAAAACGGCGCGTTAAAGAACAAGGTCGCGTTCTACGATTTCTCTGAGATCGGAAAGAATGTCAACAACCGTTTCATCGCCGCGTTTGAGGAAGAATTTGATGATAAGATGGTGGGGCGCGTCCGATACTTAAATGACCAGACCGTCTGCGCCTTTTCCGATAAAGGACTGACCTTTATCTCTGTAAAAAATGTGATACCGGACACAAATGTGATCTATGTTCCGGTAGAAGAAGAGATCCGAAGTATCTGCTACTCGGATAAATACGCGGCTGTCATTGTTGACAGCACATCCGGAAGTCCGTACCGACTTGATGTATACAACACGGATGGAAAGAAAGTTACAAGCATTGATTTCGACTACGCCTACACGGGCGCTCTCATTGACGGGGACAGGCTTATCCTGTATAATGAGGAATCATGCAGGGTCTACAACCTGGACGGGCACGAAAAGTTTAACGGACAGTTCGATTATTCTGTATCGCTCGTCAGGGCTGGAAAAAATCGTACCAATTCTCTGATCACCGCAGGCAGCGAGGTGATGAAAGAGATTAATTTAAGGTAAATGGAACTGTGAAACTTCAACAGTTCCCAACACTTATGGATTATCAGGAGGAATGAAACAATGAACACAATCGACAATCTGGCGATCAATTCCATCAGAATTTTATCCGCAGATGCGATCCAGAAGGCAAATTCCGGACATCCGGGACTTCCGCTTGGCAGCGCACCGGCTGCTTATGAGCTCTGGGCACACCATATGAACCACAATCCGGCAAATCCGGAGTGGGCGAACCGTGACCGTTTTATCTTATCCGGCGGCCATGGCTCCATGCTGTTATATTCCCTGCTTCATCTGTTCGGCTATGGTCTGACAAAGGAAGATTTAATGAACTTCCGTCAGGTTGGTTCCCTGACTCCGGGACATCCGGAATACGGTCACACCGTAGGCGTTGAGGCGACAACAGGACCGCTCGGCGCAGGTATGGGAATGGCAGTTGGTATGGCGATGGCTGAGAAACATCTGGCAGCTGTATTCAACAAGGAAAACTATCCGGTTGTCGATCACTTCACATATGTACTCGGCGGAGACGGATGCATGATGGAGGGAATCTCCTCTGAAGCATTCTCCCTTGCAGGTACACTTGGACTTGGAAAACTCATCGTTCTCTACGACTCCAACCGTATTTCCATCGAAGGAAGCACGGACATCGCATTCCGCGAGAACGTGGAAGAGCGCATGAAAGCATTCGGCTTCCAGACGATCACAGTCGAAGACGGAACAGATATCGATGCGATCGGCGCTGCGATCGAAGTTGCAAAGGCTGATACGGAGCATCCGTCCTTCATCACGATCAAGACAGAGATCGGCTTCGGCTGCCCGGCAAAACAGGGCAAAGCCAGCGCGCACGGCGAGCCGTTAGGCGTTGACAATATCAAGGCAATGAGAGAAAACCTCGGCTGGAAGTATGAGGAGCCGTTCTTCGTACCGGAAGAGGTTTATGAGCATTATTCCCGTCTTGCAGAGGAAAAAGCAGACACAGAGGCAGAGTGGAACGCAATGTTCGCTGCATACTGTGATGAGTACCCGGAGATGGAGAAGCTTTGGGAGCAGTACCATACAGCTCCGGACGCAAAGGCACTGATCGAGAACGAGGCACTCTGGCTCACAAAAGACAAGGCAGAGGCAACACGTTCCCTGTCCGGCAAGATGATCAACATCTTAAAGGACATCATGCCGAACATGATCGGCGGTTCCGCTGACCTCGCACCGTCGAACAAGACAGCAATGAAGGATGCAGGAGATTTCTCCGCAGAGAATCCGGCAGGCAGAAACCTTCACTTCGGCGTAAGAGAGCTTGCGATGACAGCGATCGGAAACGGCATCATGCTTCACGGTGGTCTCCGCGCTTACGTTGCGACATTCTTCGTATTCAGTGATTATGTAAAACCGATGGCAAGACTTTCCGCTATGATGGGAGTTCCGCTGACCTTCGTTCTGACTCACGACAGCATCGGAGTTGGTGAGGACGGACCGACCCACGAGCCGATCGAGCAGCTTGCAATGTTCCGCGCAATGCCGAACTTCCATGTATTCCGTCCGTGTGACGCGACAGAGACATCTGCAGCATGGCTCTCCGCAGCAACATCCAAAAAGACACCGACAGCGCTTGTTCTTTCCAGACAGAATCTCAATCCGATCCCGGGAAGCAGCAAGGAAGCGTTAAAGGGCGGCTATGTCATCGACGACTGCGAAGGAACACCGGATGCGATCCTCATCGCAAGCGGTTCTGAGGTTGATCTTGCGGTCAAGGCAAAAGCAGAGCTTGCAAACGAAGGAAAGAAGATCCGTGTCGTATCCATGCCGTGTATGGATATCTTTGAGGAGCAGAGTGCGGAGTATAAAGAGTCCGTACTTCCGAAAGAGGTCAGAAAGAGAGTTGTTGTTGAGGCACTTTCCGACTTCGGCTGGGGCAAGTATGTCGGCCTCGACGGCGCTTATGTGACAATGAAGTCCTTTGGCGCAAGCGGCCCGGCAGCGAAGCTGTTCGAGAAATTCGGATTTACAGTTGAGAACGTTGTAAATACAGTAAAGACACTGTTCTAAATAACCCGAACGTGACGGTTCAGTCATGCAGCGATCCACATCGGAAGGCAGCATGGCTGAACTGACACGGTTTTAAGGGCACGCGGGATCTGAAAACGTGTTTGAAATGGATCCGGCAGATTCAGAAAAAAGGGGAACACACATGAGCTTAAAGTGTATTGGGATCGATATCGGCGGAACAAGCGTGAAGCTTGGTATCTTTGAGGAAGATGGGACTCTTGTAAAAAAATGGGAGGTCCCGACAAGAAAAGAAGAGGACGGAAAGTACATCCTGGGCGATATTGCGGCTTCGATCCGCAGAACAGTGAAGGAGAGCAGACTTGAACTCTCTGATTTTTCCGGCGCGGGAATGGGATTCCCGGGACCGGTTCTTCCGGACGGACACTGCGAAGTGTGTGTAAACCTTGGCTGGAAAGCCGGAAATCCGCAGCAGGAATTAAGCAGACTGCTGGACGGAATGCCTGTAAAGAGCGGTAACGACGCAAACGTGGCGGCTCTCGGTGAGATGTGGCAGGGCGGCGGAAAAGGATATAAGAACCTCGTCATGGTGACACTCGGAACAGGTGTCGGCGGCGGCATTATCCTGAACGAAAAGATCTGGACCGGCGAGCAGGGTGTTGGAGGCGAGATCGGTCATATCCATGTGATGGAAGGCGAGAAAGAGGCCTGCAACTGTGGCGGCCATGGCTGCCTGGAGCAGGTTGCTTCCGCGACAGGGATCGCGAGAACTGCAAGAAGAATGCTGGCGGCGGACAGCCGTCCATCCAGCCTCAGAAGCTTAAAGAATATCAGCGCGAAGAATGTGCTGGATGCAGCAAAAGCAGGGGATGAGCTTGCGCTCGATTCTCTCAACAAGTCCTGCTATTATCTTGGCTGGGTCCTTGCAACACTGTCCATGGTTCTGGATCCGCAGGCTTATATTATTGGAGGCGGCGTTTCCAAAGCCGGGACATTTCTGACTGACATGATCAAGAAATATCACGATGAATTATCTCCGATGGCGACAAAGAAAGCGGACATCGTCCTTGCAAAGCTTGGAAACGATGCCGGGATCTACGGAGCTGCGAAGCTGATCCTCGGATAAAAGAAGAGAGAGTCCGGTAAAACGGGCTCCCTTTTTACTGCCGGAAAAGGATACGAAGCGTGCCTGATGTGCATAGGCCTTGACTGTATGGGAGATAAAGAAAAATGTCCGCCATAAACGGACATATAAGATCCCTAAACATGAGGAGACCCCGGTCGCGACAACCGGGGCAATTATGAAAAATCTATGTGCAATTTGTCTAGTTAGCGAAGTCGAATGACTTTTTGTTTATGCAATAAGTATAAAAAACAAATATGAATAAATTATGAACGCACTATGAAGTTATTGTAACACATTCTCATTTGTGCGTCTGAGAAAAACGCATAAAGCTCCAGAAAAGGATATAAAGGGAAAACCTGCGAAGGAATGCGACAGAGAAACTTTCTGGGGATATGCGCATGGAATGGAGAGGAGAAGATCAATGGCAGTTGAGGGACTGAAAAAAACACTTGTCCTTGGACACAGAAATCCGGATACGGATTCCATCTGCTCAGCCATCTGCTATGCAGGTTTCAAGCATCAGCTTACCGGCGAGAACTATGAGCCGTGCCGTGCCGGAAATGTAAACCCGGAGACACAGTATGTACTGGATTATTTTAATTTAAAGGCGCCGCGCCTTGTCGAGAACGTAAAGACGCAGGTCAAGGATATCGAGATCCGCAAGACAAAAGGCGTATCCCGCGGAATTTCATTAAAGAATGCATGGGGACTCATGCAGGAGAACAACGTCGTAACACTTCCGTGTGTGACGGAGGAAGGTCTCCTGGAGGGCGTTATCACTATCGGCGATATCACCAAGTCCTACATGAACTTATATGACAGCAGCATCATTTCCAAAGCATGCACAAAATATGCGAACATCCTGGATACGCTGGAAGGCAGCATGGTAGTCGGCGACTCCGAAACATATTTTGATCAGGGAAAAGTCCTGATCGCGGCTGCAAACCCGGATCTGATGGAAAACTACATCGAGAAACATGACCTTGTCATCCTCGGAAACCGTTATGAGTCCCAGCTCTGCGCGATCGAGATGGAGGCAGGCTGTATCATCGTTTGTGAGGGTGCGGGCGTTTCCTTAACGATCCGCAAACTGGCACAGGAGCGCGGCTGCGCGGTCATCACGACACCGTATGACACATACACGACCGCCCGTCTGATCAACCAGTCCATGCCGATCAGCTATTTCATGACGAAAGAGAATATCATCGAGTTCTCCGAGGAAGATTATCTCGACGATATCCGCGAGATCATGGCGAGCAAGAGACACCGTGATTTCCCGGTCCTGGATTCTGATGGAAAGTATATCGGTATGATTTCCAGACGTAACCTCTTAGGTGCAAAGGGAAAGAGCATCATCCTTGTGGACCACAATGAGAAGAGTCAGGCGGTAGAAGGTATGGAGAGCGCCGATATCCGTGAGATCATCGACCATCATCGTCTCGGAACAGTTGAGACCATGTCCCCGGTATTCTTCAGAAACCAGCCGTTAGGCTGTACCGCGACCATCATCTATCAGATGTATCAGGAAAATCATATGGAGATCGATAAGACAACTGCAGGTCTGTTATGCAGTGCGATCATTTCCGATACATTGTTATTCCGTTCCCCGACCTGTACAGCAGTCGATAAGGCAGCCGGCCTTGCACTTGCACAGATCGCCGGACTTGATATTGAAAAGTATGCGATCGACATGTTCTCTGCGGGAAGCAACCTGAAAGGAAAGTCTGACGGCGATATCTTCTATCAGGATTTCAAGCGCTTTACGGTAGGAAATTCCGTATTCGGAATTGGACAGATCACATCCTTAAACGCAGTGGAGCTGAAGGATCTGAGATCAAGAATGTCCGTATACACGGAAAAAGAACGAGAGCAGCATGAGATCGACATGATGTTCTTCATGCTCACCAACATCCTGACCGAGTCCACAGATCTGATCTGCACCGGACAGGGTGCGGAGCAGCTGATCACCACAGCGTTCCATGTGGCAGATGAGGATGTGGAAAATGTGAGTGCGCAGACCGGAATCGTGAAGCTGCCGGGCGTTGTTTCCAGAAAGAAACAGCTTGCACCGCAGATCATGATGGCATTGCAGCAGTAAAAGTTGAATAAAGGCGGGATCTGCAAATGGGAAAACGACAGTTTAAACCAGGAAATATGCTCTATCCGGTTCCGGCGGTCCTTGTGACAGCGGCCGACCGGGAAGGAAATTCGAATATTTTTACGGTGGCATGGGCGGGAACCATCTGCACAAACCCGCCGATGCTGTCGATCAGCGTCCGGCCGGAACGCCACTCTTACCATATGATCAGAGAGACCGGGGAGTTCGTGGTCAATCTGACGACGGAGTCCATGGCGTGGGCGACCGATTACTGCGGCGTGCGCTCAGGGCGCGATACAGATAAGTGGAAAGACACGGGACTGACGCCGGAGAAGGCAAATGTTGTCAATGTGCCGGTGATCAAAGAAAGCCCGGTAAACATTGAGTGCCGTGTTGTGAAAGTCGAGGAGCTCGGAAGCCATCACATGTTTATCGCTGATGTCGTGGCGGTGGATGTGGACGAAGCGTACATGGATGAGAAAGATACGTTCCATCTCTCTATGGCAAAGCCGCTTGCCTATTCCCATGGAAGATATTACGGGATGGGCGAGGAGCTGGGAAGCTTCGGCTACAGCGTGAGAAAGGCGGAGAAAAAGAAGATTCTGATCGGAAAGACCGCAGGAAAACAGGCTGGAAGAAAAGCGCCGGAAACCGGAAAGAAGACTGCGGAAAAAGAACTGCAGCCGCGCAGGAAAGCCGGAAATAAGGCCGGAGGAAAGACACCGGAAACCGGAAAAAAGACCTCATCTGGAAAGAAAAACACAGGAAATCCGGGCGGGAAGGCCGGATCAGGTGCCGGAAAACCGCGCAGACGGTAGAGATCCTGCGATCGGATCATGATGCGTGAACCGGAAAAATGACAGGATATGTGACAGCAGAAAGGACTTTAGTGATGAAGAAGAAAAATATTCTGATGATCGGAATGCCGGCATCCGGAAAGAGCACCATCGGCGTGCTGCTTGCAAAGCGCCTTGGCTATTCCTTCGTGGATGTGGATCTTGTGATCCAGGAGAAGACCGGAAAACTTTTGAAGGAGATCATCGCGGAAGAAGGAGATGACGGTTTCCTTCGCGTTGAGGAGCAGGCGAACCTTGATCTGGATGTCGAAAAGTCTGTCATCGCGCCGGGCGGCAGTGTGATTTATGAGGCGAAAGCCATGGAGCACTATAAAGAGACCGCAACGATCGTGTATCTGAAATTAAATTACGAAGATCTGGAATCACGTCTCGGAAATCTTGTGGATCGCGGGGTTGTCTTAAAAGACGGAATGACACTCAGGGATCTCTACAATGAGCGCCTTCCGTACTATGAGAAATATGCGGATATCACGCTTGATGAGACCGGAAAAGAGTTCGGTGAGCTTGTAGACGAGCTGAGAGCCTATTTTGAAGGTCTGGAAAAATAAAAGGCGGATTTTTATGCACAGGCGGGGTCTGTATGATCCAATAGAAAAAGAGCCTGTATTGAGATTTGGCGAATAAATGGAGAAGCTCCGGTAAAAAGGCAGAAAGTGTTGATGCCTTTCTTTACCGGAGCTTTTACTTACGCGAACAACGAGCCAAAGTCCGCGCTTGCGCGAGACCTTGGCGACTGTCGCGATGTTTTGGCTCATTCGCACAGAAATCATGCAGAGCAGTCATAAAAACAGAAGAGCATGGAGACTGCGCTCAGAGTCCGAGACACTCGACACTTCTCTCCAAAATCCCTTTCATATATGCGATCGCGATCCCGTAATTTGTCATCGGGATCTCCTGGTCGGCGGCATTCCTTAAGCGGCTTCGCATTTCCCGTTCATTTAACATACAGCCGCCGCAGTGGATAATGAGCTTATAATCGGAGACATCTTCCGGAAATTCGGTGCCGGAGGTGAAATGAAATTCCGGCTGTTTTCCGGTGTATTCCCGGATCCAGTTTGGAAGTTTTTCGGTTCCGATGTCCCCGCACTGGCGATGGTGGGTGCAGCCCTCAGAGATCAGGATCTTATCACCATCCTGGATCGTATTCAGAGCCCGCGCGCCGTGGACGGCCTGGGTGAGATTTCCTTTATATCTCGCAAACAGGATCGAAAAAGAGGTCAGGCGGATCTCTTTCGGAGTCATGCGGTCCACGAGAGGAAAGACTTGGCTGTCCGTGATGACGAGAGACGGCTTTTTCTTTAAGGAATCAAGCGCTGCAGCAAGTTCCGACTCCCGACAGACGATCGGCATGGCGCCGGAGTCAAGGAGATCCCGGATCACCTGCTGCTGCGGCAGGATCAGGCGGCCTTTCGGGGCAGCTTTGTCGATCGGGACGACCAGGATAACAACGTCCAACGGATGTACGAGATCGGCGACAAGGCGTTTCCTGCTTCCATCCGGGGCAACGAGGCGTGCCATGCGCTCCTTTAAGTCGTGGATGCCAAAACCGGTTTTCGCACTGACATAGACCATATTGCTGTGACCGGATCCTGAAACTGCCGGATCTGATGCCGGAGAGTCCCCGGTCGCAATTCCGGTGGGAACGCCAGCCTGTGAAGCATTCCGGCTGGTTTTCCTGTCTGACGGGGCGGGATCCGGGAGCAGATCTGCCTTATTGTATACAACAAGATATGGAATCTCTTTTTTCTCAAACAACCGGATCATCTCAGTTTCCCAGCTGCCGGTTCCGGTCGTTGCATCCACGACCAGGATCGCGAGATCGGTCTTGTTCAGTACCTGGCGGCTTTTTCCGACACGTTTGATCCCAAGCTCCCCCTCATCATCGATTCCGGGCGTATCAATGATCACGACCGGCCCTAACGGAAGAAGTTCCATGGACTTTGAGACCGGGTCGGTGGTCGTTCCCCGGACTTCAGAGACGATGGAGAGGTCCTGACCGGTCACTGCGTTTACAAGACTTGACTTTCCGGCGTTTCTTCTGCCAAAGAATCCGATGTGGATCCTCTCGCCGGACGGCGTCTCATTCATTCCCATATATACACCTTCTGAATCTGTTGTCACAAACAAATCCATCCCTTTCTTTTTTTCTGGATTATCCTTTGTGATCCCCGCGGTCCACAACGACATGATATCCGACGCTTTCCATCCGCCGTTTCATGCAGTTCACACATTCTGCTGCCTCATCGCCGGTGCAGATCTTATTGTCATAGAGAAGATATTTTGCACGGACCTGTACCGGGGAAAGATTCGGCATGACAACGTTTCCGCCAGCAAGGATCCCGAGCTCGCGCCCGAACGGATGGATCGTGCCGAGCGCCGTCGTTGCGGGAAGCAGGACATTCGGATCCTGAAGACGGAGAAGTCCCATCATAAACAGGGTGAGTTCCATGGTCCCTGCAGTCTGGTCTCCAAACGGCGTGTCATGCTGCGGGATAAACGGCCCGATCCCAACCATTTCCGGTTTGAGATCGCGGATAAAGATCATGTCCCCGGCGAGACATTCCGATGTCTGGTATGGGGAGCCGACCATAAAACCGCAGCCGGTCTGGTAGCCGATCTCCTTTAATGTTCTCAGACAGTTCATACGGTGCTCAAAGGACATTTCCGTCGGATGAAGTTTCTGATAGTGTTCTGCGTTTGCCGTTTCATGGCGGAGCAGATACCGGTCTGCACCAGCGTCAAAGAAGCGCTTGTAGCTCTCGTATTCCATCTCACCCAGGGAAAGCGTGATCGCACAGTCCGGAAATTCCCTCCGGATCATGGAGACGAGATTTGTGATCCGATCCTCAGTCATAAAAGGATCTTCCCCGCCCTGAAGGACGAAAGTGCGAAATCCCAGCGCGTAGCCGCTCCGGCAGCAGGATAAAATATCTTCTGTGGAAAGGCGGTAGCGGCTTGCGTTCTTATTTCCGGCCCGGATCCCGCAGTAGAGGCAGTTATTCTTACAGTAATTGCTGTACTCGATGAGTCCGCGGACATAGACGTCCGTGCCGTACACGCGCTCCCGGACGGCCCGCGCCTTTGGAAAGAGGTAGGCTGCAAGCTCCGGGGAACGGCCGTCGATGAGACGGACCCATTCGTCTTTCGTGAGCGCTTCGCCTGCTTCCAGACGGTCGATCAGCGCTTTTAATTCATTGAGACAGACCGGATCAGTCACGCCGTTCCGGACCGGCTCTTTCCACCAGCATTTCGGGTTTAACTTGTTTTCCAGCAATGCGGTGTTCATAAAATCAGTATCCATGAGGTCCTCCTGTGGGAAATATGGCCAGAAGAAATGACAGAGAAAAGAAATAAGCCCGTACAAGTGTATGATACAGACCGAGTGTTAAATATGAAAGATTCCATGCAGTTCAAGAAGCTGCAGCGAGGGGATCAGACTTTCTTTTGCAGGGCATATATGTATGCCAGATAACAATTTCTTCCCTGTCAGAACATTCTTAAGGTCAGTAATAGCGAATTCGACTCTTTCCCGAAAGAATAGGAAACTTCTCGCAGGTCAGAGAACATAGAACTATCGTAACATATCAGAAAATAAAAATCAATTCCAGCCGAGCGAACAGGAAAAGATGTGGGAGTGATACTTTTTAAGGACAGAAATTTCCTGAATAAAAATCCCCGCCGCAAGAGAGAGGAAGTGCGGCGGGGCTGGTGCTGGTCCGGAGCAGGATTGGAGCCCCGGATCCAGTATTACAAAATAAAGGGAAAAATCATAACGATCAAGCAGGCGTGAACAGATATTAAATATCTTTGCCGATACTCTTCATATATTCCACGAAATCATCCCCGAATTTCAGCTTCATGCAGTCGAGTGTGAGCTTCACGCAGCGCTCATCCCCGAGTCTCGCATTGTTGAACGTCAGGTCGTAGTTGACCGGGTTAGTCCAGTAGTTGCCACCGGTGTAATACTTGTAGTAATCCGCGCGGTACTTGTCTGTCTTCGTGATCAGGTGATGCGCCTCCTCGACCGTGATATCATCCATCCGTTCCATGACGCGCCGCAGTGTATAGCTTCTCGGCGCCTCCACGTAGATGCTGACGACATTGTCATAATCCTTCAGGATATAATCGGCACATTTTCCGACGATGACGCAGGACTCGGAGGCGGCAAGTTTTTCGATGATGATCTTCTGATAGTCGAAAAGCCGGTCATCGGAAGTAAACTTTGAGAGCTCTCCGGTCGGTGCATGATGTTTCGGCAGTGCCTGAAGCTGTTTGGTGATCAGACTGCCGTTTAAAGTCTCGTCAGCTTCCCGGAAAAAGTGTTCCGGATAGCCGCTGTACTGGGACGCAAGTGTCAGGATCCGTTTATCATAGCTGTGGACGCCCAGCTCGTCAGCAAGCATAGCGGCGATGTCACGCCCGCCGGATCCAAATCCCCTGGCAACCGTGATAACAAAGTTTTTCATACAAGATCTCCCGTCCTTTCTGAAGGGTTCATTAGTGAGACACATTATTTTGTGAATTTCAGAGTGATCGTTCCATCATCATTATATACAACAGCATCCTGATCCATCGTGATCGCGTCGAAGGAAGCGCCGCGCACATAGGATTCCACTTTTGCAGTCTCCGAGGATCGCGATCTTCGGACCCGGTTTTCCGGTGTCGAGATCTGCGTAGAATCCCGGGATATTTCCGGCCTTTGTCAGGGTGTATCCGAGCTCTTCAAAGTGTTTTTCCATGTAAGCGGAAGTGTTCCACTCGCGGAATCCCGTCTCCGGGTGTGCCCAGATATAGTCTGCCGTGTCATAGATCAGTTTTTCATATTTTTCGACCATTGCGATCAGTTTTTTAGAATCGATCATCTTACATTACTCCTTTATGAAAGTATTCAGCCGTAAAGCTGTTTGGCAGTTGTTTTTCACGGATAGGAATTTTCTGAACTGAAAATTCCGCATGAGATGGCAGCAGGCAGGTTATTCGTATAAGAAACATGCCACCATATGTCCGTCTCCGGTGTCGACGAGTTTCGGGATCTCCTTTTTGCAGCGCTCCGTGCAGTGCGGGCAGCGGCCTGCGAGCGGGCAGCCGACCTGATCCCCGATCGGGCTCGGGATATCGCCGGTGAGCGGCAGGCGCTCTTTTTTCTCAAACGGGCTTTCCGGCGGGATCGCGGAGAGCAGAGCCTGCGTGTACGGGTGCTTCGGATCTGCGTAGATGCCTTCGGAGGTGTAGAACTCCATGACGCGCCCGAGGTACATGATCATGATCCGGTCACTGATATATTTGATGATGCCGAGGTCATGGGAGATGAACACATAGGTCAGGTTGAACTGCTTCTGCAGACGGCGGAAGAGGTTGATGACCTGTGCCTGGATCGAAACGTCCAGGGCGGATACCGGCTCGTCACAGACGATGATCTTCGGCTCCATCGAGAGGGCGCGCGCGATGTTCACACGCTGCCTCTGGCCGCCGGAGAACTCGTGCGGGTAGCGTTCCATGTGCTGGATGTCGAGTCCGACTTCCTGGAGATATTCTAACGCTTTCTGGCGGCGTTCCCTTGCAGTGTCACCGATGTGGTGGACCTTCATCGCCTCCTCGATCGAGTAGGAAGCCGTTTTTCTGGGATCCAGGGAGGAATACGGATCCTGGAAGATCATCTGGATATCCCTGCGGGCCGCTTCCCGGTCGTAGACAGGCATGTTCCAGAGATCCTTTCCGTTATAGGTGATCGTTCCGCCGGACGGCTTGTGGAGCTTTACAAGGCAGCGGCCCAGTGTGGACTTTCCGCATCCGGACTCACCGATGATCCCTAATGTTTCCCCTTCATAGATATCAAAAGACACATCGCTCAACGCGTGGAGAAGTTTATTCTTTTCCCCTAACTTTTTTCCGCGGATCACAAAATCCTTACTGAGATGATCGACGCTCATGATTACATTTTTCTGCATGTCTCATTCACTTCCCCTCGTGTTAATCTGTGCTCTCCGTCCTGTCTGTGGCACGCCACGAAATGTCCGGGAGCGACCTCCTTCAGCGGCGGTACCTGATTTTTACAGATCTCCGTGGCATAAGGACAGCGGTTATAAAAGTTGCAGCAGTAACCGGTAAGACGGAGATCCGGCGGTGTTCCGGGGATCGTCTTCAAATCTTCTTTCGCGGAGCTGCTGAGTTTCGGCATGGAGTCCAAAAGACCCCAGGTGTACGGGTGAAGCGGCTCTTGATAAAGAGTCTTTGTGTCCGCATATTCTACGGTATTTCCTGCATACATGACCATGACGGTGTCACACATCTCCCAGACAACGCCGAGGTTGTGGGTGATGAGCAGGATCGCGGTATTGAGCTTCTTCTGGAGGTCCTTTAAGAGCTCAAGAACCTGTGCCTGTACGGTCACATCCAGAGCGGTCGTCGGCTCGTCGGCGATGATGAGCTTCGGATGTCCGCAGACGGCCATCGCGATGATGACACGCTGGCACATGCCGCCGGAGAGCTCATGCGGATACGCGTCCATTCGTTTCTCAGCCTCCGGGATGCCGACAAGCTTTAATGCCTCAACGGCTTTGTTCCAGGCGTCCTTTTTGCTGATCTTTTCGTGTTCTCGGATCATCTCGACCATCTGGTGGCCGATCTTGAATACCGGATCTAAGGAGGTCATCGGGTTCTGGAAGATCATGCAGCACTCATCGCCTCGGAATTTTTCCATCTGGGCTTCAGAAAGACTCCGGATGTCAACTCCATCGAAGATGATGGAGCCGTCCACGATCTTTCCTGTTTTTGCCGGCATGAGCCGCATGACGGAGGCACTGGTGACGCTTTTTCCGGAACCTGATTCGCCGACGATCCCCATGGTCGTTCCTTTTTTCAGTGTAAAGCTGACGCCATCGACCGCTTTGGAAACGCCGCTCGCCTGGTAGAAATATGTTTTTAATCCATTTACTTTTAAGATTGCATCGTTTTCACTCATAGCCTGCACCTCCTACTGTTTCATTTTCGGATCCATGACATCGCGGATCCCGTCGCCCAACAGGTTGAAACCGATGACGGTCACAAGAATGAAGGCGCCTGCAGTTCCGGCTACATGGGGAGCTGTTGTCAGACAGTCACGGCCGACACGGAGAATGCTGCCCCAGGATGCGGTCGGAAGCGCGATGCCGAGTCCGAGGAAGCTTAAAGAAGCTTCGGAAATGATAGCACTTGCGATACGGAGTGTTGCGTACACGATGATTTGGGATACGCAGTTCGGTAAAATATGTAAGAATAAGAGTCTCACCGGGGAGACGCCGACAACGCGGCAGGCGTTGCAGTATTCCTCTTCCTTTACGATCAGGACCTGACCTCTCGTGACACGGGCAAATCCCGGAACACTCGCGATACCGATGGCCAGAATGACGTTCATGACGCCGTTTCCGAGAACGGTGATCAGGATCATGGCTAACAGGATAAATGGGAAAGAGAACATGCCGTCCATGACTCTCATGAGAATGGAATCGATCCATCCACCGAAATATCCGGCAGTGAGTCCGATGAGCACGCCGATGATGGCGCCGACGATCGTGGCACCGACTGCGACGATCATGGATACGCGGGAGCCGTAGATGATACGGGATAAGATGTCACGCCCGAGATCGTCCGTTCCGAAGAGATGTCCCGGCGTTCCGATCCCCTTAAACGGCAGAACAGGATTGATCGCATTCGGGTCATACGGCGCGATGAGAGGAGCAAACACGGCGAGGATGACCATGAAGGCAACGATGAAGAAGCCTACGAGAGCGGTCTTATTTCTGGCTAACTTATGCCATGCATTGTTGGCATTTCGTTCTTTTAAGAGCATTGCGATGTTGGCGTCTTTTCCAAGAGCATCGCCGGATGTGGAAGAAGCTGCGGCAGCAGCAGGTTTTTTCTTGAAGAATGTCATGGCATATCACCCCTTTTCCAGTTTTACTTTCGGATTCAGGATCGCATAAGCGATATCGACTAACATGTTGCAGAAGACGAACATGATCGCGGAGAAGAGAACGGTTCCCTGGATCAGGGAATAATCGCGGTTGTTGATCGCGGTGTTGATCATGGTTCCCATGCCCGGCCAGGAGAAGATTCCCTCTGTGATGATCGCACCGGTAAAGGTTCCGGCGATCTGAAGTCCGAGAACGGTGATCAGCGGCGGGAGTGCGTTCTTTAATCCGTGGATCAGGATGACTTTCATTTTCCGGATGCCGCGGGCTCTGAGACATCGGATGTAGTCACTGCTCATGATGTCGATCATGCTGGAACGCATGGTTCTCGCGAAAGTCGCCATCGGGATCGTCGCGAGACAGAAACCTGGCAGGATCATGTGGCTCACCACATCCCCGATGCCTTTGGAGATGTCGCCCATGCCCATGACAGGCAGGAGATTCATTTTAACGGAAAACTGGAGGACCAGCATAAGAGCCAGCCAGAAGATTGGCATGGACACGCCGACGAGCGTGATGACCATGACAATGTAATCGAAGATCGTATTCTGCTTTAAAGCAGCGATGATGCCGACGCTGGTTCCGATGATGAAAGCGAAGAAAAGTGCTGTCAGCGTCAGAGTCAGTGTATTCGGGATCCTGGAAGTGATGAGCGGAAGAACGTCCTGGCGGTAACTGTAGGAGTAACCGAAATCACCGTGGACGAGTCCGTTTAAATAGAGTGCGTACTGTTCCGGGAGCGGTTTATCGAGGTTCATCTCGGCTCTCATGGCTTCGATGTCCTCCGCATTTGCCTCAATGCCCAGGATCGCCACAGCCGGATCGCCGGGCAGCATTCTTGTCAGGCAGAAGGTCAGTGTAACGACGACCAGAAGTGTGGGGATCGTCTGCAATAATCGTTTGATGATGATCTTTCCCATAAAAATCCAATCCTTTCATGACTGTCCGGATCCATCACCGGGACTGTGAATGGGGGAACAGTCGATTTTTGCGAACATTTCTACAGAAAAAGGGAAACAAATCAGATTTGCTTCCCCTTTCTGCAGATTTTGTAATAGTTTTATTCTTCGATCCAGATATTGTTGAACGGTGTTGCGACTAACATCTGGTTATCAGCACGGAGAACCGCGTTATGTACTTTCGGGGATACTGCCCAGTTCCGGCACTCGTATGCGTAGTAGATACCGGTGTATTCGTTCATAACTTTCTCAATTGCTTCCTTGTAGTATTTGGCACGCTCAGCAGTGTCAGTGGAGCCAAAGCCTTTGTTGAGGAGGTCATCCATCTCCGGATCATTGTAGCCGCCTGCGTTGGAGGAAGCGTGGATGGTCTGGGAACTGAAGAACTTTCCAAGGAAACCGTAAGGATCCGGGTTGCTGTTCCAGCTTACGCCGTAGCTGTTTACGGTATCAGCCTGCCAGGAATCGACAACGGTTGCGGACCAGTCGGCCATCGTGGAGGACTTGATATCAAGTGTGACTCCGATCTGGCTCCAGTAGTACTGTAACATCTGCGCCATCTTCTCACGGTATGTAGTGGATCCGATGTAAAGGCTCATGGTGAAGCCATCCGGATAACCGGCCTCCGCGAGGAGTTTCTTTGCACCTTCCGGATCGTAGGAAGGTACGAGGTCATTGTAGGCAGTGTCATATGCGAAGGAGTATACCGGTAACGGCTGGTAAGCTCTCGTGCCCTCACCGTACTGATAAATGCCGGCTACCATGGAATCGATGTCGACTGCCATTGTGAGAGCTTTTCTGACATCTGCATTTGCAGTCGGACCATTCTGCATATTAAAGCGGACGTAGGTGACAGCGGAGCTTGCGGTCTGGAGTAAGAGACCTGCATCCTGGGCAC
Organism: Clostridium sp. MCC344; assembly: GCF_018785365.1. Taxonomy (NCBI): domain Bacteria; kingdom Bacillati; phylum Bacillota; class Clostridia; order Eubacteriales; family Clostridiaceae; genus Clostridium; species Clostridium sp. MCC344. The sequence continues at coordinate 53,259 of NZ_WQPQ01000006.1, read as the reverse complement.
GCTTGATCGCTTCGCCCTGGAGATACATCGCGATATCGACCTCACCGGTCTGTACTGCGTTGATCGCCTGATTGGAGTCGGAGATGATGCGGAATTCAATTCCATCGACGTTCGGCTCGGTCCCCCAGTAATTGTCATTCTTCTTTAAAACAACCTTTTCATCGGTTACCATCTCTTCGAGGGTGAATGGACCGGTACCAACGATATGGGAACCAAACTCATCTCCCCAGCCTTCGACTTCCTCTTTCGGAAGAATGACGTTTCCGATCTCAGCTAACTGGTTGATGAACGGTCCTGCAACGGACTTCATATGGATCACGACCTGAGTCGGACTTGTCACTTCGCAGTAATCGAAGAAGTCACGGCAGATACGGTCTGTGGTACTTTCATTTTTGCTTCGTTCGAGAGAGTACTTGACGTCCTCTGCAGTCATCTTTCTTCCGTCCTGGAACTTTCCTTTCTGGAAATAGACATCGTCTCTTAAGTTGATGGTGTAGGTGAGACCATCATCGCTGGCGGTGTAATCCGTCGCAAGACATGGAAGAAGTTCTTTGTAATCCTGATCCCAGATAAATAAAGTCTCCATGACGTTGTACATGATGTGGTTTTCATACATCGTGGAGTAGGATTTCGGATCGAGAGTCAGCGGGGAAGATGGCATGGACACTACCAGTGTTCCGCCCTTTACGGCTTCTCCGTCGGAAGAACCAACTGCGATACCGGAAGCAAGTGTCTGATCTGTGGATTTGGCATCCGGAGACACTGCGTTGGATGAGGCAGCAGCCGTCTCAGCGGTGGAACCGGCTGTTGTCTGGGAGGGCGTCTGGGAACCGCCGCATCCTGCCAGGGAAGATGCTGCCATAACGGCTGCGGCTGCAAGTGCGATCAATCGTCTTTTCTTCATAAGAATCTCTCCTCTCTCTTTTTTTACGAACGATCCGCCGGATCCTGGTACCGGTGAAATAAAACCGGCAGTCGCTTTGGAAGATCCGGGTAAAAAAGAAAGGCGCACTTCTGACAGAAGTTATCGCCTTTGATAAATGGGGGGATCGTTAATAAAATTATGTGCCTAAGAATAAAACCAGAACTTAAAAAAGTCAAGTATTTTTTACTTTTGCTTTACTTAATTCGGCGAAATGTTCAAAAAGTAATAGTTTTGTAACTTCTGTATGTACATAATTGGAAAAGTCAGAATATTTTTTGGCATATAGTGCGATATGGTTACTTTTTACGGGTAGGGATTGGAGCTCTTTGACCAGCCCGCGAAAAAGATCACACTGATCGGCGGCGGAGCGAGAGAGCGGCGATGGTGCCGGATCCTGAGCAATGTCATGGGACAAAAGATTTTTGTATACAAAGATCCGGACCTTCTTCCGGCGCTGGCGATCGCTTCGGCGGTATTCGTTGCGGAGGGCGTGATCCCGGACTATCAGGCGTTTATCAGCACGCTGGAGAGCCGCGGACACTGCGATGCCGTGGAACCGGATCCGGAGATCTCGGCGAGGTATCATGGGATCTACCAGAGATATAAGGGGATCTACCCGCTGGTGCGAGAGTTTTACTCGGAGAAATACTAATCAGAACGCAAAAAATGATCGACAAAGTCGATCTGAAACAATATCAGGCTACAAGAGGAGGAAACATCTATGTCAAAAGGCAAATTTGGCGCACATGGCGGTCAGTACATTCCTGAGACGCTTATGAATGCGGTACTGGAACTCGAAGAGGCATACAACCACTACAAAAATGCCCCGGAATTCCAGAAAGAACTCACAACACTTTTAAATGAATACGCGGGCAGACCGTCAAGACTCTACTACGCGGAGCACATGACAAAGGATCTCGGCGGAGCGAAGATCTACTTAAAGAGAGAGGATTTGAACCATACCGGCGCCCATAAGATCAACAACGTGCTTGGACAGGTGCTTCTCGCGAAGAAGATGGGAAAGACCCGTGTCATCGCCGAGACAGGCGCAGGCCAGCACGGCGTAGCGACAGCGACGGCGGCAGCGCTCTTCGGCATGGAATGCGAGATCTACATGGGAATCGAGGACACGAAGCGTCAGGCATTAAATGTATACAAGATGCGTCTTCTCGGCGCGAAGGTCCATGAGGTGACAACAGGAACAGGCACCCTGAAGGATGCCGTTTCTGAGGCAATGAGAGAGTGGACAAACCGGATCGAGGACACTCACTATGTTCTCGGCTCCTGCATGGGACCGCATCCGTTCCCGACCATCGTCCGTGATTTCCAGGCAGTTATCTCCAAGGAGATCAAGGAGCAGATGTTAGAGAAAGAGGGACGTCTTCCGGACGCAGTTCTCGCCTGTGTCGGCGGCGGATCCAACGCTATCGGCGCATTCTACAACTTCATCGAGGATAAGGACGTTCAGCTTATCGGCTGCGAGGCAGCAGGACGCGGCGTGAACACAGCAGAGACAGCGGCGACCATCGCGACAGGACGTCTCGGAATTTTCCATGGCATGAAGTCCTATTTCGGCCAGGATGAATACGGCCAGATCGCCCCGGTATATTCCATCTCCGCAGGTCTTGACTATCCAGGAATCGGACCGGAACACGCAAATCTTTACGATACAGGACGGGCCCAGTATGTGGCAGTTACCGATGATGAGGCGGTCGATGCATTCGAGTATCTCTCCAGAATCGAGGGAATCATCCCGGCGATCGAGAGCGCTCATGCCATCGCATACGCAATGAAGCTCGCGCCGACGATGGGGAAGGATAAGATCATTGTCGTCAATGTTTCCGGAAGAGGAGACAAGGACTGTGCAGCAATCGCAAGATACAGAGGGGAGGATATTCATGAGTAAGATCGCAAACGCCTTCAAAGGCGGAAATGGAAAAGCATTTATCCCGTTTATCACCTGCGGTGACCCGTCCTTAGAGGTCACAGAGCAGCTTGTATACGCAATGGAGGAGGCAGGAGCAAACCTTATCGAGCTTGGAATTCCGTTCTCCGATCCGACGGCAGAGGGACCGGTGATTCAGGCGGCCAATACCCGCGCTCTGTCCGGCGGCGTGACCACCGACAAAATTTTTGCAATGGTTGAAAAAATTCGGAAAAATACACAAATTCCGATGGTATTCATGACATACGCGAACGTTGTGTTCTCCTACGGAACAGAGCGCTTTATTAAGAAGGCGTCTGAGCTCGGCATGGACGGAATCATCTTACCGGATGTTCCGTATGAGGAGAAAGAGGAGTTCGATGTTGTGTGCAAGAAGTATAACATGGACATGATCTCCCTCATTGCCCCGACCTCCCATGAGAGAATCAGCATGATCGCGAAAGAGGCATCCGGCTTTGTATATTGCGTATCCTCACTTGGCGTCACCGGTGCGAGAAGCGAGATCACAACGGATATCGGCGCGATGGTGAAGCTCGTGAAAAAGGCGAAAGATATCCCATGTGCGGTCGGCTTCGGAATCTCCACACCGGAGCAGGCAAAGAAGATGGCAGGACTTTCCGACGGTGCTATCGTTGGTTCCGCAATCGTGAAGCTCTGCGGAACGTATGGAAAGGACGCGGTTCCGTATGTGAAGGAATATGTGAAGTCGATGTGTGACGCGGTGCATGGGATCTAAGAATCGTCCGGGAAACGCTCCGCGAGGATGTACAGTGATTTTGATAGGAATAAGCCAGTTTCGCTGACCAGAATCACACGCCAAGTCTCACGGTCGTTCGACTTAAATGCAGAAGAATGTTGTCGAAATGGTAATTGGGAACATGCACTTTTACGAGGTAAAGTGTTTGCGCTATACCGTACTTTGTGCTAAAATTAAATAACGAACTGTCAATTCTGCGGTGCAGGGACTCCCTTGCACCGCAGTTGCTTGTGCAAAGGAGAAGGATGTATGCCAGTAGGAATTATCATCAATGCCCTGTCCGTCGCCATCGGCGGTGTGGTTGGGGCTTTATTTGGGCATAAGCTGCCCACAAGGATCAATTCAGAACTCACGAAGATCTTCGGTGTCTGCTCCATGGGAATGGGCGTGAGTTCCATCGGACTCATGAAAAATATGCCCGCCGTTATTTTTGCGGTGATCATTGGAACCGCGTTTGGACTGGCGGTGAATCTCGGCGGGATCATCAACTACGGCGCGGCGTGCATGGAGAAGCCGGTCGGAAAGATCTTCCCGAATAAGAATGCGTCCATGTCCAGAGAAGAGTACATGACGATGCTCGTGACGATCATCGTGCTGTTTTGTGCCAGCGGAACGGGAATCTATGGTTCCCTGGACTCCGGAATGAGCGGTGACCACACGATCCTGATCTCCAAGTCCATCCTGGACTTCTTTACTGCGATGATCTTTGGAGGAACCCTGGGAATGGTGGTCGCAGCTGTTGCGATCCCGCAGTGCGTGATCTTTCTCGCGATCTTCGCTGCGGCGAAGTTCATCTTTCCGCTTACCACACCGGATATGATCGCGGACTTCAAGGCCTGCGGCGGTTTCCTTCTTCTGGCCACAGGTTTCCGCATCGCAAAAATCCACAACTTCCCGGTTGCTGATATGATCCCCGCCATGGTGCTTGTCATGCCGGTGAGCTGGTTCTGGGGGAATGTGGTGGTGCCGATGCTGTAAATCAAAAAGCTTTTTCAGTACATGTTTTAGAGGAATAAAACTGATGCTGAAAAAGCTTTTTTGTTTGCGTGGAAGTTCAAATAGAACTGCCTATGTATGAGAAAATGATATAAAAATGGGAGGACTCAATCGACCGGAAGAAATTCTGCTGGGAGTATGATTCTTTGAATCGGCATATCAGGATGGGAAAGGCGTTCCAGAAGCTGCTTTCCTGTCGCGCGCCCCATTTCGGCAACTGGCTGCTTGATCAGGCTCATATGCTGAAGACCATACTGTGCCTGTTCACTGTCTTTGTAACCGATCAGATCAATATCATGGTGGGGGCGGATTCCACGCTGATTTAAGATCATCATAGTCTCAATCGCCATAATATTGTTGGAAATAACCAGAGCAGTACAGCCAAGCGCCAGAAGCGCATCGAGATTCTCAACTACCAGAGAAGTCATAGACGTTCCGGTACGGATCAGGGCTTCAGAAAAGATTCCATGTTTTTCCATCGTATCGCGATAGGCATCAAGACGTTCTTTTGTTGTGGAAATGCGGGGAATCCCGGTGATGAATCCGATTTTAGAATGTCCTTTCTTTATAAGGTATTCCACTCCATCGGACATGGCCTGATAGTTTGCGGAGATCACGGAATCATAGGGAGCGCCTAAAGGGGAGCGGTCAACTAAGACAACAGGAATACTGGGAGGAACGATTCCTGAAATATCAGAGTAGTTTTCAACCGTAGAGGCCAGAACAAAACCATCGACAATACCGCTGGATAAAATTCTCAGGTTGTCGATCTCGCGCTCTTTCGTTTCCTTTGTATTAATAACGAGAAGCTTGAAGCCTTCTTTGGAGATAACGTTTTCAACTTCCTCGATCATTGTCGCAAAGAAGGGATTTGAAATATCAGGTACAATAAATGCAATTAAATTTCTCTTTCCCGTCTTAAAACTTCGTGCAGTCGCATCAGGACTGTAGTGAAGTTCTTCGATACTTTTCAGAACGAGCCGTTTCGTTTCTTCTTTTACATAACGGGTATTATTGATGACATGGCTGACGGTGGCAGTAGATACGCCGGCAAGGGCAGCGACATCACGAATACTAACTTTTGACATATGCATTTATTCCCCCTTCGCAACATTGTAAAACGTTTAACATAAGTATATCACCCAAAAATATTGATGTCAATTAAATAAAATTGAGCAGAATAGCCATTGGACAAAAACGAAGAATATGTAAAAAGTACACAAAAAAGCGAAAAAGCATTTGTAAATTAGTAATAATTGACAATACATATATGGCGGGGGTATAATGAAGCCACAGAACAAGTTAAACGTTTACGCAAACGTTTGACAGAACGAGTAATGGTCCATCGGGGACTATATAACAAAAAAGGAGAGGACGATATGAAGAAGAGTGCGAAACGAATTTTTGCAGGCGCTATGGCAGCGGCAATGATGCTTTCGTTGACAGCATGCGGCGGAGGCAGTTCAACGGAAACAACGGCAGCGGCAACAACGGCAGCAGCTGGAACTGAGACAGCAGCACCGGCAGGTGATCAGGAGAAGGTTGTTAAAATTGCATATACTTCAGACCCGGGTTCCCTTGGAACATTCGATGAGGGATCTTCCAGCGGACGTTGGACAGTTCTGGCGTATACATATGAGAACCTGATCTATATGGGTGGTGATGGTGAGTACTACGGAATACTTGCGAAAAACTGGGCAAAGAATGAAGCGGAATCTACTCCGACAAACGTGGTATGGGATATCGAACTTTACGATTATATTAAAGATACAGCGGGAAACAATATTACCGCAGACGATGTAGTATTCAGCTTTAACGAGTGTCTTGAAAATGGTAAAGGAAACCAGCATACAGCATTGACCGGTTCCCTTGTATCAATTGAAAAGACCGGCGATTATACAGTAAAACTTGTGTGCAATAGTGAGGCAGCAGGAGAAGTTGAGAATATGCTGACTCAGGTTATGATCGTTTCAGAGAAAGCATACAAGGACAGCGGAGACTGCATGAGAACCATGCCGGTTGCAACCGGCCCATACAAGGTTGAGTCCTGGGTAACAGGTTCTTCCCTTACACTTGTAAAGAATGAAGACTACTGGCAGAAGGAAGATCTTCGTGTTGAGTGTCAGGAACAGAATGTCGATAAGATCGAATATTATTTCGTTACAGAGTCCTCTCAGATCGCAATCGGACTTGAGACCGGTATTTATGATGTTGCGACCTCTCTGAACTATTCAAATGCAAGCCGCTTTATGGAAGGCGGAGAGAGTGCTGCGAACTTTAATGTAGAAGAAGCCCGTGATAACTATATTCAGCAGATGTGGGTCAACCGCTCTACAGAAAGTCCGTTAAACGATCTTAAAATTGCACAGGCTGTTCTTTACGCAATTGACCAGCAGGGACTGATCAATGTGGTTATGGAAGGCCATGGTGAGCCGGTTTACTGCTATGGCAGTGATTTAAACATTGGATTCCAGGAAAAATGGAAAACAGAGGATTATTATAACTATAATCCGGAAAAAGCAAAAGAACTCTTAAAGGAAGCCGGAGTTGCTGATGGAAGTCTGAAACTTACAATTCTTTGCGATACAGATGAGGTTCGTGTAAAGACTGCACAGATCATTCAGGCATACTTAAAAGAAGTTGGAATTGACAGTGAGGTTACATCCTTTGAACAGGCTCTCTGGAATACATACCAGACAGACCCGACTAAGTTCGATCTTAATATTTCTTATAACTCCGCATACGGTTATATTACCCGTATCTGGAACCAGTTAAACAGCACACGTTACGCAGAGCATAACATGGCAATGGTAAGAGATGACAAACTGGACAATCTCCTGATGACAGCGGCTGCTTCTCAGGATGATGCGGACATTGATGCTGCAAAGCAGTACATGGTTGAAGAAGCTTATCATTATGGTCTCTTCCATAAAGACAACTACTATATTACAAACAAGAATAAGATTACAGGTGCAAAATACAGCATCCGTTCCAACTTCCTTCCGGGCGCATCTACTTACGTTTGGAACTAAGCTTATGGAATAAAAATGAATGAAAATTGCAATGCAGTTTTTATAGTTACATGACAACAATCATCGGCGTGCAGGAACCATATAGTTGGATTCGGCACGCCGATTCCTAAAAACAGAGGTATTTGGGAGGAAGAAGAATGATCAGATTTATTGGCAAACGAATTCTGCAGATGATACCTGTAGTGCTGCTCGTTGCGACATTGATCTTCGGTATTCTGTACCTGGTTCCCGGTGATCCGGCGCAGATCATGCTGGGGAGTACAGCGTCGGAATATGAACTTGCGGAGATGAGAGAACAGCTTGGTTTAAACAGACCATTTATTGTGCAGCTTGGAGAGTTCTTATCAGACGTATTTCTTCATTTTGATCTGGGTGAATCTTATCTGACAGGTGCTCCGGTTGCGGGAGAAATTATGCAGAGACTTCCAAGAACACTGATTCTGGGAATTGCCTCAATGGTATTAGCGTTTGGTATCGGAATCCCGCTTGGCGTAACGGCAGCGGTTCACCAGAATGGCTGGGGAGACAGAATCAGCATGATCATTGCGCTTCTCGGCGTTTCGATTCCAACATTCTGGCTTGCAATGCTGTTTGTACTCTTATTTTCATTAAAACTTGGCTGGTTCCCAGCAAGCGGAATCGGCGGTTGGGAGTATTATGTGCTTCCGACAGTTTCACTTTGTTTCGGTGGTCTTGCCACTCAGGCACGACAGGCGAGATCAAGTATGCTTGAGGTCATCCGTGCGGATTATGTTGTCACAGCGCGTTCAAAGGGACTGACCCAGCGAGAAGTTATCTTAAAACATGCACTTCCGAATGCATTGAACCCGATCATTACACTGGCAGGAACAAACCTTGCGGTTATTTTCGGCGGTTCCATTGTTATCGAAAACGTATTCTCATTTCCGGGAATCGGCCAGTATATGATTACGGCGATCAATCAGCGTGACTATCCGATCGTTCGTGGCTGCGTTGTCATGCTTGCAGTAGTATTTGCGGTAATTATGCTGTTAGTTGACCTATGTTACGCGTTTAATGATCCGCGAATCAAGGCGCGTTACGAGAATCAGGGCAAAAAGAAGAAACCGAGCAAGGAGGGAAAATGATGGCGAAGGACAATACATATAAAAAAGAAAATGCGTTTCTGGTCCTCGCAAAACGGATGTCCAGAAACAAAAACGCAATGTTTGGTCTGACATTATTTGTGATCCTGGTTCTGGCGATTATCATTGTCCCGATCGTTTCTCCGTATCAGTATGATAAGATGGACGTCATGGCAATCAAGCAGGGACCGTCATCTGCGCACCTGTTTGGCACAGATGATCTCGGAAGAGATATTTTTACCAGAGTCTTTTACGGCGGAAGATATTCCTTAAGTATCAGTATTGCGGCAGTATTATTTTCAACTGCTATCGGTACAGTCGTTGGAGCAATCGCAGGATATTTCGGTGGTGCAGCCGATACGGTCATTATGAGACTTCTGGATGTTATTCAGGCAATTCCTTCGATGCTTTTAACGATCATTATTTCCGCGGCTCTCGGTGTTGGAATTGATAAAACAATTATTGCGATTGCAGTCGGAACGATTCCTGGCAATGTCCGCCTCTTAAGAGGAACGGTTATGCAGACACGTGAAAACCAGTATCTGGAAGCTGCAGAAGCAATCGGATGTAGTACTGCAAGAAGAATTATGAAGTATGTTATTCCCAACAGCTGGTCTCCGTTGATTGTCGCTGCGACAATGGGCGTTGCAAAAGCGATTTTGGAACTGGCGGCTTTGAGTTACATAGGTCTTGGCGTACAGCCGCCGACTCCTGAATGGGGAGCAATGCTGGCAGGCGCAAGAGGATTCCTTCGTGATTATCCGTACATGCTGATTTTCCCTGGATTATTTATCGCAATTTCAGTTCTCTGCCTGAACATGTTTGGTGATGGACTGCGCGATGCACTTGATCCGAAGTTAAAGGACTAAAGAGGGGGACATGTTATGAGCGAAAAATTTTTAAAGGTGGAGGATCTCGTTGTTGAGTATCGTACAGGTGGAAAAGTTGTACATGCGGTCAACAATGTTTCCTTTGAATTGGAAAGAGGAAAAACTTTAGGACTTGTGGGCGAGACCGGCGCAGGAAAGACAACCATTGCGAAAACGATTCTTCGTGTTCTTCCGGACGCTCAGGCGAAGGTCAAGAGTGGAAAGGTCATTCTGGATGGTGTGGATCTTTTATCTCTCAGCGAGGCAGCAATGAGAAAGGTCCGCGGCGGACAGGTCACGATGGTATTTCAGGATCCGATGACAGCGTTAAACCCAATCATGAAGGTTGGAGAGCAGATTGCGGAAGTAATTCGAAAACATCAGACAAGAGAAGATAAAACCGCAAGAGAGATGGCCGAAGATATGCTTGCTATGGTTGGTATTCCGAGAGAACGTTATGGAGAATACCCGCATCAGTTTTCAGGTGGAATGAAGCAGCGAGTTGTTATCGCAATGGCACTGGCCTGCAATCCACATCTTCTTCTGGCAGATGAACCGACGACCGCGTTGGATGTAACGATTCAGGCTCAGGTTCTCGATATGATGGATGACCTGAAGAAGAAATACAATACAGCCATGATCCTGATCACCCATGATCTCGGTGTTGTTGGAAGAATGTGCGACAATGTGGCAGTGATCTATGCCGGTGAAGTTTTGGAATATGGTTCAAAAGAGGAGATATTCCTTCACCCGCAGCATCCATACACCATCGGCCTTTTCGGAGCAATTCCGGATCTTTCTGTAGATACGCGGAGACTTGCCAATATTGAAGGACTCCCACCGGATCCGACAGATCTTCCGACAGGATGCTGTTTTAATCCGAGATGTCCGCATGCGACGGATAAATGCAGAACGATAAAATTCCCGCTGACAGAAGTAAGACCGGGGCATTTCTGCAGCTGCCCATATTGTGAAGCAGCAGAAAAGGAGGATTAGTATGGCACTTGTAGAGGTAAAAAACTTAAAAAAATATTTCTATGGTCCCAAAGGTGCTGTTCATGCGGTAGACGACGTAACGATGAATATTGATGCCGGAGAGACAATGGGTGTTGTAGGAGAATCCGGCTGTGGAAAGTCAACTCTTGGAAGAACGATCATCCATCTTCAGAAGAGTACGGGGGGATCTGTTCATTTTAATGGAAAAGATATTACAAATCCGACACCGCAGGAACTGAAAAAATTGAGAAGTGATGTTCAGATCATTTTCCAGGATCCGTATTCATCCCTGAATCCTCGAATGACAGTCGAGGATACGATTAAGGAACCGCTCTTAATTAGTGGAAAATGCGACAAGCAGAATGTAGACGCAGAGACAGAACGTCTGATGGATATGGTGGGTATTGCGAGACGAATCAAGATGAGCTACCCGCACGAACTGGATGGCGGAAGAAGACAGAGAGTAGGAATTGCGAGAGCGTTGGCTCTGGATCCAAAGTTCATCGTATGTGATGAGCCGGTATCCGCACTGGACGTTTCCATTCAGGCACAAATTTTAAATCTTTTGATGGATCTGCAGGAAGAACATGGACTTGCGTATATGTTTATTACGCATAATATGTCTGTAGTACGCCATATTTCACATAATATTTCTGTTATGTATCTGGGGCAGCTGGTAGAGACAAGTCCGACGAAAGAATTGTTTGCGGAGCCGCTTCACCCGTATACAAAAGCTCTTTTGTCCGCAATTCCGACAACAGATATTCTGCATCCAAAGGAAAGAATCGTATTAAAGGGAGAGATCACATCACCGATCGATCCGCCGCCGGGCTGCCGGTTTGCAGATCGCTGCGTTTATGCGACAGAAAACTGCAGAAAGCCACAGAAACTTGAGGAGATCAAACCGGGACATTTTGTATCCTGCTGCAGAGTACGTGAGATCAATTCTCTTTAAAAGTTGTGAGTTGGATAAACAGGGAGGTCATCATGGAAAAATATCAGAGCTTTCATTTCAGTCCGCTTAATAACCGTTCGATGCTGATGCCCAGAATTCCAAAAGGAACAGAGTATCATGTGGACAGCAGCAGGCTTGTAAACCCGTTTGAACCGATTCCGGAGGAAGTACTGAAGGGAAGAGCTCCATATAGCCTGTTGAATTCCGGATTTTTCAAGAAGGAGATAGAACTGGAAGGCGCAAAACGGCCGTATGGACTTTATGCACCGCAGAATCTTTGGTCAAAAGGTGCCTGCGCAGTGATTTTTGCGGAAAGTGGTGTCACAGCAGAAGAATTTATAAAGACAGGAAACTGGAAACAACTAGCAGATAAATATCTTGTCTCGCTGCTGATCCTGGAGAGCCCGAAGTGGGAAAAAGAACAGATTGAAAGAGAATTTGACTATGCATGGACGACTGTTTATCACGAATTCAGTAAGAGACCAACGGTCGATATCTGTGAGTCGTTTTTCTATCCGATCGGTTTGGGGGACGCCGCTGGCATAGCTGCCGCGTTTGCGCTTACATATAGTGCGACATTTCCGGCATTTGCGGTATGCGGAGACTGCAGCGTGGATCCAGAACTTCTTAATGTGTTGAGAAAATTACCGTCCGATGGAATTGATACATGGAAGAAAACAGAAATTGCAATGCCGGGATTTCTCATTGATAAGAAGGGAAATGCTGAAGCTGTATTCGAGTATATAAAAGAGATCAACCGCGTGAAAGAAGAAAATCTGATCAATCAGTATGGAAGCGTATATCTGGAGCAGCCGAGACGCGGAGCTTATTATGTAAACGAGCAGCCGATTTCGCAGGTATGGCTTGCGGATGAAAATAGTACAAAGAAATTTGACCAGAATGAAATAAATGAAGCAATGCTTCGGTTTGTCCTTCGTTTTTCCCTGTGGGGCGGATCTGGAAATAACCATCTGCGGCCGAAGAGAAGCTGGGAGGAAATCGGAGTAATAAGAGTAGAGAAAGAAATCGCAGGACTGCCAAGGTACTGGGATATCTATGTACCTTCCTGCTATAGGCCGGATGACAAAAAGGAATATCCGCTTGTTGTAGCAATTCATGGATTTTCCTGCAGCCCGGAATATTTTGAACAGACAAGTGACTGGCACCGGCTTGCCGAGGAACGTGGATTTTTTGTAGTTTATCCAGCCGCGTATCCGAGAAATGTAGGGAGAAGCAGATTTCCACTTCCAGGCTGGTGTGTTTGGCCGATCGATCAGGAAGGTGTGGACGAATCCGAATATTTCAAGGTAATGCTGGATGATATGGAAGAAAAGTATCCGATCGATAAGAAACGGATTTATGCGGTCGGACATTCTAATGGCGGACGGATGACACAGAGGCTTTCAAGGACAATGCCGGAACGATTTGCGGCATTTGGGCCGACGGGTGCACTGGGCGGCAAGTCGGCGGACGCAATCGAACCGATCGATGATCATATGAAATGCCCAATTGCGTTTATGATGGGCGAGTATGATATGGCTTCTCCGTCAGTGGAGGAAGGAAGTATTGCCCGAGAGACTTTGAAAGCATACTGCCGTGCAAACCATATGACGCCGCAATTTGAAAACTGGTATGATAATGGAATTTATCATACGTTGGTGATGTATGATAAGGATCATGTTCCTATGATCCGATATACGATCATGAAAGGCTGCCCGCATACCTATACCGGAGAGATGGCACAGCTTACCTGGGATACATTCTTATGCCATTTTACAAGAGAGGCTGACGGAAGTATTCAATATCATGGATAATGACTGCTGCAATGCAGGAAGAGGTAAAGATTATGGGAAAATATGAGAGCTTTCATTTTAGCCCGGAAAATAACCGATCGATCTTAATGCCACGGGCACCAAGAGGAACAGAATATCACCCGCCGAAACGGAACAGACACAGAGAATTGTTTCCGCCGATCCCGGAAGATAAATTAAATCATAGCAGCCCGTATTATCAGTGTAATCTTGGAATTACAGAAAAAACGATCGTGATAAATGGCCAGGAGCGGAAATATGCAATCTATGTGCCGGATGGAATGATCTCAAAGGGAGCAGGGATTTTTGTATTCCCGGAAAATGGGACGAACGCGGAAGCATTTATTCATTCTGAAAACTGGATCGCACTGGCGGAAAAATATCATACAGCTTTGGTAGTATTTGAAAGCAGCCAATGGGACAGAGAACAGATTGATAAAGAATTTGATTATGCGTGGGAGATCATCACATTAGAATTTGTGCAGCGGCTGACAGTCGATATCTGTGAATCCTATATGTATGTTATGGGATTCGGTGCCGGTGCGGAAATTGCCGCGGCATTTGCCCTGACGTACAGTGCGACGTTTGCAGCTTTTGCGGCTGATGGAAACTGTGCGGTAGATCCTGAATTGCTGGAGATACTCGGAAAACTTCCATCGGATGGAGATTTGACATTAAAGAAAACAGATATTGCGATTCCCGGATTCCTGATTGACCGAAGTGGAAAAGCAAAGGAAACATTCGAATATATGAGGACGATTCTTCGGGCTAAAGAAGAAGGTCTGGCAAATGCATATGGAGAAGTTTATCTGGAGCAGCCGGAGCGCGGACAGTATTATGTTAATGCACAGCCTGTTGCACAGGCATGGCTTGGAAATTCCGAGAGTGTGAGTGAGGTATCACGGGAAACACTTAATGAAGAAATGATAAAATTTGTCCTGCGGTTTTCACGCTGGGGCAGTTTTGGAAATAACTGTTTAAGGCCTATGAGAACGCAGGAGGAGATTGGGGTTGTACGAGTAGAACAAATCGTAGAAGGTCTGCCAAGATATTGGGATATCTATGTTCCGTCCGGATATCGATCTGGAGATGGAAAAAAGTATCCTCTCGTTGTGGCGATTCATGGCATGTCCTGCAATGCAGAATATTTTGAACGTACCAGTGACTGGTATCGCCTTGCAGAAGAGAGAGGTTTCTTTGTATGCTTTGCGTCAGCATATCCTTATAATGACGGACTGGCAAAATTTCCGGTTCCGCACTGGGCGTTGGAATCAATGGGAGTTCCGCTTCATGATGAGGTGCCTTATTTTGAGAAAATGCTGGATTACATGGAAAAGACATATTCGATTGATCCATCCAGAATCTATGTGACAGGACATTCTAACGGTTCACATATGACGCAGGAACTGGCGCGGAGAATCCCGGAACGGTTTGCCGCTTTTGCTCCAACCGGGGCAATGGACGGGTGGGATCCACAGGTACGGCCATTGGAAGGCTGCGCACAGAGACCGGTATGGTTTATGCTTGGAGAATATGACATCGCTTCCGTATCGCTGGATCCGGGTACAATTGCGAGAGCAACACTTGAAAATTACTGCCACAGCAACGGAGTAGAACCGGGGTTTGAGAATTGGTACGATAATGGAAAATATCATACATTGGTAATGTATGATCAAAATCATGCTCCGATGGTGTGCTTTACAGTCATTCGAAGCTGCCCGCATACCTACACAGCAGAAATGGCGCAGCTTACGTGGGATCACTTTATGTGCCATTTCCGCAGAAATGAAGACGGAAGTATCCGCTATGACGGCTGAAACAGAAAAACAACAGAGAAGGCAGGCTGACAGAGAATATAGAGGTGAAAGTGGATGGGCGACAGGTACATTTGGGGAGTGCAGCTTCTGGTAGAAGATGTGCCCGGTGCGAAAAGATGGCTTTGTGAAAATTTGTTTTTTGTGGAAGAAGAACATAAAGGGATGATTTGTCTGCGTAATGGAAATTTCCGGTTGGTTTTAAGAGAAGACAGGGAACATCTCGCAGACAAATACGGGCCGGATGATATGTGTCTGGGATTCCGACATATTGCGTTGGAGACACATGACATCGAGGCGGCGATTGCATATTGCGAAAGCCGGGGATTAAATCTGCAGCTCGGAGAAAACGGAGGACCGCGGTATAGTGGAAAAGTATATGGAACAGGAATGAATTATTTCAACATTATATCGGGATATGGATTTACGATAGAGGTCAGCCAGAAGCTGCACAAAAAGATTCCGCCGAACAGGACACCGATCTGTGGTCTTGAACATGTGGGACTACAGGTTTCAGACCTGTCTGCTGCAATTCAATTTTATGAGAATCTGGGATTCACCGCGTGCTTTGATCCGGTTGTAAATCATGTGGACGGACATACGATTCTCTGCTGTATGGTTGCTGCCGGTGAGATGGTAATTGAGATTTATAAATTTCATGATTTACCGGAACTTTCTGTCCAGAGACATCCGGTAATTGAGAGGCTTATTCTCGGAGGAAATGACTACTTGTCCGGGACAGCTCTGGAGAGAGTAAAATTTATGGAGGAGAAGGCATGTACGATATAACAGCACTGGGTGAAATCCTGATTGATTTTACGTATCAGGGAATCGGCAGAAACGGACAAAAACTATTTGCACAGAATCCAGGTGGAGCGCCGGCGAATGCGTTGACATCAGCGGCTCGTTTTGGGGCAAAAACCGCATTTCTGGGAAAAGCCGGAACGGATATGCATGGACGGTTTTTAAAGGAGATTTTAGAGAAGGAACAGATCGATACGAGAGGCTTTATCCTGGATGAAAGATATTTTACAACGCTCGCGTTCGTGGATCTGTCACCGGAAGGAGAACGTACCTTCTCATTTGCGAGAAAGCCAGGGGCAGATACGCAGATCACAGAGAAAGAACTGGATATGGAAATTCTTGGGAACACGAAAATATTCCATGTTGGTTCTCTGTCTTTGACGTCGGAACCGGCACGCAGCACTACGTTTGCAGCAATAAAGGCAGCCAAGTCAGCAGGCGCAGTCATCTCTTATGATCCGAACTACAGAGCAACGTTGTGGGAGAATGTGGAAACAGCAAAGCGCGAAATGAAAAGTTTGATTCCATTTGTGGATGTAATGAAAATTTCGGATGAGGAAACAGAACTTCTAACAGATGAGAAGAAACCGGAGCAGGCTGCAAAAGTGCTGATGGAGAAGGGAGTAAAACTTGTAGCAGTTACCCTTGGAAAAGACGGCGCATATATAGCAAATGCAGAAGGCGGAAAGAGAGTTCCCGGATTTGAAAGTAATGTGGTAGATACGACCGGAGCTGGAGATGCATTTTGGGGAACATTTCTTTATAAACTCAGTCAGTCAAATGAATCCATCAAAAAAATTACATTAGATATGGCGGTAGAATATGCCGGATTTGCAAATGCAGCGGCATCACTATGTGTAGAAAATTTCGGTGGAATTCCATCGATGCCGTTGCTTGCAGATGTAGAGAAGCGAATGAAAATGAAATAAGAATGTTGGGTGCGGGAGTCTCTGAAATGTGGGACTCCCGTTTTTATGCGATAAGAAAATAATGAAATAAAAACAGATGACCATTTTGCTGACGTCAGCAAAATGGTCATCGCTGGAAAGAAGACTTTTTTATTGTACAAATAAGCGTTACGACTGCGCACCCAAAACAGTCGATCAGCACGTCTGTAAACCGCCCTGCGCGGCCCGGGACAAAGAGCTGGTGGAATTCGTCGGTGCAGGCGTAGAGGAAGACGATGGCGAGAGCGGTGAGAAGACGGCGTTTCATATTTAATGGCTGGTATGTAAAATGAAGTCCGAAACGGACGGTGCAGTAAAATACAAGATATTCCGTTATGTGGGCGGTTTTCCGGACGGGGAAACTCATGAGTTCGATGAGTTCGGCATACTGTGCCGGATTCCCGCGGAAGAAACCGAGTTTCGTCCCGATCAGCAGGATCAGTCGGCTCACGGAATCGCTCATTTCCGTGGATTCGACGGCCGGCTTTGAGGAGAACCAGAAGATCGCGGCGGCGACAAAGAGTGCCGGAATCCAGGCGAGCAGGCGAAGATAGATTGATCGGTTGTTGTTGAAAGCATTTTCTGATGAAAATGCAGGAGTCGTTTTTGGTTGCTTGTTATTCATTATCATTTCTATATAAAATCTTATTTACAGTCTGTATCGTTCACAGCAATGGCCTTGAGGGCAGGAAATTCGAAGCAATACAATGGTTACGTTGTTTCATGGCAGATGCCAGCCGAGGTTTTTGCCCCAATTTCTTACAGGGAAACATCCTCCTTCGCCCGCGCCCGTCGATCCATGATCGAGTGGATCACTGGGACCATGAAAATTGCAACAATTCCACCTGCAAATCCATTATTATATAAATTCATGCCTCCATACACAATTCCGACATTTAAGGCGACGGAGGAGTGAAGGAATCCGGCGAGAAGTCCGACAAACACACCGAATTCTCCGGCGATGGGTGCCAATGTGGTCGAGAATAAAAGCGCCAGTATCGGTGACGGGGCATTGATGGTCCAGTGTTTCGTAAAACTTGCGAGGAGAACGCCGAACATGATCGGAGCGATGTTTCGGATATGTTTTCCGGTTGCGGAGAAGCCGATGATCGTGAAGATCCCGCCGATCGTCGGTCCGTTTAACTCGCCGCCGACTCCGAGAACAAAGATTGTTGCGAACAGCCCGTTGAGCGCCATGTTGAGGACGGTTGCAGCGCCGCCGTTGTCACGGAGATAGTCGGTTCCGCCGATCCCGGAACAGGATAAGATCTTCCAGTAAGAGTCTCCAACGTTCTTTCCGCCAAAGAGGAACGCGGCTGCGATCATGGCAATAAAGAGACCGCAGAGGATCGCAAACAGAAGCTGGTTGTTGCCCTCAGACCAGATCAGGCGGGATTCGGTGGTGATCCCGAAGGATTTCAGCACGGATACGATAACAGTGGCGATGATACCGGAGGAGAATCCGACGTTATAGAGCGAGTAGCCCTTATGCGCATAGTGGACATGGGTGGATAACGGCGGCAGCACGAAACCGATGATGAGCCCGACCGCGAGACTTGCAATGAGCCGGACTGCATAGGGCAGATCCGAGATATACATGATCTGCGTGATGATCGGGGACAGGCTGGTGCCGTAAAAACCGATGTAAATGTAGCTGGACATGTGTTTTTTGTGATAGTGGGAATAGAGGTATACGCCCAGAAGAATTGCCCAGATATTTAAAAGGTTCTTTCCAAAAAGGGAAAACCCGAACATCAGGCAGCTCGACGTGATCGTGTGTCCGTCCATCTCCATTCCGAGAAAATAGATCGTCCAGATGCAAAGAAGAGTCAGCAGACCGGCGTTAATAAAGGAAGTCCCGATCCCGCCGATCAGAAAGTAGTCTGTGATTAGGAAATCCGGTTCTTTGATGATCGTGATGAGACCGGGGATGATCTCAGTGACAGGCTGCAAAAACAGGCCGACGATCATGAAATAAATAGGGATCAGAGACAGAAGCCGGAACTTCTGAAGTCTTGTGAGTGGGTGGGAAATTGTCATGTACGTGTCCTTTCGAGAAAATAATATATGTGGGAGTATGTGAATGCACCATGTGTATCTTGAGATCATGAAGAAAATCTGGAAAACAGTGAATGCACGTTTTTTAGTATACCGTAATAATGGGAAAATAGGAAGAGTTTCCGCAGGGGACGGATGGAAAATGTGGATATTTTGCTCCGGGTTTCAAAAAACAAAAATAACCGCCCCTGTCCTTAGAAAACAGGAGCGGTTATTTTCGATAAACGTGTGAAATAAAATAAGATGCCAACAGAACATCAAACAGAGAACATCTGTCTGATCACATTGGGATTTACAAGGCGTCTTTCCGCGTACACCGGATCTTACTGGATAAACAGCGTATTCACATCCAGCTCGTTCTCGATCATGCCGGACTCATACATGAAGTCAGCAGTCTTCTGGAAACCTTCTTTGTCGGCGTCGGTGATCTCTGTGGAGAAATCGTAGTAGCCGTACATCTCTTTTACAGCGTCCACGTCGAGGTCAAGAGCTGCGGCAACAGTCTCCATGGTCTCGTCCTGGCTGTCAGCCATGTAGGATGCGATCTCGTCCTGTGCAGCAGTTAATTTCTCGATGACATCCGGATGCTCATCGTAGAACTTCTGGGTTGTTGCAACAGCGATCAGGGCGCTGATCAGGCCTTCACCGTCTGCAACGAGGTGGTAGCCCTGCTGTTCTGCATTGTAAGCAGTTGCGCCGGCGATCAGGGCAACATCAACGCTGCCGCCGTCAAGACCTGCCTTTGCGTCCGGGATGGTCATGTTTACATAATTTACATCGTCAAGAGTCATGTCTGCCTGAGCAAGGTAGGAGACAAGGAGCTCATGAAGGTTGGTACCTGTCGGTCCTGCGATCGTCTTGCCCTTTAAGCTCTCCGGAGTTGTCAGAGTCTCATCTTTGGAGTACATGCAGAATGCCTTCGGGGAACGGCTATACATGTTTAACACCTTGATGTCAGCGCCGTTTGCAGCAGAAAGGATCACGGAAGTTGCGCCTACTGCGTAAAGAACCTGAACATCGCCGGAAGCAAGAGCCTGTGTCTGGTCAGCACCGGAAGTAAGCTCTGCATACTCAACCGGAACGCCGAGCTCTTTCTCGAAGATTCCCTGGTCTTTTTCGATGATGGTCGGTACGTTTAACGGGGATGTCACATAAGTAACGGTGAGTTTGTCGATGGAAGTCGCTGTGTCAGATGCTGCAGCGGAAGTTTCCGCTTCTGTGGAAGCAGCTGCGGTTGTCTCTGCTGCAGAAGCAGCCTCTGTCTCTTTGCTTGTGGATCCGGAGCAGCCCGCAAGGGAAAATGTCATGCACGCCGCAAGTCCTAATGCGATCAGTTTTTTCATTTTGTGTTGTCCTCCTCATAATAAGTAGAAAATTAAATGTATGTGATATGCCTGAGTTGCAGGCGGATATCCATAAGAAGTCAAGAGATATTCGCAATCTGCTTTTGTTGCTTGTTCATAATCAAATAGCTGTTGCGCAACTTGTCAGAGATGGCTTGCTCCATCCCGATATAAGTAAGTCCCCGCCCATTGCTTATGCAATGCAGAGGTGTCCCTGACTTTGTTAAATTGAATTTTATATAAAATATATCTAATTAAGAAAATTCAACTGCTCTATAATCTCTCTCTTGAGCGCAATAAACTCCTCATCCAGCAGATTCCGCGCTCCGGCCGCTGCCTTTACCGGATAGACATGTTTCACGAGACCTTTTTCGATCACAACGATCTGGTCACCCAGGATCAGTGCTTCGTCGATGCTGTGGGTCACGAACATGATGCTGGAATGTTCCTTCTGCTGAACGCGGAGAAGTTCCCTCTGCATCTGTTCCCTCGTGAAATAGTCGAGAGCCGCAAATGGTTCATCCATCAGGATGAAGGTCGGTTCATATGCCAGTGCCCGCGCGATAGCCGCGCGCTGTTGCATGCCGCCGGAAAGCTGTGATGGGTATGCCTTTTCAAAGCCGGACAGGTTCACCGTGGAGACGATGTCCTGGATCTTCTCCTGATCGACCTGATTTTTCTTCAAACCGAAAATAATATTGTTCCAGACATTGAGCCATGGCATGAGCCGCGGTTCCTGGAACACAAAGGCGGTCTTGTGGGCGCCGTCCCAGCGAACCTCACCGCTGTCGGCGGATTCCAGACCGCCGGTGAGCCGCAGCAGAGTCGTTTTTCCGCAGCCGCTCTGACCTAAGATCACGGTGATCTTTCCTTCCGGGATTTCGAGATCGACGCCGTTTAAGACAGGAAACGTCCGGCCGTCAACCTGATATGTTTTATGAATGTCTTTTAATCTAATTCCAGCCATTTTCACCGGCTCCTTTCAGAAAGATGCTGATGAGAAGACCGAAGATCCGGTCTGTCAGATAACCTGCGATGCCGATGGTGAAGATGCCGACGATGACCTTGTCGGTCCGGGACATCTGCTGGGCAAACAGGATCATGTGTCCCAGACCGGTGGACGCTGCGACCATCTCCGCACCGATGATAGCGCGCCAGCTGTAGCCCAGACCGATGCGCATTCCTACGAGAATGTCCGCCATGGCGTAGGGCAGCATGATGCGGAAAAATTTTTGGCGTTCTGTGTAGCCAAACATGGTTCCAACCTCCAGAAGCTTCCGGTCACAGCCCGTAAATCCCTTGACGATGTTTAAATACATCGGGAAAAAGGAGGCCAGAACGATGATGACCGTTTTTGTAGTTTCGCCGATTCCGCACCATAAAATAAGTAGCGGGATCATGCTGAGCGGCGGTACGTTCTTGAAGAACTGCACCAGGTACTCATAGTAACCTGCGGAGGCCGGAATCATCGCCCGCAGCATGCCGAAGGCAAATGCCAGGATAAAGGCGATTACAAAGCCTTTTCCAACGCGCAGGAAGCTGATCCTTAAGTCACGGAAGAGTTCACCGCTTTGCAGCATTTTGCAGAAGCTCTGGAAGACCCGCCCCGGGGACGGGAGCACATAGGAACTTAAGATGCCCGCGCGGCAGACGATATACCAGACGGTGAAGACCGCCAGGATACCGATGAGCGGTGGGAAATATTTTTTAAATTTCTGATTCATCGCACTCCATCTCCTCTGTGGCAGCCCTGAACGCAGTATAAAAGCTCGATCAGTCTTGCATCCTTCCATTCATTTCCGGTTACATAGGATTCGATCGCTGGGCGGCCGGACTTACTGACCACTGGAAACGGCAGGTCCTTAAAGAATCCAGGCGGGATCGGGCTTGCGTCCGGCGCAGGTTCCATCGGTTCGCTGATTGATGCGAGAAAGCTGTTCCACGGTACGAAATGTGTGTCTTTTAATTCCAACTTATTTCCCATATCAGCTAAGATCCGGCATGGAGTCGTGATGATCTTTTCACCGTTCGCAAGATCCGGACGTTCTGCCAGTTCTCTCGCACAGTGGATCAGGATCGGCTCAATATCCGCGATCCGGATTTCAGGCTGCAGGGAATGTACCAGAGATACCGCTGCCGGACATCTCGCGTCCGCAAAAGTTCCATCTGCATGTTCCAAAAGCTCCCGGTACTTCCGGAGCACGATCTCGCCCCAGCTTTCCTGACAGACCACTCGCGTCAGGTCATGCTTCTTAAGCAGCTTTTCAAGTGCCGCCGCCGAGATCATCCTCTCCGATACCGGATTGATCCATAGATATGTCAAAGTAAAACCCCTTTCAATTAGCTGTAGCTAACTAACGGTATTCAGCATAGCAGATGAGTAGGGAAATGTCAATTGGGAATGGAGGTCTTTTATAGTTGAGGAGAATTTTAACTTGACAATCATAATATATAATGACATAATGACTATATAATAACATGTCAATAAATACCAAGGAGGAAAGTGAATATGGCTCCTAAAACAATATTAAGCAATGAGGATCTTGGAAAAAAAATAAAAGTCAGGCGCAATGAACTTAGACTCACAATTGAAGAAGCGGCTTCGCGAGCGGGCGTAGGTGTAAAAACCTGGTGCCGCTATGAATCAGGAGGCTCTATTCGAAAAGATAAATGTAAAGGAATTTGTAAGGCTCTAAACTGGCGCAGTTTTCCTGACAATGCAGGCAGTGAGCCGGGGAAAAATTTGATTGAAGAATACAAGGGACATGAAGCATGGTCACAGTTTTTAGCAGATAACTATGGAGTTAAAGCAGCTGTGTCTTTTGCCGTAGGCAGTGATGTCCTGCTTGATTATATTGAACAGGATCTATCAGATCTTGCATCTATGCCTGTGGGTTCTCATATTGGTCAATTAAACACATCGTTTATTAAGATGGATCTTCCTGCACAGTTTCTGATGAGATATACGTATGATTTTCTTTATCAAATGAAATGTACACTTGTTCATTTGCGCAGAAGTTTAAGTACTGGGAGAATGGTTAAAGCACATACAGTTATGGAAGAACTCATTATTTATTTATGTAATGAGGAAGCAATGGCGTTTATGGAAGTCAGCGATGAACGGGTAGCAACAGATAGTAAAAATTTGGGCTATTCAGAGGACTGGGTTTTTGACATGTTTGATGATGAAGATATTATTACTTTTTTATATTCCAATAGTAATTTAGAGGAAGATCATCCGTATTTTTTCACGCATTGGAATGAACAGCAATTTTATATGGATAATGAATAAGAGATAGTGTAAGATTTAGGGAGATAGTATGAATAAAAATGATACAATGAAATGGGAAGACATTTATAAAGTCTGGAAATGGGAAATGTGTAAATTTCCTGTTTTATCAGCTCAAAAGTACTGTTTAAAAACAGAAATTTCTAAACCGCGATTTGGACCGTGTTACAGCTTCAACTGGATTGAAAAAGAAAGAGAGAAGGAATCTATTGAATCTGATGTAGCGGCCCTAACTTCAGGACGAATGGAAATTGAAGCAGGGTGGAGCAAAGGAACAATTAGAACGGCTGCCTTGTTATGTTCTTGTGAAAAGGAAGAAGAGTTTGCTGCTGTTTGGATTTGTGCATTTGTGCTTTCTTTGACGCGGGGAAGATCAGGCGGAGATGAGACTCATAGAAATGCATTTAACTTGGAATATGAGGCAGCTCCTGTGTTTGCGAGAAAATATGGCTATTGGCATTCAAATTCAAGAGAATTTTTCCCGGAATTTTATATTCCTATGGAATTGTTTTGGGAAGATAAAAAATTGTCAGTATCCGCTCTTGTAAAATTGGCAGCACTCAATGCAGCAGTGGTAATAGGAAATTATACTCCTGTTGAGTACAAAAAAATATAACCTGTTAAATATGAAAGCAGCTGAAGAAGGGAAAGCCAATAAAATTAAAATAGGAAGTGAATGTATGGATATTAAAAGGCATGTTTACCAGACATTACTCAAATGGAAAAATGACAATTGTCATACGACACTAGAGGTTAATGGTGCGAGGCAGGTAGGAAAGACGTATATCATTAACAAATTTGCAGATGAAAATTTTAGTCATAAAGTGTATATAAACTTATTTGAACTGAGCGGAGAACAGTTCCTTTCCTGCTATCAAAAGGCATGCGATTGGCAGCCGGGAGAGGGACCGCGCCCTCAAGCTCCGCTACATGATGCATTTCGTCTGTTTGATGAAAATTTTTCAGACACAGAGGACACCGTTATTATCATAGATGAAATTCAAGAGTCAGCAGAAATTTATAACCGAATTCGTGAATTCACACGACAGTTTCGGTGCCGCTTTATTGTTACAGGCAGCTATCTTGGAAGAATCTATGAACCGGAATTTCGGTATTCAAGTGGGGATGTTACAAGTATTCAAATCTATACCTTATCATATGAAGAATTTCTGGAAGCAGCGGATACGGATCTATTTGAAAAATATAAGCTGCTTGGAAAAAAACTGGATTCAGTGACAGGGGCAGAATTAAAATCATGGTATGATATATATTGTCAAATTGGTGGTTATCCATCTGTTGTTCGTGAATACTTAAATTCGAAAAGTATAGAGCGAGCACGGAGTGAATTGATTAGAATCATTGATACCTTTATGAATGAATCAATTCGTTATTTTACAGATGTTCTTGACACCCAGGTATTTACGGATATTTTTCTTTCAATTTGCAGGATACTTGGCAGAGAAAAAAAGGGACTTGAAGAAGATAGTATCAGTGAAGAACTTCAAAAATTGGTAACAAGAGACTATTCCAGCAATATTAGTAAGGCAGTCTGCAACCGGGCAATTAGTTGGTTACGTTTTTGCGGCGTAATTGGATTTTGTGGGAAAATTATAGAAATGGACATTCTAAATTTTAAACCAGGATGCAGATGTTATTTTATGGATCTGGGATTAGCAAGTTATTATATGGCGCGAGTTGGGGCTGCACAAACAGAAATTGCAGGCATGCTGAGTGAAAACTTTGTATATATTAATTTGAAGAAGCGGCAGGATTTTCCAGAAGAAATTGCCTTTGAAATGCCAGCATTTGCGACTTTTAAGGGTGTAGAAGTAGATTTTGTGGTACAAGGTCTGAAGTCCTCCCGGAGATATGCAATAGAAGTGAAAACTGGAAAACATATTGGAAATACGGCAAAAAAAGTATTGGAATCGGGAAAAGCTGATTGTTTATTGTATTTGAAAGGTGATACGTTAGGGGGGCAGGAAGGAAAAATAGAGACCGTACCCATTTATCTTCTGGAAAAATTGAATTTTTAACTTGAAATCTTAGAAAGGCAGTGATATACTTTCAAACGTTGCTAAGCCCGCAAAAACCAAGGTCTTAAAGGGCTTTCGCCGATTCCCGGCGTAAGGTCATATACTTGCAGTATATGCCTTCCGCGGCATTCGTCAGATGTACATGCGAGCATGTCCGCCTGACTCATTGCTGCGCGAAAATGAATCGAGTGTTCGTGACCTTCCACTCGTAAAACAAAACTTACTATGGATAAAAAATGCAACAGTTTAATGGTGTTTACATGGGTTTGGACATGGGAATTAGTGAGCAATGTGACTTGTAAAAAGTTTAGTGATGTTCATGGATGTTTATGTGTAGCTGTGTAAAAAATGTGTAGTAAATTATATACTGGATAATATGAAAAGAGATCAGACAGAGGTTGTCTGATCTCTTTTTTTACCAGTGGATTCAATATGAAATAAAGACTTTACAGGTGATCGGCAACAAGAGCGAGGGCCTGGATCGTTCGCAAATATTTTTCGTATTGAATTGTCCCGGATTTTTTTGCTTCTTGAAGAGTGTTGGAAATGACTTCATCTATAGAAGGAAGTTCTTCACTGAGTAAATAATCGGCACTAATAGAGAGGGCTTTACAAATTGATACAAAGGTCTCGAGAGACATAATTTTGATTCCACGTTCGATATTGCTGTAAAAAGAGGGCGATATGCCGCATTTTTCAGCTGCGGTTTCCTGAGATAAACCCAACTCTGTTCGGCGGAGTCGTATACGCTTTCCAAGTTCGTAATAATCGATGTCTTTCAAGTGTCGTCCTCCTTTAAAATCTATAGATAATATTTTAATGAGAGTTAAGATAAATAATAATATCCCATAAGAATAATAATTGCCTATTAGAATGCTAAATGCTATACTGAAGGTGGAAATTATTTATGAGACATGCCGGAGGGAGGAACAGGTATGAAAAAAATATGTACAATAGTAGGTCTTTGTCTGGTATTGGCTGGATGCAGTGCTGCAACAAGCGCATCAAAGGAAGTTGTTGATCAAGTTGCAAATGTAGTGCAAGCGGAAGACAAACATGTCCTTATGGTGAAAAATGGTCATCCACAGTCATATCCTAATTGTCCGTATGGAAAGGTGTTTGACGAATTTTTCGGGTCACCTACATGGACGTATTTTAATGCAGATAGTGGAGAAGATGTAGTTGAATTTACTGGGTATTGCACCTATCGCGATGCAGAAGTTAAGGCAAGATTGCAGTTCATACTAAATGAGGAAGAAGGAACTTTCCAATCAGGGGCGTTATCATTTAATGATGTCCCACAAATAGAGTTGGTTACGGTCTCGATGATAGAAAAAGCATTTCAATCATATATGGAAAATCATCAGATTACAGATGATCAATCAAACTTGGAAAATGATCTAGAGCAAGTGTTTGATAATGAAACTACCGCCGAAACTTCTTCAGTTGAGACAACTGAAGAAACAGAGAAGGAATATTCAAATGATAATCCTTATAAGGATTCTATTCTTTTATGGAAAAGCTATTTTGAACCATTAACAAGTGAAGACTGTATCGGATTGTCTAAGGATCAACTTCGTATAGCGAGAAATGAAATATATGCAGCACACGGCAGAATATTTCAGGCAGAGGATTTAAGACAATATTTTCAGAGCAAAGAATGGTATCACGGAACATTAACAAGTGACCAATTTGATGAAAGTGTTCTGACAGATGTTCAGAAGAAAAATCTGGATCTGATCAAGGCAATAGAAAATGGAAATCCTAATTATGCGGAAAGAGGTTTGACAATAGATGATCCTCAGGCAATTCCGCAGGCGATAGGTTTATATACTTATTATTTAGACCCAACAGATAAGTCAAGCAGAAGAATGGAACTAGATATAGATTCTGACGGATTTATTTCAGTTTCGTTTTATGAGGGAGACTTTCAACTGCAAAGAAGCATAGATTTATTTAATATGAATGATCAAGAATATGTAGATTCAGATGGTGAAATCGGAATTTACTTCGACAATTATGGTGAAACAGCAACATATTGTAATACAAATGATGACCCGTATAGCGGGACTTATACATTTTGCAGGTAGTGAGAAAAACATTTGGCATTAAAGTATTTTTTGCATGGAAGAGGAAAAATATGAATATTATTGAGATAATCATTGCGATAATTATATTTGTAGGAATCGGTAACTGGATATTACATTTAGCAGGGACTGTTTTGAAATGGATTCTAATAGGAATAGGAATCATTTTATATATTGCATTTTATCAAATTACTATTCCTGTTACAGTTATTATTCTTGCTTTTATGGCAATAAGAGAGCTTATAAAAAAAGCAAAAATTCGTCAAGGGCTTAAAAAAAGACAAAAAGCTAATAAGAAATGGCTTAAAGATAATAAAGAAACATTTGCGATGCAAGATGTTGATAAATTTTTAATTGCATTAGTGGAAAATGTATATGAAGCAGACAAAAATATGCCCGGATATAAATTTAAAATTGATTCATTACCGTACGGTAGAATCAATGCATTTTTAAGCTATTTTGGAAGAAATATTGATAATACAGAGGTATATTATTATTCTTGTATTCCGGGAAAAAAGAAAAACGATCTTCGAGAATATGGAGTCATTATTGCAAGATCAGGTATTTTTGTATCACAGGAAGATTCGTCTGCTAGAGGAGTAATTGACCAAACTTTACTATTTTCCGGATTAAAAGAAATATCAAATAACAAAAACAGTATTTTTGCAACTAATATTTCGAAACAGAATTTTGATGATTGTAGATCAAGAATTGACATCCCATCTAATACTATAGATATAAATTCAATAATGTATTTGTGTAAAAGAGTTATAAATAGTAAGGTAAGTGCTGCTTATTATGAAAATAATATTACAGACTTAGTTCAGGTTGCAGAGAATAAGTTTGGGCAAACTCAACATATGGGAAAAAAGAAAAAATATGTTGAAAATATAGCAGTAAGTAAAACATTACATAATCAACAGAATGCTTATCAGGAAACTAAAGGGTACATGGGAGCAGCTCAATCACACGGGTATGCAGCAGAATATGCAAATAATACATTTGACAGATTAATAGGACATACAACTGAATCGACAGCTCAAGTTTTAGACGAACATGGTAGGCAGGTTAAAAATGGAGCAGATCGCACAGTAGATGGAGCGGAAATTCAGACAAAATATTATAAAACAGCAAAAGAGAGTGTTTATGCTGCCTTTGAGGAAGGGAAAGCTAACTATATTGGAAAAGATGGTAAGATGATGCAAATAGAAGTTCCAAGAGACCAATATTATGAAGCACTTGAATATATGCAGAAAAAGATAGATTCTGGTCTGGTTCCCAATATTGAACCTGGAGAACGTGCAGAAAACTATATTCGAAAAGGATACGTTACATATGCTCAAGCACATAATATTTGTTTAGCTGGAACGGTAGAGGGCTTGGTTTGTGACTTGGGAAATGGAGTGATTACTTCCACAAATCTAACAGGAATCTCAGCACTTATAGTATTTGCAGAAGCTATTTGGAATGGAGAAAACATAGACGATGCTATAAATGAAGGTTTATCAACAGGCGTAAAAATACTTGGTAAAGGAGCTTTTGCATATGCATTATCGATGCAGTTATCAAGAAAAGAATGGGCAATACCGTTTCAAAAAGAATACCTGAGTGATGGAATTTTAAAAGGGCAAGCTAGCACAATAAATCCTATTGCAGACATGAGCAATAAGCTTGCCACTCAAATTCAAAATTCTAATCTTGCGCATAGTGATATAGGAAAACGCTGGGGATTAGATGCAATAAATGGTCAACAGATTATAGTTACTGGTGTAAGCGTAGCAACATATTTTGGACCAGATGTTTATAGGGCAATGAGTGGTAAAATTTCCACAGATCAGTTGACAAAAAATACGTTAATTACAGCTGGAGGAATTGTAGGTGGTGCGTTATTGGAAGGTATTTCGGTAGCCGGAGGAATTATAGGAGTTGCGGCAGGAAGATGGGTTGTTCAGACGGTTATGGATCAGTTTATTGAAGATGATAAGGTCAAAATGTTCAGAATATTGAAAGAGGAATATCTGGATACAATTTCCATTGCAGGTTTAACAGCGGAAGAATTAGAAGAGGTGACTAATAATACGATTGCAAATCCTAATTTGGAAAAAATTCTGGAAAATATGTTTATGTCAGGAATGAGCCGTCAATATGCACGCGAGGCTATTATGAGCGAGGAAATTGTTCTGGTTATGGCAAAGAGAAATAAAGTGCATGAAACTGATTTTGAACGAGGAATGCAAAGCTTATTAATGAAGAGCGCATAATAAATCTAAGTAAGAATTACCGTGAAGAGGAGTTGGAAATGCAAGATTTCTAACTCCTCTTTTGTTACCTAAAAGCTTCAGATATCACTAATAATGAATTATTTTAGTATTTGTGATAAATATATTCAAGCAAAGCCTCTCTTGGAATCTTCCAGCGATTTCCAATCCGAAATCCTTCGATATTCTTATTATGAAGTAAGTCAAGCAAAGAGTTTTTCCCAATCTTTAAAACTTCGCGACATTCATTAAAAGTTAAGATGTCGGGTGTGTTGTCTAACATGATATCATCCTTTCAAAAATGGCAGTTATTGGTTTGATATTGTTTATTAAAGTGTTTATTGGATTCTGATAAGCAGTACCGTTTGGAATTTCAATGATACATTATTTTTGTGAAATAAATTATAAAAAGGAGATGAGAATCATGAAGACAGGAATCAATATTTTAAAGATGGCGGGAAAAGTTTCCGCCAAATTTATTATCTGGCTTGCAGACATTTTAAAGAAATAAGAAAAACGAAAGGAGAAAAGTATGCCAGCGAATGTAGAAAACATGTTTTATACCAGAGAGAAGCCGTGGCACGGATTAGGGACCAGAGTGGAGAATGCTCTGGATTCAAAAGAAGCTCTTGTAGCTGCTGGCCTCGACTGGAAAGTTATTCAGAAACCAATCATGACCGACGATGGGAATATGATCCCGGGATTCAGAGCCAATATCCGTGATACGGATCAGCAGGTCCTTGGGGTTGTTACCGAGCGTTATAAAGTAGTACAAAATGAAGACGCCTTCGCCTTTACAGATCAACTGTTGGGCGAAGGCGTTTCTTATGAGACGGCAGGATCGTTGCAGAATGGACGGCGTACCTGGATCCTCGCAAAGTTACCGCAGAGATATATCATTAGCGGTGATGAGATTGAGCCGTATCTGGTCTTTATGAATTCCCATGATGGAACCGGAGCAATTAAAGCAGCCATAACTCCGATCCGGGTTGTCTGCCAGAATACATTGAATCTTGCACTGAATACAGCGAAGCGTGTGTGGTCCACCAATCATACCGGAGATATGAACGGAAAGATTATGGATGCAAGGGATTCTCTGTTCTATGCGGAGAAGTATATGGCAGAACTTGGAAAAACGATTGAACGCATGAATCAGATCAAGCTTTCTGATCGACAGATCAAGGAATATATTGACGCCTTATTTCCCATTTATGAGAATCCGACACCACAGCAGACAAAAAATCTTCTGCGGATGAAGGAGGACATGATGGCAAGATACTATGATGCGCCAGATCTTAAAGATGTGGGAAAGAATGGTTATCGGTTTATCAATGCAGTTTCTGACTTTGCAACTCATGCAAAGCCGCTTCGTACAACAGCAAATTATAAGAAAAATCTCTTTGCGAGAACGATAGAAGGAAATACAATGATTGACCGGGCCTGCGAGCTTTTAAAAGCAGCATGACGGACAGAGTGATGGGGACAGAACACCAAGAACGTGATTCTGTCCCTTTTTCTTTGTTGGAAATGATTTTGCTTGAGAAGCAATATTGATTTGCGGAGCGGAGAAATACTGTTTAGAGCGATAGAGATATATGACGGATAAGAAAATAGGAGAAGAGAATCTATGAGTGATAAATTACAGAGACGAGCGCTTGAAGATATGATGAAGCGTCCGATTCCAAGAAAATGGGTAGGAATTGTGAGACTTCAGATGGTGCGGGAAGGAAAAGTGTTATATGGGACAAAGCGCTTTACATCAGCAGTGGAGGCAGTCGAAATGGTGCGACCGATGTTTTCACAGGCGGATCGGGAGATGATGCTTGTTATGAGTGTAAATGCAAAGCTGGAGCCGATGGCAGTGGAAATTGTTGCGGTAGGTGGTGTGGATTCGTGTGCAGTAGATGTAAAAAATATTTTTAAACATGCGCTGTTGAATAATGCGTCCTATATTATCTGCTTTCACAACCATCCATCAGGCTACACACTTCCGAGCCGGGAGGATGAGAAAATCACAGAACGATTGACAGCGGCAGGGCATATCCTGAATCTTCCCATGATCGATCACATCATTGTTGGAGAAGATGAGTTTTACAGTTTTAAAGAGCATGGAAAGTTAAATGTTTTTCCGGAATAATGAGTTTTTTGCGTTGAAAAAGGAAAAGAAGGGAGCAATCTATATGGAAACAAAAATGTCATTGCAGGGAATCGAAAGAGAAGAATGGTTACAGTTAAGAAAAACAGGTCTTGGCGGTTCAGATGCCGGAGCAGTATGCGGATTGAACCCGTATTCCAGCCCGTTACAGGTATTTTATGATAAGACCAGTGATGAGGTGAAGGATAACGATAATGAGTCGATGCGTCAGGGAAGGGATCTGGAAGAGTATGTCGCGAGGCGGTTTATGGAAGAAACGGGAAAGAAGGTGCGGCGGTCCAATTATATGTACCGCTCAGAAGAACATCCGTTTATGATCGCTGATGTGGACCGGCTTGTGGTAGGCGAGAATGCAGGTCTGGAGTGCAAGACTGCAAATGCGTATAACGCTGATAAGTGGCAGGATGGAAAGATCCCGGAGCATTATCTGATCCAGTGTTACCACTATATGGCAGTCACCGGAAAGAAGAGCTGGTACATTGCCGTTGTAATACTGGGAAAGGAATTCAAATATGCAAAGATCAGCTGGGATGAAGAGATGATTCAGAACTTAATTACGGTCGAAGAAGATTTCTGGAATCATTATGTCCTGACAGGAAAAGCGCCGCAGCCAAATGGAACGGAAACGGATGATAAACTTCTTTCACAGAAATATCCGGAAGGAAGAGATAAAGAAGTCCTTCCTCTGAATTCGTTTGATGCAAATCTGTGTCGGAGAGCTGAGATTCAGGAGCAGATCAGGGATCTTGAGCAGGAACGAGGAAAAATCGATCAGGCGATCAAACTCTATATGGGAGAACATGCGATTGCAGAGAGTGAGAAGTTTCGGGTGACCTGGCAGTTGGTAAACTTAGAGCGGATGGACAGTAAAACTTTGAAGAAAGAAGAGCCGGAGACTTATCAGAAGTATGTGAAGACCATGTCGTCCAGGCGATTTGTAGTGAACCCGGCGGCATGATGAAGGGAGGAGCTTCAGATGACAGATAAAGAAATCCGTCTGCTTCATGCGGATGAAATTGAGTGCAGAGTAGCGATGGTAACGGAAAAAGGAGTTTCCTTGTTGCTGTACAAAGATGCCCGTGTGGATCAGAAGATTCTGGATGAGACATTTTCTGTATTCGGATGGAAACGCAGCCACCAGATGATTGACGGGAATCTTTACTGTACCGTTGAGGTATGGGATGAAGAAAAGAAGCAGTGGATCGGGAAGCAGGATGTCGGAACGGAAAGCTATGCTGAGAAGGAGAAAGGACAGGCATCGGACAGTTTTAAGAGAGCCTGTGTCAACTGGGGCATTGGACGAGAACTTTATTCGGCACCGTTTATCTGGCTTCCGGCAGAGAGAGTTACCATTCAGCAGATCAATGGAAAATATGTGATCAAAGACCGTTTTCAGGTCACAGGCATTGACTACAGCGATAAAAGGGAGATCGCAGAATTACAGATCCAGAATCAGAAAGGGGAAATTGTCTATTCGTATTACTCGGGTAAGAAAAATGAAACCGTGCAGAAGCAGACAAAGACTACCAAGGGAAATTCCGCACAGGTCAAGACAAAATTAGCAGAAAAGGCTATGCAGAATCGGTTGGATGAGTTACAGAAGGAACTGGATCGGACCGGAGTGTCATGGCAGGCTGTATTGAAAAGATATGGATTGACAGATATCAATCAGATGACAATGGAACAGTACCGGGATGCCATGGCAGGACTGCGAAAGTCCAGATCAGCAGCTTAAGGAAGGAGACAAAAGACAATGGTATCATGTGACGGAATTTTAAATTTATTCAAAGATGCAGCATTAAAGAGGATCGAACAGATTCTTCTTGCGGAATGGCGGGAGAAAAAGATGTTCTATCAGAGAGAAGGTCAGAAGCGGGATGAACTGGTAGAAAAACTGAACGATGAGGAAAAGCAGCTCTTTGAGGAATATATGGATGCAGTACAGGAGAGCAACAATGAAAAGGAACTGGCAATCTATCAGACGGGATTTCTGGATGGAATCTACGCGGCAAAGAAGATGCAGTATCCGGAAGAATGCTAAACGGAGGAAATGAAAATGGAAGTACAGTTTACAATGGAAAAATTTATAAAGGTGATCAAACGTGTCGCTGGGTACAGGTTGGGAAATCCGTCAGCGATTGAAGAAACGACACTCGTTAAAAATAATGAACTGATCTATCAGGGGACCGAAGTGATGATCCACGGAAATAGAATCCACCGAGGTGTTTATCTGGACCATTTCTACAAAGTGTTTCATCATAATGGTGATTTGAGAAGAAGCATTGGAAAAATGATCCGGGTGGACATAAAGCTGGAAGAGATTGCAGATGAGGAATCGATGTTTGGTGATCTCTCGGATTGGGAAAAAATGAAATCGAAAGTTTACTGCCGCATCATCAATCGGGTGAGAAATCTGAAACTGTTGCAGGAAAGTCCGCATAAGAACTATCTGGATCTGGCAGTGATTTATCAGTTGGAATTTCGGGACAGGAGATCCTACATACATAGCGTCAGAATTACAGAGAAACTGTTGGAAAAGATGGGAATCTCTGTGGATGTACTGCATGAACAGGCGGTTACCAATATGAAAAAGAGGTTCCCTTGTAAAACCGAGCTTTTGGAAGATGTCCTCTTAAATCAGACCGCTTTTGACAGAGAGCATATCCCGAATGGAGATCAGTTGAATCTCCCTGTTTATATGATACAGAATCGTCAGGAGGCAGATGGAGCAACGGTACTTCTTGATAAAGAACCATTTGAGCAGCTGGCAGATCAGCTGAAAGCAAACCTGATCATATTTCCGACTTCGATCCATGAAGTGATGGCTGTATCAGAAACACTGGTGCCGGTCCCAATTCTGGATATGAGGACACTTTTGATGCAGGTCAATACAGGAGGTCACATTAGAGGCGATGAACAGCTTTCTCCGCAT
Source organism: Clostridium sp. MCC344 (assembly GCF_018785365.1). NCBI lineage: Bacteria > Bacillati > Bacillota > Clostridia > Eubacteriales > Clostridiaceae > Clostridium > Clostridium sp. MCC344. Next base: position 18,147 of record NZ_WQPQ01000006.1, on the reverse strand, counting down.
ATTTATCGGTATGATCGGAAGAAAGAAGCTTTGGAGATAGCGGCATAAAAACTATATTTTTATGGAAAAGTGGGTCGAGCTATTTTGGGTTTCGCTAAGATGCGGTAGTGTCGCATAGAAGCGGAAATATTGAAAAAACATGGAGGAAATTGATATGAAGACACAGAAAGAATTTGCGGAAGATATTTTAAATCAGATCACATCCAATACAGAATATACGGGAGAGATCGTAGAAAAGGTATTAAATAATGGAGAGGTTATAGTAGGCATTGCAATCAGAAAACCGGGAAGTATGATGGGACCGATGATCAAATTGAATGATTTCTATGAAGAGTATAGATGTACGCAGAATGAACAGTCCACGTCCATGATGATTCAGAATATCAAGAATATGGTATGCACGGCATGGGAGCAGGAAACAGATGTGCTGAAAATTGGGAATGAAATCAAAAAGGGATTTCAGACGATAAAGGACCGGATTACTATGCGGCTGGTGAATGCAGAGAAAAATCAGCAGCGTTTGAAGAATATTCCATGGATTTCATTTTTGGATCTGGCGGTTACATTCTTCCTGGAATTTACGGAGGAAGATGGTGAACTGAGGAGTATCGAAGTAGATCATGGACTGATGGAAAAATGGAATGTAACCGCTCAGGATCTGTACCAGGCGGCACTTGGCAATATGGAAAAAAAGGATGATGGACTGTTTTGCAGCCTGCCAGAGTATATGGAAAATATCTTAGGACTGAGCCTTGCAGAAGAAAATCCAGAGGAAAAATTCCACCTGTATATTATGACGAATAAGAAGTCTGCTTATGGGGCGGTAGAAATTTTGCGTCCGGGTGAACTGGAAAGAAAGGCACAAAAAATCGGGCGGGATCTGATTGTGCTTCCATCATCGGTACATGAAACACTGATTCTTCCATATACAGCCGGACTGGATATAGAAGGATTACGCATGCTGGTGCGCAGAACAAATGCTGATATAGTCATAAGGGAAGAACAGCTTTCTGATCAGATATATTTATATCGGAGAGACAAGGGTGCTTTGATGATTGCGTGATCGCAGATTAATCAGCAAGAATGCCGGTAGGATCTGGAACTATGATCCTGCCGGTATTTTATGCATGCAGTGCAGCCAGAGAAGAATGGATGAATTATACAAGAGGAGGAACATATGGCGTTTTTATTAAAAGAAACATTTAAGTTTCCGAAGGATAATTTTAAAAGCATGAAGTACCAGCCTTATGAGCTGAAACCTTCATTTTCGATGTATCGAGTGTATGAATGGTATCAACATTGGGAAGGAATGGTATATGTATCATTTTCGGGAGGACTGGACAGCACTGTGCTGACCTATCTGGTGTGTGAGGCTTATCGAAAATATCAGTTGGATGGGAAATTGCCGTTGGTATTTGTCAACACAGGAACAGAGTTCCCTGAGATAAAGGAGTTTGTTCAGGAGTATACGAAATGGTTAAAACGGAAATTCCCGGAAGTGGATATAGAACTGGTGGTTTTGCATCCGAGACATGGAATACGCTGGGTGATGGAAAATAAAGGATTTCCGATTATCAGCAAGGATACTGCGGCAAAAATAAAAAAGCTACGCCATGGGAAACTGAGTGAACGTTACCGAAATTATTTGCTCAATGGAGATGAGAGAGGACGATTTGGGATGCTTGCGAAAAAATGGCAATACCTGACTGATGTGGAAAAGGAGCCGGAGGACATCTCGGATGAGTGCTGTGAGATCATAAAGAAGGAGCCATTTCAACGATATGTACGGGAAAATCGGCGATACCCAATCATGGGAATCACACAGGATGAAGGGTTCAAAAGAGAAAACCAGTATAATCATACTGGATGCAATGTTTATGATGGTCATACGATTAAAAGCCAGCCGATAGGATTTTGGACAAAAGAAGACGTGCTGCAATATAAACTCGATCATGAGATCCCTATTTGCAGTATATATGGAGAAGTAGTTCGTGACAATGCAGGCAGATGGATTACAACGGGCGAGAACAGGACAGGCTGTATGATGTGCGGATTTGGCTGTCATCTGGAAAAAGAACCGAATCGGATTCAGAGAACACGCAGTTCAGAGAATCCGGTACATCGCCGAATGTGTGAGGGGATTCTAAGAATCAGGAATCATGGGATTACATATGAAGAGACGTTGCAAAGATGCCATATCGCAACGGATAATAAAAGAAAGAGATTGATTGCGTGACTGGAAATGAGTATAATCATATTAAGAAGAAGGAGGAGACACTATGGCAAATGAAATGCAGAATTTAATTTCCGAATATGTAGCGGCCGTGAAAAAAATCTATGGTCAACATTTAAAACAAGTCATTTTGTACGGTTCATACGCGCGAGGTGATTATACAAAAGATTCTGATGTGGATATTATGTTATTGGTGGATCTGAATGAAGAAGAACTGGATGATTTTTCTGACGCACTGTCAGAGTTGGGATTCGATTACAATGTAGAGCATGATATTTGGATGATGCCGATCGTAAAAAACAAAAAGACTTTCCTCCACTGGAGTGATGTGTATCCATTTTATAAAAACGTGAAAAGGGAAGGGATTTCTTTATATGAAGCAGCCTGAAGAATTTGACGTTGGGGATCGCTGGGATCTTGTGTATCATCGATTGCAAATAGCGGAAGAAGATCTTGAAACAGCTAAACTCTTGATGGAATGCGGAAAGTATCGCGGAGCAAATAATCGAGCATATTATTCTATTTATCATACCATTGATGCGGTCCTTTCGGTTCATGGGGTTGCATTTAAACGTCATAAGGACACATTGGCCTATTTCAACAAAAATTTCGTGGCAAAAGAAATTTTCCCGAGATCATTAGGACGGCAGATTGTCCAGGCAGAAGAAATTAGACATGCGAGTGATTATGATCCGTTTTATATTGCTTCGATGGTAGGGACGCAAAAGCAAATTGAAACAGCAGAAATAATGTTGGAACAAGCAAAAAAATACATTGACAATCAAAAAAGAAAATAAGGTAAAGGCATGAGAAGCAGGGGACAAGAGTCAACTGCTTCTATTGATTTACGCGAATAACGAACCAAAGTCCGCGCTTGCGCGAGACCTTGGCGACTGTCGCGATAACAAGGGGAAACTCGCAAAGCGTGTTTTTACTTGTTTGGTGTAACGATGTATCAGATTGGTGTGCCAATGTGTCAGTGACATTTCAAGTCTATAGCTTATTAAAGACAGTGCTGAGAAATTGATTCTTAAATTTAAAAGTAATAGTTATGCTTGGAAAAAGGCTTGACACATTGACACATGATATTACGGGAGGATTAGTATGAACAAGAATAGTGGAGAGAAAACCGGTGCGCGGATGGTAGAAAATAGCGTGCAAACGCATGTGATAAAATTGATGGGAATAAAAGATGCAGAAAACGCATATAATGCTGATGATCGGAAGGCATTTGCAAGATGGTATGTGGATGCGTATCAAAAATTTTATCGTTCATTGCAGTACCCTAAATTTGATATAGAAGGGGATAAAATTTATAAATGGCTGATAGAAAATCATGAAACGTTGAATTCCTTTTTTGCAAAAGAGAAGAAAAAGGAAGAACAGTTTACAATATTGTGTGATATTTGTGATAGGGAGATAAGTTTTGCTCAAAGAAAAAGGCTAAAAAAATTATTTGATTTGGAAAATGATGTGCGTCTTAACACTTCGGAAGCAATGCAAGAGATGTATACCTATGATGCAGGTAATATTGCGGACGAAGGGAGAACCGCAGAAGAATATTTTAAAGAAATAAATATAATGTGGAGTGGGTTGATGGATAATTATATGTGTATATTGGAAGTTATTTTAGACCCAGTGTTTGCTTATGCAAGGGACAGGCTGATAAAAGCGTTTGAAAGAGAAAAAACACATTATGCCAGAGTAAAGGCAAATAAGCAAAATAGTGTTTGGCCTAAAAGTGATAATATTTATATAAACTTATATTTATATGCACGTAATCGTTTTATACAAAAATTTTACATAGATTTAATACCAGATTATTCGCTGTTTTCTGAAATAAAAAATTTCTACTATAATTTGGAAAAAACGAACTATTCTCTTAACGATTTAGGAACTATTTACGCTGGGATGATAGAAAAAGAGGAAAACGAAAAAACAATACAAAATAATATAATGAAAGCCTTCCAAAAATTAAAATATGTAAAAAAATTTAAAATTAACATTGCATGCGGAGAGGAGATCATGTTAAAAAATTATAGTATAAAACGTTCACAACTAGGAGAAGCTTTAGCAGCGTATCTGTTCTTTAGGAAAAAAAATCATAAAGAGGAAGATTATGCAGAACAAGACCTTGACAAACTACTTCGATGCATGTATGGAAGAATCTTGGAAAGCACTGTAAAATATAGTTCGAATGAAAATAGTTCTGATTTAGGTATGCAGAATGTAATAAAAGAAATAGCAGATTATTATTACAACGAATTTCATGAAATTTTTGATTCGTTAAATGCAGGATATCAAATGGCAATGCTTGAAGAGCTAACGGGTGGAATGGAAAGAATTTATATCAGTAGTATAGGTGGAAAAGAAGAACAAATATATTATCCCAGTCAGATAAGATTTCCACTTCTTTTAGATGGTGAGTAATAGTAAATTCGTCTCAGTAAGAGTCCAATCTCCGGTTGAGATAAATGCTCCGAGAGGGCGCACATTGTCTGGAGATAATGGATTGAGCTGACAGAAACGGAGTGTAGAGCGCAGCAATTCCGAGAAGAATTTGTTAGCTTATGCTGACCGGAAGTATGCGTCAAGTTTTACGTGCGTTTGACTTGAATGAAAAGCATGTAAACAATTCATGAAATTGAGTAGTAAATTTAATGAGACTAGCGTTTGAGTGAAATCGCCCAGACGCTAGTCTCATTTTTCTTTCAGACAAATTTAGGCGATTTAAAGAGAGAAAACAGGACAATAGCAGTAGTGGAATATTCTCTGAAAAAATTGCGTACCCGAAGAACAAAAGACTCTGCTACATTTTAAGCATAGATCGGAACGAACAACAAAACATTCCAATGCTGATCTAGTGAATGGGATGTTGTGAGCGTGGATCTCAATAATAAACGATAGCTTGATCAGCGGCTATATGACAGGAGGCATGACAAAATGAAAACAAAGGAATATTTTGAAGAGATGGTAAGAAAATCTGTAAATCCGAAAAAAGAAGCAGATTACATCTCTGTTAACGAAAAAGGAACCGTAGCAAAGCTGGGAGCCAATGAGGACGAGCGGATTATCAACGCAGCGATAGTTGTGGAGTACAGGGGTGCACGTTATGAATGGCAGATTGAGAACGGTCAGCCAGTCACCGTTCCCATGAGCGTACGCATTTGCTTGAAAACCATGCAAAAAGCGGCGATAGAATTGGGAGGCAACTGCGAAAACGCTCGGTATGTATTCTTTCCGGATAAGGATCAGGAAGAGACATTCTCGATCTTTGGGGTAGTTGAAAATGAAGAACTTACAATAGCATTCAGCTACAACAAGGATAAAGAAAAAATCAGCTATATTTGCGAGGACAAGATGATTAACGGCATTTCGGGTTTATACGCAATAGTGCGTGATGCTTGGATGGAGGGAAGAGAAGATGGAAGAAATGAAACCGTCAATATGCGGGAAGAAACCAACAATCAGGAACATATATTCTCCGCGATGCCATGGTAAGAATACGATGGAAACGGATGATGGAGAGTGCATCATGCACTCTCTGCCATCTGCGGAGGAGCGTTCTAAAATGCAGGAGTATAGTCTTTCTGCATGGCCGGTACATGGGAAAGAGACGAAATTAGTTCCGGCGCCGGAGAAAACCAGTTTGATTATGAAAGCAAATTCCTCGGAAACTGTGCTGAAAAAACAGAGGGAATCTGAAAAAGCAGGTGGCATGAAACTGATGCCAGAAATCAATGTGAGTGATACAGACCAGCAGAGTACAGATAAAGAAAGATTTCAAAGCTCATCAGGAGTTTCTGGTAGAGGGAATGAGACAAAGCAACTACTGGACAAAGAAAAAGCGATTACTGCAAAAGTGACGGTCATAGTGTATGAAAAGCAACTGTACTTTTATAATGGTCGCACATATGAGCTTATTCATAATCCGGAAGAGTTAATGAGCATGGTTCGAGAGCGAGTCAGTTATGATGCTTTTGGATGTGTCACAACAGATACATTCCGACATCTACTGAAATTTATGCAATCAGATAAGTCCCGGGTGCCTCCGAACTGTGAAGAACGGATTGCTGAAGGACAATATTATGTTGTTTTTCAAAATGGGGTGCTGGACTTGCGCACACTTGAATTGCATGAACATTCGCCTAATTACTTGACTTTTTATGAGCTTCAGGTTAACTGGACGGAAAGTTGTAATGCACCTGCATTCCAGAAATTTCTACAAGTTTGCAGTTGCGGTGATGAAGAAGTTAAAGAACGAATCATAGAAGCATTGGGCTATATGCTTACACCATTAAATCACGGAAAATGCTTTTTCGTGATGGGAAGCGCTCCTAACAGTGGAAAGAGTACACTAGGAAATTTATTGATCAAGTTATTAGGAGAAAATTTGACAATAACGAGGTCAATAAATCAGCTGGGAGGACGATTCGGTCTTGCTGACATAGAAGGAAAGCTTTTGAATCTCTGCATGGATTTACCAAACGGGAAGATTCCGAAGGAAACTGTCTCGGAAATTAAGTGCATTACAGGTGGGGATAAGGTGACTATAGAAGGCAAATTTAAGGACTATATCCAGATTCATAGCAATATGAATTTCCTTTTTGCAAGTAATTTTCCGGTAGTTGTTGCAAAAGAGGAGGATGATGATTCCTTCTGGGATCGGATGGTTATTATTCCGTTTATACATAGCGTGGCAAAAGACCAGGCAGATCAGCAGCTGATATACAAACTGATGAAGGAAAAAGAACAGATTATTTCCTTGTGCCTGACAAAAGTGTCAAGCTTGATTGAGAATAACTTTATATTTTCACCGTGCTATATTGCAGAAAAAATGAAACAGAACTGGCGATATTGTGTATACGACAGTACCATGAGCGCCCAACAGTTTGCGGAAAGATGTCTGCAATGCACTGGAAATAGTAAGGATTATATATACGTTTCAGATTTATATGAATCGTATAAAGATTTTTGCGCTGATCGAGAGCTTGATTTGTTGCCTCAGGTCACGCTAATGAACTGGATTTGTACGAATCTGAAAGGCTGTATAAAAAAGAGATATCATGAAACTGGCAAAAATGCGATGTCTGCAATCAGAGGAATTGCATGGAAGTGATTAGAGGAGGGAAAAGTTATGGCGAATAAGAAATTGCTTTCAGTACCGGAATTTCAAGAATATGCAGGGGGAATCGGCAGAAATTCTGCACTGCGTTTGGCGAGAGAGGCTGAAGTAAGAGTTAAAATAGGCGCGCGTTTGCTTATCAATGTTGATAAGTTTGATCTGTGGGTTGAAGAAAATTCTAAGTAAGGAGGATGAGCGGGTTTCCAAAAGAAACCCGCTTAATAATTATATGGCATATGATCAAAAGGGAAAAAAATTACCCAAAGGGATTGTTCAACGAAAAGATGGATTGTATATGGGAAGATTTCAACACGAAGGAGAAATCTATCCCCCGGTTTATGATTCAAACTTGAAGGTTGTAGAGAAAAAACTGGAAGACTTACGTTATGAAGTAACACACGGAGTATATAAGGCACCGAGCAAGATCACAGTTCAAGAATGGTTTGAGGAATGGATCGAGAAATATAAGCGCCCGCGAGTGAAGCAGGGAACTGTGGAAAGTTATATTAACAATTATAATAGTCAGATCAAACCTATATTAGGAAAAAAACGATTGACTAGTGTCCTGGTGAGTCACGTTGAGAAAGTCTATAGTGTAATGACAGATAAACATTTTGCCAAAGGTACAATTAAAATAACGGCTGCTATTTTATCTGGCATGTTTAAGCAGGCGGTAAAATTGGGAATGCTGAAGGAAAATGTGGTAGCTTTAGCCTCATTATCGAACGGAAAAGAACCAAAGGAGAGGGTGGTATTGAGCATGGAACAGCAGAAAGCTTTTCTGGAATATACAAAGGAATACAGTCCAATGTACGAGCTATACCAATTAGCATTGTGCACTGGAATGAGAAACGGTGAAGTTCGAGGTCTTACCTGGAATGACGTAAACTTTGAGAAGAGAATCGTTTATGTAACGGGAACACTGAAATATGTAAAAAGCCGTGGACATTATAAAGATACACCTAAAACAAAGACATCCAAAAGGGATATTCCTATGTTGGGAGTGTGTTACGAGATACTGAAGCATCAAAAACAGAAGCAGGAAGAGATGAAACAGTTGGCAGGAGATTTATGGAAACCATTAGAAGGACTGGAAGATCTGGTATTCACAACAAATGATGGAAAACCGGTTACACGAGATAGAGTAACTGCTGACATTAAACGATGCGTAAAAGAAATGAAGGCAAAGGGGACTGATATGCCGCTGTTTACATTTCATACTCTGAGACATACGTTTGCAACACGCGGCTTGGAGTGCGGAATTGATCTTAAGAGTATGCAATGTATCTTGGGACACGCGACATTTGCAATGACTGCGGATTTGTATTCACATGTTCTGCCGAACACAAAGGTCAAAGAAATGGCGAAGTTAGAAAAGATCTTTGAAAAACAGGAATAAGTGATCAAAACGGTTGCTATTCTTGTTGAAAGATGCTATACTCTATGAGCTAAAAAGCACGCTGTTTATGGTGATCGAAGATGTATTATCTCAGAAAAATACGTAGTGAGCAGGAAGAAAAAACGAAAACTGTGTAAAAACTGTGTAGTAGATTTTTGATCCAGATAAACGGTGAATTCCCAAGGTCGCAGATGCCCTTATTTATTGGGCGTTTTGCAGCAATGACCGGTGTGTTCGAGACCTTCCACACCTAAAACAAAACTAAAGGAGAAACTGAATATGAAAAACAACGCAACAAACAGCCCGGTACTGACACTTGTATACGGGGCGGCTATCGCGGCGATCTATGTGGTGCTGACGATGGTGTTCCTGCCGATCAGCTTTGGACCGATCCAGTTTAGGATCTCTGAGCTTCTCTGCGTACTTCCGTACTTTACCCCGGCGGCAATTCCGGGACTCTTTATCGGATGCCTGCTTGCCAACTTTCTTGGCGGCGCGGCGGCTCTCGATGTGATCTTTGGAAGTATTGCGACCCTGATCGGTGCGGTAGGTTCTTACCTGCTCCGGAAAAACCGCTATCTGGTATCTGTTCCGCCGATCCTCGCGAACATGATCATTGTTCCGTGGGTGCTCCGCTTCGCATACGGTTCTGAGGACATGATCTGGTTTTCCACGATCACAGTCGGAATCGGAGAGATCCTGGCTATCGGTCTTCTTGGTCAGATCCTGTTATCCGTTCTGATCCGGTATCAGCATGTGATTTTTGGAAAAGCTGCAGCGTAAAATTAGTGATCCCGTATCTGTTGGATGAAAAATCCAGTAGATGCGGGATTTTTTATGGAACAGGAAATTTCGAGAAATTCCCTGTTCCATAAAAAGGCACTAACGTGCCAAAGATGCGCACTCGCGCGAAGATGTAGATTGTCGCAAGTGACCGCGCGAGGGGCTGTGAAAAAACATAGCCTATAAAAAAGAAGGGCCAAATGATTTCTCATTTTTTCACACGCCCTTTTTATATAGAAAGTGCTGCACAGAAAAGAAAAGATCTGCGTGAATTTCGCCTCATGTTAATTTTTCCACGAGGATAGATTTTCTTTTGCTTTTGTGATATCATGTGTAAAAGACCGTGCATATTTAAGCACATATTTTTTATGTGCTTAAATGTACACAGTATAAAAATATCTAAAATAGAGATCAAATATCCGAAAGGAGACTGCGATGTATCAAATCGATTTTAATAAACCAGAACATATTCACTTTATCGGCATTGGCGGAATCAGCATGAGCGGACTGGCTGAGATCCTGCTGGAGAGAGGATTCACAGTAAGCGGCTCTGATGCCCATGAGTCCGAGCTCACCGACAAGCTCACCGCCCACGGCGCAAAGATCGTCTACGGGCAGCGGGCGGAGAACATTACCGACGATATCGACGCTGTTGTATACACAGCGGCGGTTCACCCGGATAACCCGGAGTACGCGGCGGCAGCGGCAAAGAATCTCCCGATCCTCTCCAGAGCGGAGCTTCTCGGACAGCTCATGAAAAACTATGAGAAATCCATCGCGGTGTCCGGAACCCACGGAAAGACAACGACAACTTCCATGCTGACTGAGATCCTGATGGATGAAAAGAAGAACCCGACGATCTCCGTCGGCGGAATGCTGGACTCCATCGGCGGAAATATCCGTGTTGGCGGACCGGAACTTTTCGTGACAGAGGCCTGCGAGTATACAAACAGCTTCCTGTCCTTTTTCCCGAATATGGAGATCATATTAAATATAGAAGCAGACCATCTCGATTTCTTTAAAGATATCGAAGATATCCGCCATTCATTCCGCAGATTTGCGGAACTTCTCCCGGAAAACGGAATCCTCATCATCAACAGCGATATCCGTGACTACAGAGAGATCTGCGACGGACTTCCGATCAAGGTGATCACCGTCGGAAGCGACCCGGAAAAGAGCCATTACAGCGCCGCAGACGTGACATTCAACGAGAATGCCTGCGCAACCTATACTCTTTTAGAGGACGGAAAAGCCATTGACACGATTACTCTCGGTGTACCGGGGATCCACAATGTATACAATTCCCTGGCGGCCATCGCAGCGGCTCACGAGCTGGGAATCCGCGGCGATGGGATCAGGAACGGACTCTTAAGATTTACGGGTACACACCGCAGATTTGAGAAAAAAGGCATGATCGGCGGCGTGACCGTCATTGATGACTACGCGCATCATCCGCAGGAGATCGCGGCGACTCTGGCAGCGGCGAAAAATTACCCGCACCGTGAGATCTGGTGCGTCTTCCAGCCGCATACATATACGAGAACCAAGGCGCTGATGGATGACTTCGCGAAGTCCTTATCCGCAGCGGACCATGTGGTTCTCGCGGACATCTATGCAGCCCGGGAGACGGACAATCTGGGAATCAGCTCCGAGACATTGGCGGAAAAGATCGCTGCGCTGGGGACGGATACCCACTATTTCCCGAGTTTCGACGCGATCGAGACATTCCTTCTTGAAAATTGTGTCAACGGCGACCTGTTGATAACTATGGGGGCCGGAGATATTGTAAAAGTGGGCGAAAAGCTCCTTGGACAGTAAGTTATCCACATTATCCACAGAGTTTTCAACAGAAATCTGTTGAAGACCCTGTGGATTTTTTGATTTACATAACTGAAAATCGGGAAATGCCGGAAAGCCGGGAAAAATAAGGAATTATGGGGATTTTAAGAGCTTTTTTGACAGTTATGTAATGCGTTTATCCACGTTATCCACATTATCCACAATTAGAGTAGTGGATAATTCCGGCTATTTCATTTTTTTAGGGCGTATGGTATGATATTTGCAGATAGGACGTGAATATGTTACTTTGCACGGGTAGGAATTTTCTGAACTGAAAATTCCGCATGATACCGTTGTGGTCGCGGATTTTGCCGATTTGGAATGCGAAGCATCGGCAAAATCCTGTTACAGTGCGCGGGCACTGAAGTGCCCGCGCACTGTAACGTGAATATAAAGGGTGAAAAGAATGAGCTTGGGCTATAAAAACAACATCAATGCGGCGGTGACCGCCGTTTCCAATACTTTTATCGACGAATATATGGGGACAGCCAGCGGAGAATATGTAAAAGTGTATCTGTATCTTCTGCGCCATGAAGGTGAGAACATAGAGATCCCGGATATCGCGGATGCGCTGAACCACACAGAGGCGGATGTCCGCCGCGCTCTGGCATACTGGGAGCGGACCGGTGTCCTTGCACCGGAAAGAGAATCCGTGGAAGAGCAGGAGACTGCGGTGACGCGGGAGATGGCGGAAGAGACAGAAAATTCAGGCGCGAGGTTCGCAGAAAACCGTCAGAATGCGGGATCTGCGCCCGGACGGGGAGAAATGAACGGACAGAAATCAGGGGCGGAGGTTCCGATGGACGAAGGGGCATCCCAGGATGTGCCGTCCATGGAAAAATCTGCGATCCCGGATGCAGGAAACAGTTACGACCGTATGAAACGCCTTTCCTCCGATGAGGAATTCTCCGCGCTTCTCTACGCGGTTCAGCAGTATCTCGGAAAGACATTCAGCGCGATCGAATGTGAGAAATTTGCCTACTTTTACGATGTACTGCACATGTCATGCGAGCTTCTCGAATATCTCGCGGAATACTGTGCTGAAGGCGGCCACACGAGCATTCGCTACATAGAGAAAGTAGCTTTAAAATGGTATGAGGAAGGAATTCATACTAAGGATGAGGCGCGAGAATACTCTATAAGATACTCAAAAGATATTTCTGCGGTTAAGAAAGCATTCGGCATCATGGGAAGGATTCCCGGAACTGCGGAGCAGGAATTTATGCGCCGCTGGTTTAAGGAATTTGGCTTCGATTCCGCGATCGTCACGGAGGCATGCAACAGGACGCTCACGGCCACAGGATCGGCGAGTTTCCCGTATGCGGATAAAATCCTCACGGGCTGGAAAGAAAACGGCGTGAGGACCTTACAGGACGTCGCAGCCCTGGATAAACGCCGTCAGGAAAAGCAGGCGAAGAAATCCACGGCAGCACCGAAGCAGAACCGGAACACGTCCTCAAACCGCTTCAATAATTTTGAGCAGCGGTCCTATAATTATGATGATTATGTCTGGGCGGATATAAAAAGCAGAAAGTAACTTTCTGGCAGATGAGCGCACTTGCTGCGCGGCACATGGAAAAGACAGGCAGGAAGGAAAAATCCCGGGGACGGGATCGACCCGGAAAAGAAGGAGGAAGTGCGGATGGCACTCAGTAATTCCCAGTATGATGCGATCATGCGGGTCTACAACCAGAGACAGTTTCAGGATAAGCGGGACCAGGATCAGCGGGTTGCTGAAGTTTTTGAAAAGATTCCGCAGGTAGAGGCGCTGTCCGACGAGCTTGCGGCGACGATGGCCCAGGCGGCGAGAAAGCTCCTTGCCGGTGACCGGGCGGCAGCGGACCAGCTGAAAAAGGACGCGGAATTCTTAAAGGAGCAGAAAGCGCTCTATTTAAAACAGAACGGATATCCGGCAGATTATCTGGAACTCCAGTATGTCTGCCCGGATTGTAAGGATACGGGCTATGCAGATGGAAAGAAATGCCACTGTTTCCGGCATATGGAAATTGAGATCCTTTACGATCAGTCCAATATCCGCGAAGTCCTGGAGCGCGAGAATTTTGATACCCTGTCCATGGAATACTATGACAGGACCCATGTGGATGAGAAGACGGGAATGACCGTCTACGACTATATGTCCATGATGATCAGGGAATGCAAAGAGTATGTGGAAAACTTCAAAAATGAAAAGGAAAGTATCCTGTTTACCGGAAATACCGGCTGCGGTAAGACGTTTTTGAGCAACTGCATCGCGAGAGAACTGATCCGTAGGTACTATTCCGTTGTCTATCTGACAGCGACGGATATGTTCGATATTCTGGCGGGCAGCCGGTTTAATGGAAATGATGACGATGAGGCGAAGGACCGGGCCGCTTATATCCTGGACTGCGACCTTCTGATCATCGATGATCTGGGAACGGAGCTGATCAATACCTTTACGGCGTCGCAGATGTTCTACTGTGTGAATGAGCGCCTGAACCGGAACAAGGGAACGATCATCTCCACAAACCTGACACTGGGGGAACTCCAGGATGCATTCACGGAGCGCGTGACTTCGAGGATCATGAGCAAGTATAAGATCATACCGCTGATCGGTGACGATCTCCGCCTGGTGAGAAGAGGATTTGTGCGGAGAGGCTGATAAAGCTTCAGGAAAAGCGGAGCTGGCGCTGTGAGAAAACAGCATTGTGAGGTGCCAGATCCAGATGCCGGATAAAATTAATCGGAAAATGGGAAATCCTGTCAGAACGGGTCGGAAATCCGGTTGACGGTATGGATGGTTGGTGCTATAAATGAGATGTATCGCGAATGCCCGGTTGGATTCTGCAGAGAAAGCGGGCGGAAGTGATCCAGATGCCGCAAAAATGAAGGGGAAATCCGGAAACGCAGGATCCGGATGCGGCGGAAAATATCAAAAAATGAAAATTATCAGGGAGGAACAGGAATGCTGTACGAAGAAAAGCAGATTGAGACAATACCGGTTGGACCATTAGGTCTGATTCCGCTGAAAAGCTGTGAGGATCTGGGTAAGAAGGTAGATGCCTGGCTGGTCGAGTGGAGAAAAGAAAGAGAGAGCGAGCACAAGACCACGATCGCTTTTGCCGGATATCAGAGAGATTCCTACATTATCGGCGCAAAGACTCCGCGTTTCGGCTCTGGTGAGGCAAAGGGAGAGCTGACAGAGTCTGTCCGCGGTGATGACCTCTATATTATGGTAGATGTCTGCAATTATAATATGACATACACGATGAACGGCTTAAAGAACCACATGTCTCCGGATGACCACTATCAGGATTTAAAGCGTGTGATCGCAGCCGTAGGCGGAAAGGGCAGAAGGATCAATGTGATCATGCCGTTCCTCTATGAAAGCCGTCAGCATAAGAGAACCGGTCGTGAGTCCTTAGACTGCGCGATGGCGCTCCGCGAGCTCGTTGACATGGGCGTTGAGAACATCATTACGTTCGATGCGCATGATCCGCGCGTCCAGAATGCGATCCCATTAAAGGGCTTTGAGACGGTACAGCCGATCTACCAGTTTATCAAATACCTGTTAAAGAACGAGAAGGAGCTTGAGATCGACAGTGACCACATGATGGTCATCAGCCCGGATGAAGGCGGTATGGGACGCGCAGTCTTCTTCGCAAATGTTCTCGGACTGGATCTCGGTATGTTCTACAAGAGACGTGACTACACAAAGATCATCAACGGCCGCAACCCGATCGTTGCCCATGAGTTCCTCGGCGCAAGCGTGGAGGGCAAAGACGTGATCATCGTTGATGATATGATCTCTTCCGGTGAGAGCATGCTCGACACCGCCAAAGAGTTAAAGAGAATGAAGGCAAGAAAGGTCTTCATCTGCACGACATTCGGTCTCTTTACAGGCGGATTAAAGAAATTTGATGAGTACTACGAGAATGGCATCATCGACCGCGTCCTGACGACAAACCTTATCTATCAGACACCGGAGCTACTCTCAAAACCGTACTATATCAATGTTGACATGAGTAAGTACATTGCTCTTATCATCGACAACTTGAACCACGACGCATCCTTGAGCGATCTCTTAAACCCGACAGGAAGAATCAACCGCCTGTTGACGAAGTACCGCGCCGGGGAGAGATAAGAATATTGGCAGTGAACGAACCGCAGTGAATTAGAAATTATGTGACCATATAAGAATGCCTGTCCTTTACCGGAAATTTTTCGGAGAAGGACAGGCACTTCTTTATTTCTGGAACTCTTGCGAAAGATTCAGCTTTCATCATAGTGAGATTGCGATGAGATATGGTACTCTTTGATCCTATATTGCAGGCAGCGCCTTGAGATACCAGGATATTCGGCTGTTTTGGCCCGATAACCGGAACAGTATTGGAAATAGGAGATACTGAAAATCCCTTGGAAAATGAAGTGGGAAAAAACATTAGACTAATTCACGAATCACCCGGGCTACGAGAGTACGGGAAAGAAGGACTGGCTTCTGGGTCAGAGCCTGGATACGCTCCTTCATTTCGATGGTGTATCCGATGCAGTCTAAAAGGATCAGATCCGTATCAGCGGGGATCTCCTTTGCAGCTGCAAAAACAGCGAGAGGATCACCGTATGGGGATACAGAGGTCACGTGGAGAGAGTCACAGCAGTCTTTCCACTTTCCGGGCATCTGTTCCTCCTGCGCCTTTGTAGGAATGATGACCGACAGATTTTTTACGCTGATGGCCGGGATCAGTCCCTTTAAGATATGGTCAGGGAAGATAAGAGGGACATTGGAGTGAAATTCAGCCGGAAATTCTCCGGTGCAGAGGAGAAGGATCAGAGAAACGCCCTGCTGTTCGAGATCGTCAATGCAAAGCTGCAGGCGGGGAAGAATGTAGGATTCTCCGAATGTTGCTGAGGTTCCGTCCGTGAGTCTGGACACAAGGACGTTTTCACCGGGACGCGGAACAAACTTTGCGATCTCTCCCTTTGAAAGTCCGTCCAGTGCTCCGGCCTGAATGATCTCAACCGAGTCTCCGAGGATGGGCTGGATCTCAGGAATCAGGTCAACTCTGGGAGACTGGCCGACAGTAATCGCGCCGATTTTTTTCATAGTGATACCCCTTTCAGAATCATTGGTTTGAGGGCTACCTGTGGCAGTCCACAGGTACATGATACCTTTGCTCAGATATCATCAATATATCACATTTGCAGCCTCAAAACCAGATAAACATTGGGCTTTCCATCTATCAATCCGCACCTTTCGTATATTTCTGTCTCTTCCGAACGAACGTTGAGGGTGTCATTCCGAGGCTCTCTGCGGCCTCACGGACGTTTCCGTACTTTTCGTAGGCATGGTTGATATATTCCAGTTCCAGCTCTTCCATAGCAGTCTTTAAGTCCTTCACGGGATCCAGGACTCTCGACTTTGTCTCCGGGCGTTCCTTTACCGGAAATAAGTGGAGTGCATCCGGACCGATCTCATCCTCATTGCTGATAATGACGGCACGCTCGATGATGTTTCTGAGTTCACGGATATTTCCCGGCCAGTTGTAATCCTGCATCATTTTTGCGGAGAGAGGAGAGAGATATTTTTTGAAATCATACTTCCGGTTCAGAGCCTGCAGGAACGACTGGGCCAGAGGCAGGATGTCGAACGTAAAGAATCCGCAGGTACAGTATCTGTTAAAACGCATGGAGCTCGTGGGAAGTGATGAATTTACCCCGTCCAGAGGCGGAAGAGCAACGATCTACTTTAAAGACGGAACGCATGCAACCAACACGACCTATCTTCTTGGTCATGAGATCGATATCGATGAGACATTCGGGGGCGTAACAGGAAAATATAAGGAGATCATGATCCCGAGAGTCGGAGAGGAACATGCAGATGCGATCTATGCAAGTCTGATGGAACTGGATATGGTTCCGGATGTCAGAAAGATGACTGGAAAATTCTAAGAGACGGAAAGAAGGTTACATTTATGGAACTGGAAGAAAAGAAGAAGATCATAGAGGAAATTCTGAAATACCCGACCGGAAATATTTCTGACGCGATGGATAATCTGGGAATCCGGAGGGGTGCAGTGATCGGACTTCATGCGATCGATCCGAAACAGGAGAAAGCAGCAGGTTTTGCGCTTACGATCCGCCAGGCACGCCGCAGTACGGCGTATGACGGAAAAAATCAGGCACGTCAGGGCGGAATTATCGATACAGAGACAAAGCCGTATGATATGCTCGTGATCGATATGGCAGGAATTCAGAATGTCAGCACAGGCGGTGCGCTCCTTGCTCTGCGGGCAAAAACGCGCGGAGTTTCCGGAGAACTGACGAACGGCTGCCTGAGAGATGCGGACGAGATCGCAGAACTTGGATTTCCGGCATACTGCGCGGGAACATGCCCGGTAAAGAGTGCGCGGGATATCGAGACAGTCGGCGTTAATGTTCCGGTCATGATCGGAGGCGTCCAGATCCTTCCGGAAGATTTGATCCTTATGGACAGCACAGGCGCTGTCGTGGTTCCCGGCGGCCGGATCCAGGAAGTCCTCGCAGAGGCCGCAAAGATCAATGCCCGTGAAGCCAAAATGGAAGATCTGATCCGGCAGGGAATGTCGATCGTAGAGGCGCGGAAAGTAAAATAAAAGAAAAAAGAATAAGAAATAAGAAAGAGCGACAGGACCATGTGTGGTGGGACTGCCGCTTGTTTTGATAGAATAGAGCTGACTTGAAAAAGTAAATTCCAGTGAAAAAGTAAATTCCACCGCTCTTTTAAAAGTTGCTTATAATCTAGTGATTTTT
>NZ_WQPQ01000064.1:0-2159 GCF_018785365.1 Clostridium sp. MCC344 | reverse complement strand
GAAGAAGAACGCAACATGAATACGCTGGTGGAAATGATAAACAGCATGGAAGTCCGGGAGGATGACGAAACCTTCAAAAATGCGGTGGACTATATGTTTGACGGGCTGGAACGCCGCAGCCCCCACCACTTCGCCGTGAGGCAGTATAAGAAATACAAGCTCGCCAGCGGCAAGACAGCCAAAAGCATTTTGATTTCCTGCGGTGCAAGACTGGCTCCCTTTGATATTCCCCAGCTTCGGGAGATCATGTCTTATGACGAGCTGGAGCTTGATAAGCTGGGGGACGAAAAATCGGCGCTGTTCTTCCTTATCAGCGACACGGACACCACCTACAACTTTTTGGTTGCCCTTGCTTTCTCGCAGATGTTCAACCTTCTGTGTGAACGGGCTGACAACACCTATGGCGGGCGTCTGCCCTACCATGTGCGGGTGCTGTGGGACGAGGCTGCCAACACCGGGCAGGTGCCGGGGCTGGAAAAGATTGTGGCCGTCATTCGCTCCCGGGAGATCAGCCTGACGCTCTTTTATCAGGCTATGAGCCAGTGCAAGGCATTGTACAAAGACCATTCCGAAACCATCATGGGAAACATGGACAGCATCGTGTTCCTCGGAGGCCGGGAGGCTTCCACCCTAAAGGATATTTCGGAAAACTGGCTGGGCAAGGCCACCATCTCCATGCAGACCGAGGGCCGAAGCCGTGGACAGTCTGAAAGTTACAGCCAGAATATGCAGCGACTTGGCCGGGAGCTGATGACCACCAGCGAGATCACCACCATGCCCGGGGATAAATGTATCTTGCAGCTTCGGGGGCTCCCGCCTTTTCTATCCCCAAAGTATGACTTGAAAAAGCACCCGAATTACAAGTACACAGCCGAATTTGATAAAAAGAAAAACGCCTTCCGCTTGGAAAGCCTGTTCCGCCACCGGCCATTGAGACTAAAGCCGGAGGACGAATACACGGTGTACGAAGTGGACGGCTCCGACACGGACGAAGAAGCTGACCTGTTGAACTTCGATGATCTGGACAGCGACGAGTTTGTGTAACTTCGGGCCATGATGACCCGAAGCGCCGCCGATGTGGGCGGCTTTTTTTGTACCCAAAACCATCAAACAAACAAAATGGAGGAACGTATATGGAATTTTTCAATCAGGCAATCGACATTCTCAAAATTCTGGTCATGGCTCTTGGCGCCGGTCTGGCGGTATGGGGCGTCATCAACCTTCTGGAAGGTTACGGGTCGGATAACCCTGCGGCAAAATCACAGGGCATTAAGCAGTTTATGGCTAATTAAAGGGAACAAAAAGAAAGGAAAAGCACAATCCAGACGGTATCAGCGGCAGGATACAAGAATAAATTGTGATTACACAAGATTGGTGCTATAATAAGAGAAAAGTTCCTGCCGGGGCAGCCGCCCCGGTGGTATGGGTAGAAAGGCAGGAAAACAATATGCACATCAGCTATAAACCACTCTGGCACACACTGTTAGAGCGTGATATGAGGAAAGAGGATTTAAGGCTTGCCGCTGGTATGACAACGAATATGATTGCCAACATGAGCAAAGAGGGAAAGCACATCAGCATGGACACATTAGCCCGTATCTGTGAAACGCTGAATTGTGAGATTACCGATGTGATTGAGTTAGTACCAGACGAGCCTGCTTCCACAGGAGGTAAGGAACATGAGCGAATTGAAACCAAGAATAACGGAAAACGGAATTGATTATATCCTTGTCGGAGATTACTACATCCCGGACTTGAAACTGTCGGAAGAACGCCGCCCCATCGGAAAGTATGGACGGATGCACCGGGAATATTTAAGAGAAGTCCACCCAGCCAGATTGAACACATTGATACTGACCGGAGAATTGTGGACATATCTTGCAGACCTGAACGAACAGGCACAGGAACGGTTAGACACTATCATGGAGCAGATGAAAGCTGCCGAGGGCGTGACCGAGGACTTGAAGCGTACCCGTCAAATGGAATGGGTGCAGCGGTGCAATAATATCCACAACCGGGCAGAAGAAATTGTTTTGCATGAGATGATTTATTCATAACGGTATGATAGAATGATTATGACAAATCGGAATTTGAGGAGGTGTTCATATGAAGAGAGCATTGCTTTTTATTTTCATGACGGTTTGTGTATTAGGAATGTC
>NZ_WQPQ01000063.1:0-883 GCF_018785365.1 Clostridium sp. MCC344 | reverse complement strand
CTTTACCGGCTTGCTAAAGCCGGGTTCCCAAAATGCCCGCACACCGCCTTTGGATGAAAAGCGGCGCTTCTGGACGCGCAGTAAATCTCAATCATGCGCCCGTAGAGAATGACCGTAATGAGGATCGCCATGATTTTGAGGCACAGGCTGATCAGGAGCGTTTCTATCGACAGTCCGAGCAGTTCTCCGACGCCCATGTTCTCCATGCCGGTACGCATCTGCGCAATCGTCGCGTCAATGTCAATGCTCGTGTTGCCGTGGATGACTCCTGCTGCGCCGGAAACCACGTTCTGCCCGATGTCGAATACTGCCATCACGATGTCAAACGTATGCGTCACGAGGTAGATCGCCACAGCCGCCTTGAAAAACCACTTGAAGAACATCCATGTGTCCATGTCATGAAGGTTGTTTTTCTCGGTGATCATGGAAATCAGCTCGTAGCACAAAACGAAGGTGATGATGATACCAGCGATGGGGACTATCACGTTTTCGGATAGTCCCCGGATCATCTGGTACACGCCGCCATTCCAGCCGGACGGTGTTTGCCCAACTTCGGCTGCAATCGTTCCTACCTTCTCGTTGACATCGGTGAACATATTGGTCAGGTTGCTCTCGATCCATCCGATCAGCATATCCTTGAGAGCCTGTTCGATCTTTTCTAAAATGCTGCCCAATATTTCACCACCCTTCGGTTAAGCTGGGCTTGCCGTGGATTAGCCGAACAAACCGGAGAGCAGGGGAATGAGGGTCGTGCCGATCAGCACCACACCGCCGCCAGCCATGAGCTGCTTGATACCCTGAGATTTTGCTTATGTGTGATAAAGAAGTAATAGAAGTGTAAAAAATTTTGCCGTTCCTATCCGGCACATGAGGTATGTCGGAT
>NZ_WQPQ01000062.1:0-1046 GCF_018785365.1 Clostridium sp. MCC344 | reverse complement strand
GAAACGGAGCATAAGGAACTGGCACATACAAATCATAACATAGGAATCGATTTAGGACTTAAAGATTTATGTATTACTTCCGATGGGAAGGTATATGAGAATCAAAAAATTATAAAAAAATACGAGAAACAGCTTGTAAAGCTGCAAAGGCAGCTGTCACATAAAGGAAAGAGAAGCAAGAACTATTATAAAACAAAGAAAAAGATAGCATTATGCCATGAGAAAATAAGGAATATAAGAAAAGATTATCTACATAAAGTTTCACATGAGATTATCAGCGAAAACCAAGTGATAGTTTCAGAGAATTTACAGATAAAAAACATGGTAAAAAATCATCATCTGGCAAAAGCCATAAGTGATGTATCATGGTATGAGCTGACAAGACAGTTAGAGTATAAGGCAAAATGGAATGGCAGGAAATACATCAAAATAGATACATTTTATGCTAGTAGTCAATTATGTTCTGTTTGCGGGTATCAGAATCCAGATACAAAAGATTTGTCAGTGAGGACATGGATATGTCCGAAATGCGGAGCAGAACATGACAGGGATATCAATGCCGCGAAAAATATACTGACAGAAGGATTAAGACAAATAGCATAAAGAAATATATAGGGCAGGGACTGCCCAAATTAACGCCTGTGGAGATAGTAGGTTACGAGGTCGATGAAGCAGGAAGCCCATTGGCTTAAGACAATGGGTAGTTCACGTTATGGATACAGAATGGCAAATGTTGTGTGCGTATAACAAAAAAAACAATATGTTGATGAAATGCAACAGAAGTGCAATGGTAATGAAAAAATGTAAAAAGAAATCAAAAAAATGGTAAAAAATGGTTGACTTTCGCTGAGGGATTTGATATCATAATACTCGCCTTGAGAAAGAGGGCAAAACTTATTGAGAGTCATTAAGAAAGCTTCTTAATTACTTCAAAAAGGTTTAAAAAAGTTCTTGACAAATCAAACGTGATTTGATAGAATAAATGAGTTGCTTCTGAAACACGGAAACAACAAAAACAGTTCCTTGAAAACTGAACAGTATGTAAA
>NZ_WQPQ01000061.1:0-1161 GCF_018785365.1 Clostridium sp. MCC344 | reverse complement strand
CTGCTGAATTCCAACATGGCCCAGCAGATCCTTAAGGAAGTGGATGGATCTTTTAAGTCTTTCTTCGGTCTGTTGAAACTGGCAAAGCAGGGGAAGTATCCGTTTTCATCCTGCAGGCTGCCCAAATACCTTCCAAAAGACGGCTACGCAACCCTGATCGTCGGGTTTGTAAGATTGAATGGGAACCGGTTTGTCCTTCCGTACTCAGCAGCGTATAAGAAGCATCATAAACCGGTCACCATTACCATCCCGCCGGTCCTGGCAGATAAAACCATTAAGGAGATCCGTATCATCCCAAAAGCAGACGCCAGGTTCTTTGAGATCCAGTACACCTATCAGGTGGAAGCGGCTCAGAGAAATCTGAATCCAACCCATGCACTGGCGATCGACTTCGGGATCGACAATCTCATGACGGCCGTTTCCAACAGAGGGGAAAGCTTCCTCATCGATGGGAAACGCTTAAAATCCATCAACCAGTGGTTCAACAAGCGGAACACCTGCCTGCAGAGCGTCAAAGACAAGCAGCACTACGGAAAGAAAACAACCAGACGTCAGGTCGTTTTGCAGAGGAAGAGAAACAACCAGGTCCGTGACTACATGGGTAAAGCAGCGAAACAGGTGGTCACCTACTGCATCCGGAACGATATCGGAACCCTGATCGTGGGCTACAATACCACATTCCAGCGCTCCTCAGATCTTGGCAGGCAGATGAACCAGGTCTTTGTGGGAATTCCGTTCGGGATACTCCGCAGGAAACTGAAATATCTGTGTGAAATGAATGGGATCCGCTACGTGGAACAGGAGGAAAGTTATACTTCCATGGCATCCTTCTGGGATCTGGATGAAATGCCCGTATATGGAGAAGCAGGACTTGTGCCACCGGTCTTTTCCGGCCGCCGGATCTGCCGTGGCCTGTATCAGGACCGCTCTGGAAGGCGGATCAACGCTGATGTCAATGGTGCTTTAAATATCATGCGTAAATGTAACATTGTGAGCCTAAGGGCTCTATATGATAGAGGCGATGTGGATACGCCTGTAAGAATAAGGATCGCCTGAGAGCGGGCGGAAACTCAAAGATCAAACTTCTTAAACGGGAGTCCAAGGATTCCCCAGAAGCCCCCACTTCAAATTTCTTCAAAATTAAGTGGTGGGTAATTCACG
>NZ_WQPQ01000060.1:239199-310619 GCF_018785365.1 Clostridium sp. MCC344 | reverse complement strand
TCCCACAGCGGTGAGGCTCCGGGATGGCGTACTTTGATCCGGGGATCTGGCTTCCTCTTAGCTCACGGGTGGCTGCGTTAGAAAATCGGCGACACTTGTCTGAGCGCAGCGAGTTGTGTCGTCGATTTTCTGCCCTTAGCAGCCGCCCGTGTGCTTAGAGGAACCATCCCCGCATCCCCTGCACGCTATCCCGGAGCCTCACCGCGTACCTCTCGCCAATACCCTATAGAAAGCCACTCCCAGCTCTCCCCATGCCCCGAAAACTTGACAAATAAAAAAATCCGTGTATAATACATATTTGTTTCCAAATTGTTACATATTTGTTACATCACAGCATATACTTTGTAACAGATATGAAACAAAAAAGAAAGGATATGTTATATGAAGAAAATCAGAATGACCATCAGTGTTTTAATAACCATCCTCGCGATGCTCCTAAACACCGTATGCGCCTTCGCAAGCACCTCGAAAAACTCTGGCCACCTCGACAGCATCGACGGAAATAAGATCTCCGGATGGGCGTGGAACTCCGCGGCCCCGGACACCCCGGTCTCCGTCACTGTCACCGTGGTCAACGCCCATACAGGCGACTCTCTCTTAGCAGAGACCGCCACCGCAGATATCGAACGCGATGACTTAAAGACAAGCGGCATCGGAAACGGCGCCCACGGCTTTGAGATCATGATCGACTGGTCCTCCATTCCGGACAACACC
The DNA here is from genome assembly GCF_018785365.1 of Clostridium sp. MCC344. Classification (NCBI taxonomy): domain Bacteria; kingdom Bacillati; phylum Bacillota; class Clostridia; order Eubacteriales; family Clostridiaceae; genus Clostridium; species Clostridium sp. MCC344. The sequence continues at coordinate 309,905 of NZ_WQPQ01000060.1, read as the reverse complement.
TACATGATCAAACTCAGCGTAAACGGACAGGCACTTCCGATCGCCTACCAGTACGATACCGAGACAGGTATCATCAAAAACGCGACTCTCGTCTCCTTAGGAACCTTCAAGACAACCGCCTACTGCCCATGCAGAAGCTGCTCCGAAGGATATGGACGCCTCACAAAAACAGGAACCCAGGCCACCGCGAGCCGCACCGTAGCCGTTGACCCGCGCGTCATCCCGCTCGGAAGCCATCTTCTCATCGACGGCGTCGAATATATCGCTGAGGACGTCGGCGGCGGCGTCAAAGGAAAACACATCGATATTTTTTACAACACACATTCGGAAACAAAAAATCACGGCGTGGAACGTTCTGAGGTCTATCTGATCCAGTCCTGATGCTCCGTTTTCTTACAAAAAGGTGATCTGCCATTGCGCAGGTCACCTTTTTTTACAGGAAAATCCGCGCTTCACAGACTTTAGCGCTCTGCCTTTCCGATTTCATTTTTTCTATGTTCTCATATACACAAAAAGGGAATCTCCATGGAGCATCCAGTCTCTCACGGAAGATTCCCTTTTATCCTTTGCTTTTTTAAACCGTATGTCCCTTGGCAACATAAAACGGCTGTGTATCCGTTCCCTTAAGCTCCTGTCCGACCTCGATCGTAACGTTCTTATCGGTAACAACGTAATCCAAGCGTCCGCCGGCCTTCACGACCGTATCCTGCATCAGGACACTGTTTCTGATCTTCGCGCCTTTCTCGATCTTGACGCCTCTGAAAAGAATACAGTTCTCAACATCTCCCTCGATCACACAGCCATCTGCAACGAGGTTATTTTTCGCCTTACATCCGGTAATGTATCTCGTCGGGTTGTCGTCACGGATCTTTGTGTAGACCGGACCGCCGGTAAACAGCGCTTCCAGATTCTCATCGTCAAGAAGCTTCATATTCTCGTCAAAGTAGCTCTTCAGTCCGCAGATCCTTGCATAATATCCTTCATACTTGTACGCGCGGACGTTATATTTCTCCAGGCGCGGTGCAAGGATATCACGCTCAAAATAGGAATAGCCGCGTACAAACGCCGCATGGATCTTCTCGATCAGAGCTTCTCTTTCCATAATATAGATGTTCATGGAAAGATTCTGTTTTCCGCTCTCCTCGGAATTCATGAAGATCCTTTTCACACGCCCGTCCTCGAGCTTTAACGTGTAATACATGTCCCCATGGGCGCCCGCGTGGATCAGCTCCGCCGGGATCTCCTGCTCCGCGTAAGCGACAGTCACATCGGCGCCGCTCTCGATATGTGCCCTTAACATATCATTGAAATCAAAATCGACCGCAATATTTGCGTCGGTCATGATAACGTACTTTTCTTTCTTATTTTTAAGGAACTGCAGAATACTCTCCAGCGCTTCGACACGGCCGCTGTAGACCTTCATGTTCTTCTCCGCATACGGCGGGAAGATGCTGAGACCTCCGTTCTTTCTGAGAAGATCCCACTCACGGCCGGATCCCAGATGGTCCATCAGGGAATGGTAATTCTCGCGGACCACGATGGAGATATTGCTGATCCCGCAGTTTGCGAGACTCGAAAGGAGGAAATCGATGATCCGGTAACGTCCCGCGAACGGGATGGATGCCATCAGGCGGTCGCCCGCAAGTTCCGGCACCAGATTGTCATAACTGTTCGGGAAAATAATACCGATCGCATTTGCATTGGAATTTACCATTGTTCTTCACCGTCCTCCACATTTTTATTGACCATGGCGTTCGGGCCGATCTTTGCGCCCTTTCCGATTGTGATCCCGGATCCGATCGTCGCGACACCGTGTCCCTCATCCTTCGGCATGGAACCGACGATCGCATTCTCACCGATCACAACGTTCTCGGCAACGATGCAGTGTTCCACAACGGCACCGGCCTTGATGACGGTTCCACCCATGACAACGGCATCCTCGACCTTTGCACCTTTTTCTACCTTAACACCGGAGAACAGGATCGAATGCTTTACATTTCCATCAATCCGGCAGCCGTCTGTGATCATACAGTTCTCAACGACCGCGTTGGAGCCGATCTTATGTCCGGTCATGCCGCTGTTCCGGCTGTAGATCTTCCAATTCTCATCAAAGAGGTTGATCCCGCTGTGCTCCGGATCCAGAACCTCCATATTTGCCTCCCAGAGGGAAGAGATCGTTCCGACATCCTTCCAGTATCCCTCAAAGTGGTAGGCGTACATTTTTCGTCCGTCCTTCAGAAGGTTCGGGATAATGTTGTTTCCGAAGTCGTTCTCGGAGTTCGGATCCGCCTCGTCCTCGATCAGGTACTTCTTTAAGATATCCCAGTTGAAGATGTAGATTCCCATCGAAGCCAGGTTGGACTTCGGGTTCTTCGGTTTCTCCTGAAACTCCGTGATCCGGTCATCATCGTCTGCGACCATCAGGCCGAAGCGGGATGCCTCATCCCACGGGACCTCCATAACGGCAACGCTGAACTCCGCTCCTTTCTCCTTGTGGAAGCGGAGGAAATCACTGTAATCCTGCTTACAGATCTGGTCACCTGATAAGATGATCACATACTGCGGATCGTAGCGCTCGATAAACGGAATGTTCTGATAGATCGCGTTTGCGGTTCCCTTATACCAGTCGGAGCCGGACGCTTTCTGGTACGGCGGCAGTACATGGACTCCCCCGTAGAGACGGTCAAGATCCCACGGCTGACCGTTTCCGATATACTCATTCAACACCATCGGCTGGTACTGGGTCAGAATTCCAACGGTATCGATTCCTGAATTTACACAGTTCGAGAGCGGGAAGTCGATGATCCGATACTTTCCGCCGAAAGGAACTGCCGGTTTTGCAAGCTTCTGTGTCAGCGCGTAGAGTCTGGAGCCCTGTCCGCCGGCAAGGAGCATTGCGATCATTTCCTTAGCCATAAAAATATCCCCCTGTATTTCTGGATCGGTATTCTCCGTGCAAAATGCATAAAATCGCATTCTCAAGGATTGTATAAATTATAGCACATTTTCGCCGTTTTTGATAGCTTTTTATACATTTTTACCATACTTTTACTTTGCCTATATATTTCTGTATTACTTTATACTCATAAAGTCAAAATTTCCCATAAATCTAAAAAACGCAGCCTCCGCAGGAACTTCAGTCCTGCAGAAACTGCGCCATGATATAGTTGCTCACATCGAGCCCGTAATCAGTCAGTACAAAGCGGTCACCTTCAAAACGCGCGGCCTTTTCTTTCACGAATGTTTCCATCAGCCCCGGGTAGACTTCCTTTGCGGAGATCCCGAATCGTCTTTCAAATTCTGAAAGCGACACCCCGGCCGTCATCCGGAGCCCTACATAGAAGAATTCCTCTTCCATATCCTTCTTCGTCAGCTTTTCGATATCTGCAAACATTCCCGGCTTTTCTTCGAGATACTGCTTCATATCCGGGTTCACGGTGAACCGGCAGCCGTCCAGATAGGAGGACGCCCCGAGTCCGAGTCCCAGGTACGGAACTCCGGTCCAGTAGCCGATGTTGTGGCGGCACTCCCGCCCCGGCTTCGCATAATTGGAAATCTCATACCGTTCGTATCCGCAGTCCTTTAAAAACCGCTTCGTCTCATGGTACATCTCCCGCTCGGAGTCCTCATCCGGAAGAAGTTTCCGCCCCTCTTCGCTCCCATATCGTTCACCGAACGGCGTTCCTTCCTCGATGATCAGGCTGTATGCGGAGATATGTTCCGGATCAAGATCCGTGACCCGCGAGAGCGTCTCCTTCCATGACTCACAGGTCTGTCCCGGAAGCGCCGACATGAGATCGATATTCAGGTTCGCAAACCCGCACTCGCGGGCCAGCGTAAAGCTCTCCAGAAATTCCGCCCAGGTGTGGATCCGCCCCAGAAGTTTTAACTCCTGGTCATTCGCCGACTGGAGACCGAAGCTCAGCCGGTTGATCCCAGCTTTCCGGTAATCCGTAAGTTTCTCCCGCGTCACCGTCCCGGGATTCGCCTCCATGGAGATCTCCGCGCCATCCGCGACATGAAACGCATGTCTGACATGTTCCATGATCTCCACGATCAGCCCAGAGTCCGGCACCGACGGGGTTCCGCCCCCGATAAAGATCGTCTCGACCGGGATCTCCCCGTATCGTTTTCCCATGACACCGATGTCTTCCATCAGCCGCTTTGCATACATTCTCTGCGTCTTGGCTCCTGACGGGAATGACAGGAAATCGCAGTAGGCACACTTTCTCACACAGAACGGCATGTGCAGATATAATTCCATGCCCCCGCTCATTTGAGCACCCCGCAGAGCATTTCGATCTCATCCTCAAACAGACAGTATCCCGGATCATGCGCTTTTACCGACGCAAGGACATCTTCGATCTTCATCCACTTTACGGACTCCACTTCTTCCTTCTGAAGTTTCAGGTCTTCGATCTCCACCGGTTTCTCATAGACGAAGACATGGCTCTTTTCATGGTTTTTAAAGATCTGTCCGCCAAATTCGCCCTCATAGCGCCCGTCGTGGACTCCCACAAGCCGCAGCTCTTCCGGTTTCGCTGTGATCCCAAGCTCTTCCTTCAGCTCTCTCAGCGCCGATTCCAGGTAGTCCTGTCCCGCCGGGATATGTCCGGCGCTGGAGATGTCATAACAGCCTGCGAAGGAATCCTTTTCCCCGCTCCGCTTCTGTAAAAGCAGGTCATGTCCTCCGTCCGCGCGTTTTCTCACGACCCAGACATGGCTCGTCCGGTGCCAGTCTCCGTGAAGATGGACCAGAGTCCGCCAGCGCACCTGACCGGACGGTTCCCCGTCTTCACGGAGCAGATCGAGAAGCTCCAACGGCTTTCCATCGAGGACCGCCTCCTTTAAAAGATCATCCTGATAGCGGAGTTTTAAGGAGAAAAACGGCGCATCTTCATCGAGAAGATAATGGAAGATCCGGTCGCCCTCCCACAGGTTCAGGCGGTCGATCTGCGTTTTCGGGACCCACTCCAGCGTTCCCTCATTGCATTCCGCGAGCTCCCCCGCAAAGCCGTCCGCCGTGTAGAGGAAAATGTACTCCATCTCCTCATCGTCATCGTTGTATACAAAAGTCAGGACGCCCCGGAGCCGGTAGTCTGTGAGCGTCAGACCGGTCTCCTCCTTCGTCTCCCTGAGGATACAGTCCTCCGGACTCTCCCCGCGTTCAAACTTTCCGCCGATGCCGATCCATTTGTCCTTATTGACGTCATGTTTCTTTTTGATCCGGTGGATCATCAGATAGTTTTCATCTTTTTCGATATAACAAAGAGTTGTAAGTTTCATTGTGTACCTCACTCTGTTTTTTCAGGGTCTGTCTCCGTCAGGGAAACCGTTCTCCTTTCAGGAGATAAGTAACGGCAAAATCGGTCCGTTTCCATAGATTTGAAAAGAACCGCCGGTGACAGGCCCTGCAGTCAGGAATTCGATCTCCGGTCCGGATACAGGAAAAGTCCATTTCTTATACCGGAAATGGACTTTTGCGTTTTTCCCCTGCTGCGGCGCAGACAGGGAGTATTCTGGACTATATCCTTTTGTCTGTCAGACTGTATTTTTCCAGCTTTTTCCAGAATCCGGCAGAATCTATCCTGCCAATCGATCTCTGATTTTTAAAATCGCTGTTCTTCCCTCTGCCGTCTACTCCTCATCCAGCTTCAGGACGCTCATGAACGCCTTCTGCGGGATCTCCACATTTCCGACCTGGCGCATACGCTTCTTTCCTTCCTTCTGCTTCTCGAGAAGTTTCTTCTTTCGGGAAATATCGCCGCCGTAGCACTTCGCGAGGACATCCTTTCTCATCGCTCTGACGGTCTCACGCGCGATGATCTTTCCGCCGACGGCCGCCTGGATCGGGATCTCAAATAAGTGTTTCGGGATCTCATCCTTTAACTTCTCGCACATCTTTCTTCCGCGCTCGTAGGCGGAACCTTCGAAGACGATGAAGGAAAGGGCATCGACCGCCTCTTTGTTGATCAGGATATCGAGTTTGACAAGCTCGGACTTCTCGTATCCCTTTAACTCGTAGTCGAAGGACGCGTAACCGCGGGATCTGGATTTCAGCGCATCGAAGAAATCGTAGATGATCTCGTTTAACGGAAGCTCATATTTTAAGAGTGCACGAGTCTCTTCCATATATTCCATTCCGAGGTAAACGCCGCGGCGCTCCTGGCACAGCTGCATGATCGCACCGACAAATTCGGTCGTGACCATGATCTCTGCGGAGACGATCGGCTCTTCCATATAGTCGATCTCGGACGGATCCGGCATGTTGGACGGGTTCGTGAGGTCGATCACCTCTCCGTTCGTCTTGTGGATCCGGTATACAACGCCCGGAGCCGTTGTGACAAGGTCGAGGTTGTACTCGCGCTCTAAGCGCTCCTGGATGATCTCCAAGTGTAAAAGTCCAAGGAATCCGCAGCGGAATCCGAATCCAAGAGCGATGGATGTCTCCGGCTCAAAGAACAGGGACGCGTCATTTAACTGTAATTTTTCCAGGGCGTCACGAAGCTCCGGATATTTCGCTCCATCCGCCGGGTAGAGACCGCAGTAGACCATCGGAGTGACTTTCTTATATCCCGGAAGCGGTGCTGCACATGGATTTAAGCGGTTCGTCACCGTATCGCCGACACGGGTATCTTTTACGTTCTTGATGCTGGCGGTAATATAACCTACCATACCGGCGCGGAGCTCATCGCACGGGATAAACTGGCCTGCGCCAAAGTATCCGACCTCCACGACATCGTAGGAAGCGCCCGTCGCCATCATCTGGATCGGGGTTCCTTTCTTAACGGTTCCCTCTTTCACACGGCAGAACACGATAACGCCGCGGTAGGAATCGTAGAGGGAGTCGAAGATCAGGGCCTGGAGAGGTGCCTCCGGATCTCCCTTCGGAGCCGGGATCTTGTGGACGATCGCCTCTAAAACATCTTCGATATTTAAGCCCATCTTTGCGGAGATCCTCGGCGCATCGTGAGCCTCAAGTCCGATCACGTCCTCGATCTCCTCCGCCACACGGTCCGGATCGGCGCTCGGAAGGTCGATCTTATTGATGACCGGGACAACGTCGAGGTCATGGTCAAGGGCGAGGTAGACGTTCGCAAGTGTCTGCGCCTCGATTCCCTGGGCCGCGTCAACGACAAGGATCGCGCCGTCACAGGCCGCAAGGCTTCGGGATACCTCATAGTTAAAGTCCACATGACCTGGGGTATCGATCAGGTTGAAGATATACTCTTCGCCGTCCTTCGCCTTATAGACAGTGCGGACAGCCTGGGATTTGATCGTGATGCCGCGCTCGCGCTCGAGCTCCATATTGTCGAGAACCTGCGCCTGCATCTCACGGCTCGTTAAAAGACCGGTCTTCTCGATAATGCGGTCCGCCAGCGTGGATTTACCGTGGTCGATGTGGGCAATGATACAGAAATTTCTGATTTTATCCTGGGAATAATGAACCATTCATGTTCCTCTCTTCTTTTTTACTTCTGCAGGGATCCGGCGCCCTGAGACAGCCGGTTTCCTGCACATCTTTCTTCGTAACTGTTCAGTCCCTCACAGTTACGAGCAAAAATCCATTCCAAATCGGCTTCGCCGATGGGATTTTTGCCTTCAAGCCTGTGTTTTGTTACGGTCAGCGCAGCAAGTGCGCAGACCTACTGAATAATTACCTTTCTTCTATATTTATCGCATTCATTTTCCTATCAGATTCCCTGAGCAGGCTGATGGGGGCAGAAATGGCAATTTATCATATTAAATATAGCATTATTTGCCTTCATGCGCAAGCAGTTCTGAACATGACCGCCCGCAGATTTTGCCGTTTTTTCCGGGAGCCATGTTCTCACTTTCAGTATTTATGATCCCGGGTCTTCCTTCGCAAATATTTACCTTGCAATTTTTCATTTTTACAGGTTTTGTTAAAGCAATTGACATTCCAACCGTTCTGATTTAGACTTTAATTAACATTCTTTACATGAACTTGACATTCATTTCATTGACTGGGATTTCTGCTCCCGGTCCCTCTTTTGTCACCCGTCCACCATTTTCCTGCTGCGATATCCGGACAGGATCCTGCATGACTCTCCATTTTGGAAACATATCCGGTAACTACTGCAGCCTTTTGCGTCACGCCAAGGAGAACCCGCTATGAACCATACCCCTAAAAAACAAAAATCCATGGACATGACATCCGGTTCCATCACGAAACTTCTCATCATGTTCGCGGTTCCGCTTGTGATCGGAAATCTCTTTCAGCAGCTCTACAACACCGTAGACAGCCTCGTCGTCGGAAACTTCGTCGGCTCCCACGCCCTCGCCGCTGTTGGGTCCACAACAAGCATCATCAACATGATCGTCATGTTCTTCACAGGAACTTCCGTCGGCGCCGGCGTCGTGATCAGCCGCTACTACGGAGCGCACGATGATGAAAAACTCCACATCGCAGTCGAGACGACGATGGCGCTGACTTTCATCTGCGGAATTCTCCTGACCGGACTCGGCATCTGGGTCACCCCGTATATGCTGGAATTCATGTCCACACCGGAGGATGTCCTTCCGTCTGCGTCCGTGTACCTTGAAATCTATTTTTCCGGCGTGTTCGGTCTTCTTGTATACAATATGGGAAGTGCGATCCTGCGCGCGGTGGGCGATACGAAACGTCCCCTCTACTTCCTCTGTCTCTCCAGCGTCATGAACATCGCGCTCGACCTCCTCTTTGTGGTCGGCTTCGGAATGGCGATCGAGGGCGTTGCCTACGCGACGATCATCTCCCAGTTCATCTCCGCTGCCCTGGTACTCGTCGTCCTCTCCCGCAGCACGGAAAATTACAGACTTACCTGGCGTGATCTGCGGATCGACAAAGGAATCTTCAAGCAGATCCTCATGATCGGACTTCCGACCGGATTCCAGCAGTCGCTGACCTCATTCTCAAACGTGTATGTCCAGTCCTACATCAACACCTTCGGTTCGAGCTGTATGGCCGGATGGAGCAGTTATTCGAAGATCGACCAGTTCGTCTTTCTTCCGATGCAGAGTATCGGTCAGGCTTCCACGACCTTCATGAGTCAGAACCTCGGTGCCGGAAACCTTCCGAGGGCCAAAAAAGGAACCGGTGTCGCGATGCGCCTCGCTCTCATTATCACGTTCGCAAGCGCCGCCGTCCTCTTCCTGTTCGCCCCGAGCCTTGTCGCGATCTTTAACCAGGAGCCGGATGTGGTCCGCTACGGAACCATGTTTCTCCGGATGAACGTCTTCATGCTCGCGTTCTGCTGCCCGAACCAGGTTGTCGCAGGAGCCATGCGAGGAGCCGGTGATTCCAGGACTCCGATGCTGATCATGCTGTTCTCCTTTGTCCTGTTCCGCCAGATCTATCTCTATATTGCAACCTCGATCTGCAACACGGCCGCAGTTGTCGGCTTCGGTTATCCGATCGGATGGATCGTGGCATCCATTCTCGTCGAGCTTTATTATATGTCCGGAAAGTGGGAAAAGAAGATCAGTATGTAAGGAAATCCCGGCAGTCACCTGGCCTTCGGATTTTTTAATCTCCCTGTCCATGATCCAACACAAGATCCAGGATATCTGCAAGCGGCTCCATCGCCGCCTTCGCCTCCGCGTATGTGTTTGTCTGCGCGCCCACCTCGATCAGGGCGGAGCGCGCCCGGACATGCTCATTATAGCGGAGGCCTTTTAAATAGATCTTTCTCATCAGTCCCGGATATTTTCCATCCGCCAGAAGCTGCATCTGGAAGCTGAATGCCAGGTTTTCTCTGAGATTCGGATTCGGAAGATATTCGATCGGTCCGTCCGGGCTCATGGACGTCCCATTGAAAAACATGAGTTTTGCCGTCTCGCTCCCGCCGAGTTCCGTCACAAGTCTCGTCCCATCCGCAACGCCGTCCCTGTGGATATCTAAAACCACTTCGATGGACGGATATTTCTGTAAAAGTCCCGTGATCCCATCAAGTGCATAGGTATACGCCGCACTCCGGTCCAGCTTTCCGTCCCGATAATCGTAAACACTCTCATCATGAAACACGTTGTAACCGCGTTCCCGCAAAAGGACCGCCAGCTCCTCTCCCAGATGGATCACATCCGCCTCCGGATTTTCCGGATAATCCGCGTAAGTCTCCTGGGAGTGGGTGTGGTAGATCAGGATCTGCGGACTGTCCGCATTCTTTTCGATGGAAAGATCGGTGGACAGAAATGTTTCTGCCTGCATCAGATCACGGCTCGCCGTCGTGGTCGGATGGACATTATAGAATTTTTTCATCAGATAGTCGTAATCATTCAGTTTTTCTAATATAATGCCGGAATTTCCGGTGTTGAAAATTCCGGATGCCAGGAGATTGTCATCCGATGCAGCTCTTTCCTCATGAAGCTGCCCGCTTTCGGTTTGTTCTGACAGACTGCTTTCGTCTAGTCCTCCGTTCATCCCCTCTTTTATTCTCTCGTTCGCATTTCCGCCTTCCTGTATTGTTTGCCCGCTTTCGTCCCCGTTTTCCTGTATCATTTTCCCGCTTTCGTCCCTGTATTCTTCCTCTCCAGTCTCCCTGCCTGCGATCCATTCCGCCCGCATCGCCTCGTTCTCATTTTCGATCCCGAAGATTTCTTCATACTCCGCATTCAGCCCGCTGTTTTCATTTTTCCGACTTTCCCGGAAAAACGATACGCCTTCATCTTCTTTCCACGCAGGAAGAAATCCCCGCACAATATCGTCAGCGATCTGTACCGCATGATCCTCATAAAATTTACCCAGCGAAACCGAAAAAACTTTTCTCCCCAGATATAAAACTGCCGCACATACCGCCGCGATCCCGATCCACAGCCCGGCATACCGGAGGACTCCCAGTAAATTCCCGAACATCTGCACGACAAACCGGCGGTCCGCCTGAAGCATCCGCTTAAAATAGTACCATCTCCGCCTCATCCTTACCGCCCGGCCCGCCGTTTCCTTACATTTTATGTGCAAGAGCGGTGATTCAGTACCTTTACGCCCGATCGCCGGATACCAATCAAGTCTGCTGCTTTTTTCGAGTACATCACGCTATCGCTGCTGAAGAAATCGCATTTTCTTCACTGGATTTTTCTTATCTCATTTCGGATAAATTTCGCACACACTTTCCATCAGCTCCTGTAACGGAATCATTTTTCGTAACTGTTCATTACACGCCTACAGAAAGTTCCCCTGGAGTTTCCCTTCGGATGCATGGCAGATTTATTATGTTCAGCGCAGCAAGTGCACAGATCTGCTGAACAGTTACCCTTTTTCATTTATTGTAAAACAGCGCCCCATGGATTGCCTCCGATATCGTATAGCTCAGAAAATCCACCCGCTCATCAATATCGTGCGGAGTCACATACATGGGGCCAAGATCCGGTTTTAAAAGTTCCTTGACGAGTTCAAAAGCCTCCTCAACCCGGAGCATTTCCGGTATCATCCGCTTTTCCTCTCTTCTCCGGGGCTCTTCCTTCGTCCATTTTCCACCGTTTTTTCGCGTTTCCTTATCTTCCTCTGTTTCTTCGGTCTTGATTGCTTCTTTCTTCGTTTTTTCTTTCTTTGTTCCTTTCTCCTCATCACCGGATCCGCATTCCACCCGCTCTCTCAGCATCTCCGTCATCGCCCCGACCGTGTCGTACACGATCGCCGCCGCCCCGACAACCATCGGAATCCCAATCGCAAAGACCGGGATCCCCAGCGTCTCCTCCGTCAGCCCGCTCCGGTGATTTCCGACCCCGGATCCCGGTCGGATCCCCGTATCGGCAAGCTGCACCGTGACTCCGAGTCTCCCCGCACTCCTGGCCGCCAGCGCATCCACAACGATAACGGCATCCGGCTCTGTCTCCCGCACGATCCCCTTTACGATCTCCGCCGTCTCCATCCCCGTCTGCGCCATGACTCCCGGTGTGATCCCACTCAGGATCGGATATCCATGCTTCCAGCAAAAATCCGTCCCGTACTCCATCGCCAGATGCCGCGTCGCCTGGAGATGCTCCAGCACCTTCGGTCCCAGCGCATCCGGCGTCGCCTCCGGATTTCCAAGCCCCACGACCAGCGTCCTCACCGGCCGCTCCATCCGCTCCGCCTCAAGCCCATGATCCACAAACATCCCCCGCAAAAGCCCCGATAACTCCTCCGAGACCTCCCTGTGGTAATCCTCGTCCTTCTTCGCAAGCGACGGCGCATCCAGCGTCAGATACACACCGACCGGCTTTCCGAGCGCCTCTTCCCCTCTCTCATCACACACCAAGACCTCCGTCACCCGGATCCCTGCGTCCGCCGCTTCCCACTCCCGCATCCGGACCCCCGCGATCTCACTCCCGCTCTCCCAGACCCGCTCCCTCTCCTCGATCGCCAGATCCGTCCGCACCACAAAATCAACATCCGCCTGCCTCATAGCATCTTCTCCTTCCTACCCACGAAAAGTAACCAGACTCAGTTATAGTGCCCGCGCACTATAACTCGATTTTGCCGATGCTTCGCATTCCAAATCGGCAAAATCCGCGGTCTCCACTGTATCATACGGAATTTTCAGTTCTGAAAATTCCTACCAAAGAAAAGTAACCAGACTCTCTTATTTTTCTCTCGAAAAAAGCAATTTATGTATTGACATCCTGGGAAATATTCGCTAGAATGTAATAGTATGTTTACATTGAACTGTCCGTGTCCAGGCTTTGATGCAAAACAAACAGAGATAATTTTTAAAATAATATGGAGGTGTACAGATTGGCTAACATCAAATCTGCAAAGAAAAGAATCGTAGTAGCAGAGACAAGAGCTGCTAGAAACAAAGCAATCAGATCCAAAGTGAAAACTTTCGTTAAGAAGGTAGAAGCTGCAATTACTGCTGGCGACAAGGCTGCTGCACAGGCTGCACTTCTTGCTGCTACAAGCGAGATCGACAAGGCTACTTCCAAGGGCGTATATCACAAGAATACCGCTTCCAGAAAAGTATCCCGTTTGGCTAAAGCTGTAAGCGCAATGGCTTAATTATCATCGAACTGGATTATTACGCATAAATAAAAAAGAACCGCTGATTCCGAGGGTGTGTCGGAACCGGCGGTTCTTTTTTTCACTCCCGCCACTACACAGCGCAGGTATGGCTTCAGACTCAGGCGCCTGATTCCGGGGGCTTTGGCTTCCTCTTGGCTCGCGGGAAAATGCGTTGGAGAACAGAGGGCACTTGTCTGAGCGCAGCGAGTTGTGCCCTCTGTTCTCCGCCCTTAGCATTTTTTCGCAAACCTAGAGGAACCGCCCCCGGAATCCACTCGCGCCTGAGTCTGAAGGCAGGCCGGCGCGTACCTTTCGCCAAGTTTCTAAAGCTAACTTTCCGCCATACCTACCGGTACTTCCTAGCGATCAACAACTCCACCGCCAACCGATCCGACAACCTCCCCGTCTTCACCGCTTCCTCCGATTCCACGCAAAACTCCACATAAGAAAGGATCTGCTCCCGCGAAAACGCCCTCGCCTGCGCGATCAGCTTCCCCGCCACAAACGGCGGCACCTTCACCTTCGAAGCGATCTCCCCCTTCTGGGCGCCCTTCCCCGCAAGCTCCTTCACCTGCAGAAGCTGGTTAAACTGCTTCGCGATCAGAAACATGATCCTCATCGGCGGCTCCTTCAAAGTCAGAAGATCCTCATAGAGATCCATTGCCTTCCTCGTATTCCCCGCGACGATCGCCGTCACCATCTCAAAGATCCGGTTCGTGACATGAACCGTCCCGACCGCCTCGACGTCCTCCTTCGTGATCACCTCGCGCCCCATCGTGTAGCAGATCAGCTTCTCCAGCTCCATCCGGATATTCTCCATATCATCCCCGGTCCGCTCCATAAAATACTCCATGACCTGGCGAGTGATCTTCTTCCCGTCCTTTGCGAGGATCCCCGCCGCCCAGCGCATGAGCTGATCCGCATCCTGCTTCTTTAACTCTGCCGCATATCCATTGTCCTTGACCTTCTTATAAAGCTTGTTCCTCTTATCGACCTCGCTCTCCACAAAGACCATGCAGGTCGATTCCGGGATCTCCGCGATATAATTCACAAGCTCCTCCGGCGCACTGTTCTTGAAAAATCCGCTGCCGTCGACCATCACAAGCCGCCGCTCAGCAAAAAAAGGCATGGTGTCCGCGAGACTTATGATCTCCTTCACGTCCGGCCCCTTGCCCTCAAAATAGTTGTAATTCATCGTGTCATCCCCGGCAATCGCCTCCCGGAGACGCTTTTTATAACTGTTCACAAGAAACGGTTCATCCCCAAACAGCAGATAGACCCGCTTAAATGTTTTCTCTTTGATATCCTGGTTTAATGTCTGCATAACCGCCTCCGTGAACTGTACATTTGATCATTTTCTGCCATCCATTCTATCAGAGATGCCACTGCCGGTCAAGCTGCGCCTTTTCCCCTGTCACTGGCCCCTGTCGCTTGATATACGAAAAGCGACCATATTGTTACAATATGATCGCCCTTTTTCGTTGCTCTATTCCCAACCTGTTCTCAATGCTTTCTCAGCACATACCCCAGCCTGTCCACATCGAAATTGATCACCTGCTCCGCCGGAAAATCAAGTTCCTCTAACAGCACCATCGAATCCTCAAAATGTCCGATCTCATAGCAGATATGGCTGTCTGTCCCCATGAGCACCATGGTGTGATACTTTTTGCATGCCTCCAGGACCTTCCTGATATTTTTCGGTCCGTTGATCCTCGTCGAAAGCGGATTTAACGACCCGTTGTTGAGCTCGATGGCCGTATGGTTTTCCGCAGCTGCAGCCGCAACCTCATCCGGATCGATCGGATACCGGTCATCATCCGGATGACCGATGACCGTCACATTCAGGTTCTCGGCAGCGCCCACGAGCGCCGCCGTATTCTTCACGATCCCAAGATTTGCGATACACGGTGTATGAAGACTTGCAATGATGTAATCCATCTTTGAGAGGATCGGCTCTTCCACATCGATTGAGCCGTGTTCATCAAAAATATTCGCCTCGATCCCGTTCACCAGGCGGACCCCATCCACCTCCTTCGGAATCACCTTAAAATTTTGGAAATAGATGAGCGGTGCCGTTCCCGGCATCATCCGCGCGTGCTCACTCGTTCCAAGGACCTCAAGCCCCATCTTTTTCGCCTCTTCCAGGTTCTCCTTCAGCGTACTGTACGCATGTCCGCTGGCCAGCGTGTGCGTGTGCAGATCCATCAGTGCTCTCAGTTCCATATCAGCCTGCCTTCTTTCTTAAATAGATCGTCTCGCCTTCGTTGTAGAGCTGTCCCTGTCCGGTGTAGACGTTATAGACCGCATCCGTTGTCCGGACCGCGTAGTGGATCTCACGGCCGTTGTACTGTCGGTTCACGATATCCCCGCGGATCCCGTTTCCGTCACGGCTGATCTCGAACTCCTCCGGGCGCACCGGACAGAGTCCCTTGACAAGAAATTCCTTCGCCGCCGGTTCTGTCTCGAAGACAACGTCCTGGTTCTCCACCTTGAACATGTTTCCGAGCCACTTTCCCTTCACGAGATTGCATTTGCTGACAAACGTCGCCGCAAATTCCGTCTGCGGATTGCAGTAAACCTGCTCCGGCGTGTCAAGCTGCTCGATCTTTCCGCTCTTCATGATCAGGATCCGGTCCGCCATGGCGAGCGCCTCACTCTGATCGTGCGTCACATAGATGATCGTTGCCCCCGTGAGCTTGTGAATGTTCTGGATCTCCCGGCGCATGCTGATCTTTAACTCCGCGTCAAGAGCGCTGAGCGGCTCATCCATCAGAAGGATCGACGGCTTCGCGACAATGGCGCGCGCCAGGGAGACGCGCTGTTTCTGTCCGCCTGAGAGCTCCCCCGGATACCGCTTTTCCATCGTGGAAAGTCCCACCGCCTCGATCGCCTGGTCCACGGCTTTCCGTTTTTCGTCCTCCGTCATGGTACAGCGCTTACTGTTTAACGGAAACTCCACATGCTCCCGCACGGTCATGTGCGGCCAGAGAGCAAACGACTGGAATACCATTCCGAGATTTCTCTTCTCCACAGGAACATTTTCATTCTGGGAAGAAAAGATCTCCCCGTCCTTCAGGATGCTCCCCTCGGTCGGCGCCTCAAATCCGCCGATGATCCGGAGAAGTGTTGTCTTTCCGCATCCGGACGGCCCCAGGATCGCCAGAAATTCTCCGTCACGGATCTCCAGGGAAATATCATCTAATGCTGTGAAATTTCCGAATTTTTTAGTAATATGATCAATTTTAAGGCTCATTTTATTCTCATTTCTCCTCGTTCTTGTTTCCTTACGCTCCCTGTCCGACCGCATGGTCTCCGACTTCTTCCGCACTGCCCTCCTGTACCTTCGGGCGCTTTGCGTCCTCCTCATCCTTCTTCTTTACGAGAGCCACCAGGCTGTACACAAAGAATACGATGAACACGATCACTGCGGACATTGCCGCGGACAGACTGTAATCTCCGCCCTGCTGCAGGTTGAAGATCGTAAGACCGATCGTCTTTGTCCCGGCACTCGCGAGCATGGACGACAGCGTCAGCTCCGTCAGCGATGAGACAAAGATCAGGAAGGAACTCGAGAGGATCTGCTTCGCCATGACCGGGATCATGATCTTTCTCCAGATCGTCACTTTTCCGGCTCCGAACACTCTTCCCGCCTCCTCGAGCGCTGGTTCCACGGAGAGCATCGCCGTCGTACTTCCCTTGATCTGTAAGACCACGTATCTTGTCGCATAGGCGATCATCAGAATCTTTACGGTTCCGTAGACACCGGGAACGATGGTCCAGTGGAAGATCATGGCGAGTGCCAGGACGATTCCCGGAAGCGCATATGTCAGTGAGGCCGCGGACTCAAACATCATGGCCGCCTTCGAGTGTTTCCGCACCTTGAGGTACGCAGTCGCCGTACCTGCGATGATACAGATGATACAGGTGACAATGGCAAGCAGGATGCTGTTGAACACTGCCTGACGGACTCCTGCATTCGTAAATACGAACTGGAAGTTCTTGAGCGACAGGTTCTCCGGGCGGAATTTCGTGCCGTAATTCTTTAAAAAAGCGCTCATGATCATGGAAATCACAGGAACCACCGTAAATCCCGCCAGGACTCCGAGGCTTCCCCACTCGAGGATCCGTCTCCACTTCGTCGGAAGCTCATAGCGGACGGAAGTATCTTCCTTCACGCTCTCCAGGTTTGAATTCTTCCGGATCAGCTTTCCCTGGATCAGGGTGCCGCCGATCGCAATGAACGAGAGGATCACGGAGAGGGATGCCGCTTTATGGAAGGAATCCGGTCCGAAGCTGATCGCTTTCTCATAAATGTAAGTGCTGAGCACCGGAATTCCGGAGGAGATCCCTAAGAATGCCGGGATGCTGAAATTGTCGATGGATGCAAGAAACGCCAGCATGCCGCCGCCCGCGATCGCCGGCATCGCCTGGACCATGGTGATCTTCCGGATCGTCTGAAAAGGCGTATAGCCGGAAGTCCGCCCTGCCCACTCCATGTCGCGCGGGATCTTTCTGAGCATTCCCACTACAAGGAGATAGACGACCGGGATGTTGCAGATCCCCATCACAAGGATGATCCCCGGAAGCGTGTAGATATCGATGACCGGAAGTCCGATATTTTTCAATGTCGTGTTCACAAACCCGCGTTTCAGGAGCAGACTGCTCCAGGACAAGGTGATGATGTAGGAAGGGATGATGTACGGGGCAAGGACGAGGAGCTCCAGGAGCTTTTTCCTCTTCACATTCGTGTAGGCGTTTAAGAATGCGAAGAAACTTCCCGCCGCCACCGCGATCGCCGTCGAAGATACCGATATGATCAGCGTGTTCCGGATCGCTTTTGCCGTCCTCTCCTCATGCAGCATGTCCACATAGTTTTGCAGACCAAAGCCTCCGTCGGTCGTCAGACTCATCCGAAGGAGGCTTAAAATCGGCATAATAAATATGAAGCATACTGCGAGGAAAAAGAGGATCCGGCCTGCAATTGTTTTAATATTACTGGATTTCATGATTTTTCCTCTTATTGTGTACAAATAGCGGTTCGTCCATGTCACTCTGATGGACCGGATGAGCAGACTTGCCGAGCCATTATTTTTCTGATTATTCAAACATCTTGGAGAATGCTTCCTTGTCGGAATCTCTTGTCTCGACCAGAGTCGGAAGATCGTAAGTCAGGTTTGTGATCTCATCTGCGCTCTTTAAGCCCTCCGGAGCCGCAACTCCTTTTCTGATCGGGGTGTAACCGATCTCGGCTGTCGCTTTCTGGCCGTCCTCGGAGAGGATAAAGTCTACGAAGGATTCAGCTGCAGCCTCGTTCTTTGTTCCGGCAACGATACCGATCGGCTCTGTGACACAGAGGGAACCTTCGGACGGGTACACGAATTCGATCGGAGCTCCGTCATTTTTGGAGCGGATCGCCATGTAGTCTACGAGAAGACCGAGACCATTCTCTCCTGCAACAACTGCCTTCTGGACAGCTCCGTTGCCCTTGTCGACCTTCACGCCGTTGTCCTTTAAGCCCTGATAGAACTCCCATCCAAGACCGTCTGTTCTCGTGATGACTCCGAGGTTATATGCAGCTGCTCCGGAATAAAGCGGGCTCGGCATGATCAGCTCGTCCTTGTACTCTGCCTTTGTGAGGTCCGCTAAAGACTCCGGAATGTTGGAGATCACATCGGTATTGACCGCGATACCGGTGCTGATGATCTTTGTTCCTGTGTAGGTGTGATCCGCGTCATAGAAGCTCGGATCGATCTCGGAGAGTTCCGGGGACTCATATCTCATCAGGATGTCTTTCGCCTTTAAGGACTCGAACGTCGCCGCATCGGATACGAGAAGGACATCTGCGAGAACGGAACCGGCCTCTTTCTCTGCGAGGACCTTGCTGACAACTTCCTCAGTTCCGCTTCTGAAGATCTCAACCTTTACATCCGGGCAGGATTTATTGTACTCTTCCACCAGCGCCTGGATGTCTGCCTCCGGCTGGGAGGTGTAGACGGTCAGGGTTCCTGATGCGTCCTTCTTCTCTGCTGCAGTTGTCTCCGCCGCCGTTGTTTCTGCTGCCGTTGTCGCTGCCGCTGTTGTCTGTGCAGCCGTTGTCTCCGCCGGTTTACTGTTGGAACTGCAGCCTGTAAGTGCCAGGATAGCCGCTGTTGTTAAAAGTACGTTTAATTTCTTCATTTCTTTTCTCCTTCAGTGTTTGCATATATTGAATGTTTTCTGTAAGCGCTTCGTAATGATCTCCCTCCTCATAGCCCTCGATGACCATCGGAAAGCCATATGCCAGAAGTCTCGGGTAGATCTCCTCAAAATCAAAATCACCGTCCGGGATCGGCGTGTGAAGTTTTGTGCCTTTCTTGTTTGTCAGATGAACCTTTGAGACGCGTCCCATGATACGGATGTTCTCGAAAAATTCCTCCTCCGTCAGGCTGTGTGCCAGATCGATCGTGTAGGTCAGCTTTCCTCTCAAATCCCTCACGATCCCGAACATGCCGTCCGGCGTCGTCGCCATCTCCTTCGGAATGTGTTCCATGATCTCCATGGAGATATCCACGCCCCGCTCCTTCGCGTATCCGTAAAATTCCCGGATGCTTTCGTAGGCCCGTTCTCTGGCCGCCTCGTCCTCTTTTAATGTGTATCTCGGCGGATGGACCGTCACCTCGTCAGCTCCAAGCTCCACAGCCATATCCACCGATGACTTGATCTCCTCCACGGATGCCCTCCGGACCGCATCGTTTAATGCCGCGTAGTTCAGATCCCAGCTCTTTGCGTGGACTACGATGTTCAGGCCCAGCTCTTTTTTCAGCCTGCGGATCGTTTCCAGATCCAGCTTTTTCGTCTCCGCA
This sequence comes from Clostridium sp. MCC344, assembly GCF_018785365.1. NCBI lineage: Bacteria > Bacillati > Bacillota > Clostridia > Eubacteriales > Clostridiaceae > Clostridium > Clostridium sp. MCC344. Next base: position 290,081 of record NZ_WQPQ01000060.1, on the reverse strand, counting down.
TGCTGCGCCCACAATTCGATCCCGTCAAAGCCATTCTCTGCCGCTGTCCTCATGAGCGTCTCTGCATCGGCGTCCCACATGAGCGTCGATGAAAAATAAAATCCTTTCATTCTGTTTCTTTCCTCCAGACAAACAGAATTATAGAAACAGGATGTAAAATTCAAAAGGATTACTTTGTAAAATTTCGGTAAGCGAAAACCAAAATCTTTTTTGCGGATGTAAAGTCCTGTCATTTTGTGTCAAGGAACGTCATGATTTCGATATAAGTTACGAATTACCTTTTTAACTCGGTCTCATCCCTGAAATGACAAGAAGACAGTGAGCTTTTTTCAAGTTAAATACATCCATGATCCATCATACGGTCAATCGGACATATGTGACTTATGTAATTTCTTTTCGTATAAGCCGCACCTTGGTTCCTCTTCACATGGATTCCCTGCAGCGTCTTTGCTCCCGCCGCGGCCGGCTTATCGTCGCGGCCGGCTTATCATTTCTCCCGGATCATCGTCCGCACCCGGATCTTCTTTCCATCCGTCCGGATCATGACGGCGCCGGATTTTCCGGTCTCGAGGATCTCAGAACCGGCTTCTTTCAGTCGTTCCTTCACTTCCGGTGCCGGATGGCCGTAGCGGTTCTTTCTTCCATAGGAGAGCACTGTGATCGACGGGGACAGGGTTTCTATAAACCTTTCCCCTGAGGATGTCGCAGAACCATGGTGACCGGCTTTTAAGACCGTCACAGGAGTCAGGATCCCGGAATCCAGAAGTATTTTCTCCCCGCTTTCTTCCATATCTCCCGTGAGAAGCAGCGAAAACCGTTTAAGCGTCAGGCGAAATACCAGGGATTCCTCATTCCGGTCTGCGAATTCCCTCTCCCCGTCCGGGGACAGGCATTCCAGCTTCATTCCTTTTCCCGGAAAATCTTTCCATATATCGCCGCGTTCGGCATAAAACACAGGAATCCCCTGCTTTTTTGCCAGCTCCGCCATCGTCCCGTAGATCTCATCTGTTCCTGCTTCCGGCATCATAAGACCGCCCACCATGATCCCCGATTCCGGGTGTTCTAAAAGATACCGGATCCCGTTGATGTGGTCCTGGTCTCCATGGGTCATGACGGCAAGATCCAGGTGCGCCACACCCTGACTCTTGAGATACGGGACCAGCGTCTTCTCCCCTACCGTCTTCTGCTGGCTGCTGCCGCAGTCCACAAGGACTGCTTTGTCGGATGAACGCAGAACGATCCCGTCACCCTGCCCGACGTCGAGGAATGTGACGGAAAGACCTGCGGGGCGGGATGGGAGAAGGAAACAGAATGCGGCGAGCCAGCAGACAGTAAGACCGAACAGGCGCTTCCTTTTATCGAACTGCATTCTGCATTTTCTCTGATGTTCCAATTGTCTGACTGATTTACAGACTCTCTTTCTGATCATGTTTTTTTCTGAATTTTCTGTTTTTTGTCCGTCCGCCATTTCTACATCTTTTTTTCCAATCTTTCCTCTGTCTTTTTCTCCTCTTTCCCAACCGTTTTCTGCCATCATTTTCCCAAATTTTTCCCAGGTTTTCTCTCCCCGCTCATAGATAACCGCTCCCAGGATCAGACATCCGTAATAAAAACCGATCTTCCACACCTCCGGCTGCCCAAAAACGAGCTCCGCCCCCGGAAGCTTTCCGGTGCTGCTGCAGACGAATTCATAAAAACGCAAAATATAATGTGCGCCTCCGAGCATGGCGCTCCCCACCGATATTGATAAAAAGGACAGACCAAGTCCAAGAAATTCCGATATGACCACATACGTCATCAGCGGGATCACGATAAGATTTAAGAACACCCCGTAGAGCGGGATTCCAAAAGAATGCCAGAGAATGACGGGTGCCGTCACCATCTGGAGTGAAAGACTTGTAAAAAAGGCGGACGCCGCCGCAGAAGACCGTTCCCCCGCAAAAATCTTTTCCCCGCGAACCGAAAACAATCGTCCCGGGTAGACTAACGATGTGACAGCGAGAAAAGAGAGCTGAAATGAGGCCTGCGTCAAAAGAAAAGGATGAGCGAGCAGGAGTCCCACAGCCGGAATGCACATCGCCGTCGGAAGATCGTAAGTCCTCCCAACAGCCGCCGCCAGAAAGGAGAGCAGCGCCATCGAGACCGCCCGTACCACAGAGGCACCGGAGCCCACCATCATCCCGTAGACGCAGAGAAAGCCGCCTGCACCCACTCCCGCAAACCAGAATCCTGCCCCGCCTTTCCGGAATATTTTCCAGATTCCGAGTCCGATGATGGATACATGAAGTCCGCTGATCGCCAGAAGGTGGGAAATCCCGTTTTTCCGGTAAAGTTCATAGACGGCACTGTCCAGATCCTCTTTCTCCCCGAACAGGACCGCCGACAGGATCCCGGCATCCTCCGGGAGTGCAATCGTCTTTAAGCGTTCCGAAAGAGATCGGCGGATCCGGTACAGGCGATCGGCGATGATCCGTGTTTTTCCTCCGGTCACCGCATATCCATCCGCGTAGACGATCCCGGAGATCCCCCGGGACCTGCAGTACAGACGGTAATCGAACCCGCCCGGATTTCTCGCCGGATCCGCAGCCTTTCCCTCTCCAAAGACACGGATCCTTTTTCCTGCAGAAAGTGACTCTGAATTCCATCCCACACTTTCATTTGTTTCTGCTTCCACGATCTCAAGGTAACATAAAACTCTCCGGAATCTCTCCACCAGTCCGCCGTTTTCCTCTTCCGAGGTACAGTCCCCGAGAACAACCTCCAGCGTCCCGTCCTTCTCCTTCACCGACCGGACGGTCCCGTTTAAAACCACTCCATCCTCCTGTTCCTCCAGAAAAAATCCCTCTTCCCGCAAAAATGCCGCCTGTTCCGCCTCCATCCTGAGACTCCCCACAGCCAGTCCCGCCATAAAAAGAAGGACTGGCAGCCTGTATCTGCTCTTCCGGCGCGCAAATGCGCACACCAAAAAGAGCAGCCAGACTGCCAGTCCAAAAATGATCTGCTCTGCCGGGATCCACAGGTTCAGTGCCTCTCCAAGTACCAATCCCCCTGTCACACACAGCAAAGGTCTTTTAATCGTTTTTTCCTCCTGCGATATAATCGTAGTTTCGTTCAAACACCGTGCTCAACGGGATCTGGTCCCGGAACACATCGTCTTGGGACCCGTTGATCCGGATCTGCACACGGCTCACCGTGGAAAGTTCCGCGAGGGAATCCACGATGGAATAGATCGGAATGTATGCCGCCACATCCAGACTGCTGTTCAGGAACGCCGCATTAAAGTTGATCGAGCAGACGGAATCGTTGACGGACACATTCAAAAGCTTTACATCCGACGGGATCGTCGCGTAATGGCCGAGCTCCTGCGGTCCCTCGATCAGCTGCTCCACGATCAGACGTTCCAGAGAAGTATTGCTGTTTTGCATGACTTCCCGTTTTTCTTCCACCAGCTGATCCCCTGTCTCGTTGGCAAAATACAGCGTCAGCTCGGTCCGCTCGAAGGAGTTGACATCCCGGATACTGTCCACGAAATCTGACGCCGACAACATCCCGACCGGGTTTCCGGCTGCATCCGTGATCGGCTGCTCTGCACAGTAGATGCTCAGATACTCGATCCCCGGGATCTGGGTCAGCGTCTTTGTGAGAGCCGCCCGGCACAGGATCTCCTGCACGGAATTCATCAGCGCATAATTGGCATCCGCGTACAGGTACAGAACATTTCCTTCGATCCGATAGGTGATCTTTTCGATCCGCTCCGGCAGTGCTCTCTGACAATCGAGATCCGCCGGAACATTTCCCATCTTATCGAGCAGCTCCCGCACCAGCGCGTCTGTATCCGCCGTTTCCGTCCGGTACTCACTCCCGACAAGCTGGATCCCGGATGCGTTTAAATAGTAGATCGTATAGGCATTTCCGCTCTGCTCCACAGCTTTTTCCCCTGTACAGCCGCTCAAAGCAAACAGAAGTGCGAAGAGGAGAAAAAATGCCCGAATCTTCAACAATTTCTTCATTTTTCCCTCCTACGGAATATAGATGAGCGGGATCCGCACCATGAAGGTGCTTCCCTCTCCCTCGACGCTGTCCACCCGGATCGCGCCGTGATGCATCAGGACCACGCTTCTCGTGATCGCGAGTCCGAGGCCGGTACCTCCGGTCTCCCGGGACCGCGCCTTGTCCACGCGGTAAAAACGCTCAAAAACTCTTTCCTTAAATTCCGCAGGGATCCCGATCCCGGAATCTGCCACTTTCAGATAGAAGAACTTATGGTCAGCATCCAGCGTTACCCGGACCCAGCCATCTTCTTTGTTATACTTGACCGCATTCTCCACAAGATTGTTTATCGCCAGTGAGAACTTCACCTCATCGATATCGGCCGTGACATCGCGCTTACTCTCAAAGATCAGCTCAATGTTCCGTTTTCTGGCGATCGGGCGCAGGCGCTTTAAGACCATCTCGATCAGTCCGTTGATCTGGACCTGCGTGCAGGAAAGCTCCGAGGATGCCTTGTCCATCCGCACAAGAGTCAGAAGATCATCGATGATCTTGCTCTCCCGGTCGATTTCGTCCGAAATATCATGCATAAATTCCTGGTAAAGCTCCTTCGGCGCGTCCTCCATTCCCATCAGGGAATCCGCCAGGACACGGATCGACGTGATCGGGGTCTTGAGCTCATGGGAGACATTGGAAACAAATTCCTGCCTCGACTGATCCACAGCCTTTAGCTTCTCCAGCGTCTTATTGATCGTCCCGGAGATCTGCTTCGTCTCCCGGTATGCTTCCTCGTTGACATCCTCATCCAGATTTCCGTCACCCGCGCGCCGGATCGACGCGATCAGCGTTCCGAACGGCTTCATGATCAGGTGAACTGACAGGATTGTCACGATCAGTACGATGACGAAGATCATCATCTCGTACAGGGATGCCTTATCTTTCAGGCTCTCCTCCAGGCTGTACATGCTCTCCGTGGACGCGGTAACGATCATCACTCCGGCTGTCTTTCCCGTCGTGATCGTTCCCGTCTCCTGCTCAAATTCCGGGATCGGGATCGCCAGGACGAAGTAATGTTTCAGACTGTCGTACCGGCTCGTGTTCTCTCCCTGGAAACACCGGATCACCTCGTCCGAGATCAGCGTCTTTCCGTCAGAGATCGCGAACGTATCCTCAACGATCTTAAAGCCGGAATTTACGATCAGGATCCGCCCGCTGAAGATATCCGACAGGAGCGATAATTCTGTGTCGATGGCCGCATTATCCAGCGCGGAGTTTGTGAGATATCCGCTTCTCGACATCTTATTGCTCAGGATCTGACACTGGTTCTGGACATCGATGATTCTGCGCTCCACCTGCTCCTGCCGCGAGGAGCGGGCGAGAATCCGGCTCTCCACGAGGAGCGGGATCATACAGAATAAAACAGTCAGGATGATCAGAGGAAGTTTGACGCTCGGCGTATGTTTCCGGTAGATCTCCCGGATCCGTTCCCTAATTTTTCTCATGTTCCTCTTCCATCTTTCTTGTTGCCGTCAGCGCAAGGCTGCCCGGTCCGATATGGCAGGCAATGCTCAGGGAAAGCGGTGCCAGATAGATATCTGCGTCCGGGAATTGCTCTTCCACTTCCTTCTTAAACTCCAGAGCCGCCTCCTCGTTGTCCGAATGGGCGATCGCAAGGTGGCAGTCTTTGCACTCACTGTCATGAAGTCTCTCATCCAGCTCTTTCTGGATCGCATTCATCATCAGTGTCTTCGCCTGCTTCATCGTGCGGGCCTTTGCAAAGGAATCCAGCTTTTCTCCCAGGATAATCAGGACCGGCTTGATCCTTAAAAGTGTGCCGAGAGCCGCGGCCGCCGGTGTGATGCGTCCGCCTTTTTTCAGATATTTCAGGGTGTCCACCGTAACAAAGATCACGGAATCAGCCGCTGTCTCCTCCAGGCACTTTTTGATCTGTGCGCCGTCCATTCCCATATCTGCCAGCATCATCGCGTCCTTCACGGACTGATACTGGGTCACGGAGATCCGGTGATTATCAACGACAAATGCCTTTCCCTCGTACTCGTCCTCTCCCGCCAGCATCATTGCAGTCGCGCAGGATCCGGAAAGTCCGGCGGACATCGGGATGTGGACGATCTGATCATACTCTTTTAACAGTTCATCCCACAGTTTCATGATGGAGTCCGGTGTCGGCTGTGAGGTCGAGATATCGGAATTGTCCTTCAGCCTCTGATAAAACTGCTCCTGGGTCAGTGTAATATCCTCATAATACGTTTCTCCATCTATCATAAACGGCATCGGCAGGACCGTGATCCCCATCTCTTTTGCCTGTGCCTGGGTGATCCCGCTGTTGCTGTCTGTAACAACTGCGATCTTCATACAAAATTTCCCCTTTCTGTTTCTCTTCGCCCGTTACTATATCATACGGATTTTTCCATTCAGAAAATTCCTACCTTTGAAAAGTAACCCTGTCCCGCTGCGTTTTTTCTTTTCTTCCACGCAGACAGACCTTCTTCTTATTTTAACCGATTTCCTATATAAATGGAAGTCCAAAACTACCCAAACTGTGGACGAATATTCAAAAATATGATATGCTGAGCAGTAAGTGAGTGAAAAACATGCTTGCATGTTTGGCACGAGCGGCGAAGCCGATTACGGCAGCTGCGCAGCGGCGCTTAGCACGAAGTGCGAGCCGTAATATGTTTGAGCAGTAAGTGAGTGAAAAACATGCTTGCATGTTTGGCACTTTATTTTAAATTCTGGAGGGAAAGGTTATGCCTTATTGTCCGAAATGTGATATGGAATTTGTTGAGGGGATCAAGATCTGCAGCGACTGCGGCGGTCCTCTCGTGGAATCAAAAGAAGTCGCTGACGCGATGAAACAGAAAGAAAAAGAAGAACAGCTTGCCGTCATGGCGCAGGAGATGGATCCGTTCTCCGGTGAGATGGCCAAAACAGAAGACGCGGATCCCGACGAAATCTCTTCCGCCAAAAAGAAGCCGGCTGACGAGATCGTCCATGCCTACGTCGATAAAGGACAGCGCTACGAGGACATGAGCTCCTCCGCATCCGCATTTTTCCTGGTCGGCGGGGTTCTCGCCGTGGGAGCAGCGCTCTGCCTTCTCGGCGTCTTCCATCTCCCGATGGAGGGATTCCAGAAATACATCTTTGAGGGGGCACTTGTCATTCTCGCCGTCGCCAGCCTTGTCGTCGCCGTCTCCTCAAGGAAACGCGCCGCCGAGTTAAAAGTGGAAGCCGACGACGAAAAACGGGAGACTCAGGAGATCATCGACTGGTTCTTAAAGAATTATTCCGCAAAAGAACTCGATGAGCAGCTCTTGATGGAAGATCCGGATCTTTCCGGTGAAGAGCTGAGTCTCAAGCGCTTCGAGCTGATCCAGGATTTCCTGATCACCGGCCGCGATATTCCGGACCAGGCCTACGCAGATTCGCTGTGTGAGATGCTGTACGCGAAGCTGTATGATGAGTAATTTTCCATTAGACAAAAAGGACTGTCTGGCTGATAATTTTTCAGTCAGACAGTTCTTTTATTTGATACTTTTCATGGTAGGAATTTTCTGAACTGAAAATTCTGTATGATACAGTTCTGTCCGCGGATTTCCTACCTGTCTTTTTCACCATTTCGGATATGACTCGTCACACGCTCTGCTCTACTCAAATTTCACGATTTCCTTCTTTAACCTCATCATGATCTTCTTCTCGAGCCGCGAAATATAGGACTGCGAGATTCCCATGAGATCCGCCACCTCCTTCTGGGTCATCTCCGCCCCGTCCTGGCGCTTTAGGCCGTAGCGCAGCTCCACGATCTTCCGCTCTCTCGGACTCAGCCGGCTCACCGCATTTTTCAGGAGATCCTTTTCCACCTCGTCCTCCATGTCCTTGTAGATCACATCCTCATCGGTGCCAAGGATATCCGATAAGAGCAGCTCATTTCCATCCCAGTCCACGTTTAACGGCTCATCGATGGAGACCTCCAGCTTCATCTTGCTGGTTCTCCTGAGATACATGAGGATCTCATTCTCGATGCATCTGGACGCGTAAGTCGCCAGCTTGATATTCTTCGTCGGATTGAACGTATTGATCGCCTTGATGAGACCGATCGTCCCGATAGAGATCAGGTCTTCGACCCCGACGCTCGTGTTGTCAAATTTCTTTGCTATGTAAACGACCAGACGGAGATTGTGTTCGATCAGCTCTGATTTTGCCTCTTTTTCCTCCTCCGTTCCAAACTTATTTAACGCCTCCGTCTCCTCCTTCAAGGACAGCGGTGCCGGGAGGATATCCGCGCCTCCGATATAATGGATTTCCCCGCGCTCCGGCCGGATCATTGTCCGGAATCCCATCACTTTTTTTAACCGAAACCGGTTTGGCATAGAAATTCTCATGATCATACTCATTTTCTCCCTTTCATAACTTATCAGTGAAAAGACTTTCCGGCAGGATCATCGTAAAATCTTTTCTGAAAAACAGCGGTTCCTTCGAGACAGCCACGACCGGTCTGTCAATCCGGACACTCCTGTTTTCTCCGTCCGTGATCTCCATCCGGTCGAACAGGATTCCCGGAAGCATTCCGCTTTTTGTCCCTACCGCCCGGTACGGGATCATCAGGACGCCTGCCGGCTCGCTCCCAAACTCTTTCGCATCTGCCGCTGCGATAATGCTGACCGGCTTTCCCGTCACAGGTTCCACGAGACGGTTCCCGGAATCCTCCATCGCGGTAAACTCCTTTGATCGTCCGTTCAGAAAAAGTCGGACCTGATACCTCATTTTTCCGATCACCGGCCGCTTCACGAGCGCCTCCGCAAAGAAGCGGACTCCCGCACAGAAAAATCCCATAAACAGAAGACTTTTCCACCCGGTGAGAAAGCAGCGCTCCCGCAAGACCGCAAGACCGCTCTGCAGGATCCCCGCTGACAAGACCAGCAGCCCAAGCTCCTTTCCCCTTTGAAAGAACGCTTTTTTCCATCCGGACACTCTTTTTGGGGGAAGTGCAGCCGTTATAATCAAAAAGCCATTTATCAGAACTTTCCCGCTTTCCCAGAAAATCCAGACCACCAGGCTTCTTCCCGTAATCCGTGCTGCGATTCCTGACAGCTCAAGGCAGGAAACTGCGGTCCCGCAAAGTCCGCCTGCAATTCCCGCCGCCAAAAGCCGGAAAACAGAAATCTTCTTTCTCCCGAGCACCGCCGCCAGCCACAGGATCAAGACATCCCGGTACGCCTCTTCCAGAAAAAAGAGATCGGCGTACCATTCATATTCCACCGGGATTCCCCCTTTCCGCATTCCGGACCGTCAAAGACCGCCCATACTGCGTCAGACAGGATTTTCAGTTCCGATCATCCGTCCCCGAAATCCTGATATCGTTTTCCAACAGTATACCTGTCTTCCTATCCGGAATTTGTCAAAGCGGGGACGCGAACCCTGGAAACTCATCGGGTTCTTCCAACAGGTTCTTCCCTGTTTTTTCGTAAAAATTGGAAATTTTCGCTGATATTTGCAGGATCTGTGAAAACAGAGGAAAAAAAGAATGCGGATCCAGACATTTTCCTGTCGGGATCCGCGATGAATTTTTATAGAAGTGATGTATAAAATCTCAGCCATGCTGTGCCTTTTAGTTTCACAGGAAGTTCCATCGGAATTTTCTATGAAACCAAAAAGACCCGGGAAGATTTCTCTCCCTGGGTCCTCATATGTTCATCCTTACTGTTTTTAAGCAGCTTGTCCATTCTCAGGATCTTATCTGCGGTTCTTTAAGAAATCCGGGATGTTGATCTGAGTCTCGCCGCGCTGTGCCGGACGGTAAACCGGTGCGTTTCCGGTCGGAATATTGTACTTCGGAGCAGACTCTGTTGTAGCTGCTGCCTCAGACGGAACTTTTACGGTCGGAGCAGTTCTCTGGATCGGAGCCTGCTGAGCCGGAACTTTTGTCTTATAGTTTGTAAAGTCCTTCATTGCGCGCTCAACCGGTGTGTTTGCGCCGTGAGCGTCAAGACCTGTCGCGATAACAGTGATCGTTACCTCGTCCTCTGCGTTCTCATCGTACATTGCACCGAAGATGATGTTTGCATCATCACCTGCGAGCTCCTGAACATAACCGGCAGCCTCGTTTGCCTCGATCAGGCTGATATCACCGGAAATGTTGATGATCACGTGGGAAGCGCCCTCGATCGTTGTCTCAAGAAGCGGGCTGGATACAGCCTGTTTTACAGCCTCGAGTGCCTTCTCGTCGCCCTTCGCCTTGCCGATACCGATATGTGCGATGCCCTTGTCTGTCATTACAGTCTGAACATCTGCGAAGTCAAGATTGATAAGACCCGGAACGTTGATCAGATCTGTGATTCCCTGTACAGCCTGAAGAAGGACCTCATCGGCTTTCTTTAATGCATCCGGCATGGTTGTCCGTCTGTCAACGATCTCAAGGAGACGGTCGTTCGGGATTACGATCAGAGTGTCAACTGCGTTCTTTAAGTTCTCGATTCCCTTTAACGCGTTGTTCATTCTCTGTCTTGCTTCAAAACGGAACGGCTTTGTTACAACGCCGACTGTCAGAATTCCCATATCTTTCGCGATCTGAGCGATCACCGGAGCTGCACCGGTACCGGTTCCGCCGCCCATACCACAGGTAACGAATACCATATCGGCTCCCTTTAATGCCTGGGAGATCTCCTCCTGGCTCTCCTCGGCTGCCTTCTCACCGATCTCAGGTTTTGCACCGGCGCCAAGTCCTTTTGTGAGCTTCTCACCGATCTGCATAGCAGTCGGAGCTTTACAGAACTGAAGCGCCTGTTTATCTGTGTTGATACCGATAAACTCAACGCCCATAATATTTTCTTCTACCATGCGGTTTACCGCGTTATTTCCGGCGCCGCCGACACCGATCACAAGAATTCTTGCGGCATTCTCTGCCTCGTTTATCTTAATCTCTAACAAGAATGTCTCCTCCTTTAATATCTATCAATCTATTATATTTTCATTAGCATGGCATAAAAATCCCAAGTTAATCTAACATATATCATATTTGATTTTTTGAAAAATATCAACCTTTAATTTATGGTTTTTTGATGGTTTTTTTTAGTTTTTCTTCACGAAACGGTATGTCGGGCTGGAATTCGTCTCATCGTAAGTATCCAGATACAAAGTACCGGAGAGACCGGAAAGTTCCGGCATGATATCATGAAGTTCCGCGATCTTTCCGTCGAGGCTGTCAGAGTTCCCGAGTTCCACCGTAATATCTCCCATCACAAGCTCCGCCTCTTTGTAGCTGCTGTAATTGATCCTGTCCACCTGGATGCCGCTGACGTTCAGTACCTGCGTCAGATTTAAGATCTCTCCGAAGATATCCTGATCCGCCACAGGAAGCGGCTGGTGCAGGACGATATGTCCGAACTCCAGCCCGGTGATCACCGGAACTCCCGGAAGCTGTTCAGAAGAACTCTCAACGATGATCCCGTCCTTATCAAAGTACATATAGCTGCTCATATAGGAAACGCAGCCCACAACGCTCTTCTCGAAAACAACGACCTCCACCTTCGTGGGACTCTTGAAATTGATCTTGTATTCCTCGATGAACGGAATGGACTTATGTTCCTTAAACCGGTTCTGATAGTAGCAGAACGCAGAATTTCTCGACCATTTCCCGTCAAACAAAAGCGACTCGATCTGTTCCTTTGTATATTGTTTGTTGCCGCTCACTTCCACATCCTTGATGCGGACCGAAAAGATGAGGACGAGAAGAATGATGAGGATTCCCAGAATCACCCCGAGAATGATCCCCTTCTTTCTTCCGCCTCTCCTATGATACATTCCAAAACCGCTGCTGCTCCTTCTCCCGAAATGGATCCCGAAGCCGCGCCTTCCAAAACCAAGTCCTCTTCTTCTAAATAACATTCCTCTCACCCGTTATCTGCCTGATCGCAACCTGCTGTACCGGGAAGTATTTCCGGTACACAACCGCCGCATGATCTCTTTTTCTTAAAGAATATTCTCTTCAATGTCCGCTCCCAGTATTCTGAGATCTCTTCCGATATCTTCATATCCGCGCTTTAAGTGTCCCCGGTCCGAGACCACGCTGAGTCCGTCTGCCGACAGAGCTGCGACGAGAAGCGCTGCTCCGCCGCGAAGATCCGGTGTCTCGACAACTCCGGGAAGAAGCGGATATCTTCCTTTTATTATAGCTGTATCTCCGTGAACCGATACATCGGCTCCAAAAGACGCAAGACGCACCGCCGCCTCGAATCTCGCCTCGTATACGGTCTCCCGGATCTGGCTCTCCCCGGTTCCCGACGCCTCCGCCGCGAGAAAGACCGACTGCAGATCCGTCGGAAATCCCGGATACGGTCCGGTATCGATCGTGATCCCGGCCGGGCGCCGTTCCATCACCATGCGGATCCTCGCCTTCGGACCGGCTGCCCCGAAGATCCGGAGTCCGGCCCCCATTTTCCGGAGTGCCTTTAACGGTTCCACCAGGACGACCGGCTCCACTCCGGTGATCTCGATCTCGCCGCCGGATGCCGCTGCCGCCGCCAGGTATGTCCCGGCGCAGATCCTGTCTCCCGCTGTCACATGGTTTGTCGGAAAGAGCTTTTCCACTCCAGTCACCGTGATGGTCCCGGTCCGCTCCCCGCTGATCTTCGCTCCCATGGACCGCAAAAATCCGCAGAGTTCCGCGATCTCCGGCTCCCGCGCACAGTTGAGGAGTTTCGTCGTACCGGACGCCAGCACAGCAGCCATCACCGCATTCTCCGTCGCCCCGACACTCGGATATGGAAAACGGAATGTTGTTCCGCAAAACGTTTCCGCCTTTGCAATCAGCATTCCGCCATCATCAAGTATCTCTGCTCCCATTGCCCGGAGCACATCCAGATGAAAATCGATCGGACGTTTTCCGATCACGCAGCCGCCCGGATACCAGGTCGTCACCTCCCCGCCTCTGGAAAGCAGCGGTCCTAAGAGCAGACTGGAAGACCTCATCTTCCCCACTGTCTCCTTCGGGATCACTGTCCCCGAAAGCCCTGAGGCATCGATCATAAGAACATCATCCTCAAAGATCACCCGGCATCCCAGGTCTCTGATGATCTCCGCCATGAGGAACACGTCCGAGATTCTCGGAACATTCCGGATCTCGGTGCATCCTTCCGTGAGGAGACTCGCCGCCATCATCGGCAGTACTGCATTTTTTGAACCCTGGATCTTTATTTTTCCACGCAGAGGCCTGAGCCCCTGAACTTTATATACCTGCAAACCGATTCCCCCGCATATGCCGCTATAAAACAGTATATGCGGAAAAATATTTTTTGTTCCTGTTCTGCGCCTTACATTTTCAGGACGCTTACGCCTGTTCCAGCCGGATCCGGTTGGACACGCTCAGGACCATTCCCATTTCCACCATCAAAAACAGGACCGACGTACCTCCGTAACTGATAAACGGAAGTGTGATACCTGTGTTCGGGATCACGTTGGTAACAACGGCGATGTTTAAGACAACCTGGATCGCGATATGCGCCAGGACGCCTGTCACCAGCATCGCACCGAACAGATCCGGCGCGTTTCCCGCAATGACAAGGAAACGGTACAGCATGAAGAGGAACATGAAGATCACGGCGATCGCGCCGAAAAGTCCCAGCTCCTCACAGATCACCGCAAAGATCATATCATTCTGCGGCTCCGGAAGGAAACTTAATTTCTGGATACTCTGTCCGAGCCCCTTTCCGAGAAGTCCGCCGGAACCGATCGCATAAAGTCCCTGTAAGACCTGATATCCGCCGGACTTCGGGTATGCCTCCGGATTTTTCCATACCAGGATTCTGCTCAGCTGGTAGGAGTGAAGGATTCCCGCTTTCTCCATGGCGATGGCCACAGGGGGGGCGAATACGATCACGACGATCAGCACCACCACGACCAATATAAACGGCCATTTTCTCTTGCATGCGACAAACATCATCACAAAAGCGATCCCGCAGATGATGATACCGGAACTCAGGTTGTTCAGCATGACAAAGAGTGCCAGCGGTCCGAGCAGCACCGCAAGCATTCCCCACACGCGCCATTCATTGATCCGTTTTCCAAGTCTCGTGATGACGACCGCAAGAAACAGGATCATCACGATCTTTACGAGCTCTGCAGGCTGGAAACGCAGAGATCTTGTTCCCAGCCATCTTTTTTTACCGTTTACTGCGATTCCCAGCGGAGTAAAGGTTACGAGGAATTCGCAGATGTAGGATACGACCACTGCCGGAACGGCAAACTTCGCAAAAAAGTGGTAGTCGATCTTTGAGATGATGAGCATCATGATGAATCCCACAACGGCGATTCCTCCCTGACGTATCATATAGTAGGTGGACGGCTGCCCGCTCACCTGCGCATTGTACGCACTGGAGCTGTAGATCATGATCAGTCCGAATGCCGTCAGGAAGATGATGACCACAAGAAGGTCATAATCATAGAAGCGGCGGGCTTTCTTTTTCCGTCTTTCCTCTTCCTGTTCGGGCTCTCCCCGCATCTGCATCTGCTGTCTGCGGAGCATCTCCTGCCTCTCCTGCATTTCCTGGCGCTGCTGCATCAGAAGCTGTTCCCGGCGCTGTCCTTCCTGCTGGCGTTTCGCCCGTTCTCTTTCGATCTGCTGGCGCTCCACCTGCTTTCCGGACATCTGCTGGCGCTGCATTTGCTGACGTTTTGCCTGCTGGCGCTGTACCGCCTGTCTCTGTGCCTGTGCCCTGCCGCCGGCTTTTCGAACCTTTTTTCGAGCCACGCTAAGCCTCCATTACAGGGCGTTGACGCATTCCTTAAAGATCCGTCCACGCTCCTCAAAGTTCTTGAACATTCCCCAGCTGGCGCATGCCGGGGAGAGCAGCACATAATCGCCTGCATTTGCGTAGGAAGCACATACCTGAACAGCTTCCTGCATATCTTCCGCGTACATGATATCGGTGATACCATGTTTCTTCGCGCACTCAGCGATCTTATCTCTCGTCTGACCGATGAGAACGAGATAGCGGACTTTTCCGTCAAAACTCTCGATCCACTCGTCGTACTCGGAATGCTTATCATATCCGCCCGCGATCAGAAGTGTCGGTCCCGGCATCGCCTTGATAGCCTGGATCGCTGCATCCGGGTTTGTTCCCTTGGAGTCGTTATAATAAGTAACGCCGAAACGTTCTCTCACATACTCAATCCTGTGCTCGACTGCCTTGAATTCCTTGCACGCCTCGCGGATCATATCCATCGGGACACCTAAACGGATCGCGATCGCAACAGCTGTCATCACATTCTCATGGTTATGTCTTCCGATGATATTTAATTCGTTGACGTCAAGGACTTTCTCGCTCTTTCCGTCATGACGGTAGATGATGAGATCGCCGTCCATGAAGATGCCCTCGTCGAGCTTCTCCTTGCTGCTGAAGTAGAGGACCTTGCACTTTAAGGTCTTTCCGAACTCTCTGAGGACCGGATCCTCGTAGTTTAATACGCAGGTATCTTCCTCTGTCTGATTTCTTGTAATTCCTTCCTTTACCTGAATATAGCATTCCATCGTCTTATGGCGGTCCAGGTGGTCCGGAGTGATGTTTGTGATCGCGGACACGTTCGGATGGAAGTCCATGATCGTCTCGAGCTGGAAGCTGGAAACCTCAGCGACTGTCACGGACTCATCAGTTGTCTCGAGTGCGTGGGCAGTATACGGATCTCCGATATTTCCTACTACGAATACGCTCTTATAAAACTTCTTCATGATCTCTCCGGTGAGCGCTGTCGTCGTTGTCTTTCCGTTTGTACCGGTGATCGCGGCAAGTTTTCCCTTTGAGCAGTGGTAAGCGAGCTCGATCTCACTCCAGATCGGGATCTTCGCCTCGTCGATCACCGCAACGAACGGTGCCTCAAGCGGGATGCCCGGGCTGATCACGCATAACTCTACCCCTGCAAGGTCTGTCTTTTTCAGTTCTCCGAGAACGATGGTCACTTTCGCGCCTTCGTCAAATTTTGCTTTCAGTTTTTCTTCGGAAAGTTTCTCATTTCCATCATAAAGGATCACTTCGCCGCCCTGGGCAAGCAGAAGTTTTGCTGCGGAAATACCGCTGATCCCTGTTCCTGCAACTAATACTTTCTGTGACATGGTTTCTCCTCCTATATGTTTATAATCCCAGATAGGCAACCAGGCAAAGGATTGCCGTAATGATCGAGAATACTGCGACAACTCTCGTCTCGGACCATCCGCAGAGCTCAAAGTGATGGTGGATCGGAGCCATCTTGAAGATCCTCTTTCCGCCGGTCTTTTTAAAGTATGTGACCTGGATGATCACGGAAAGGACCTCCACCAGGTAGATCAGACCGACAAGCGCGATAAAGATCGGCATCTGCATCATAAACGCGCTGGATGCCACGAAACCGCCGAGAGCCAGGGAACCTGTATCTCCCATAAAGACCTTCGCCGGATATACGTTGAACAGTAAAAATCCCAACAGACTTCCGACTACCGCACCGGTGATCGGGCTGATCCCGCTGTCCTCGCCGATCGCGACCACTGTAAAGAAGGTCGCTACGAGGATCGTCACGCTCGTGCAGAGTCCGTCGAGTCCATCCGTAAAGTTTACGCCGTTGTCTGTACCGAGAACGATAAAGAATACCGCCGGGACAAACAGCCAGCCGAGATTCAGATAATATCCGTTCTCAAATCCGCCGGTGAACGGGATCAGCATTCCTGTTCCCACATCCCCGGAGGTCATCAGATAATAGGTGAAGATCCCGGTAATGATAAACTGACCGATGAGTTTCTGGATCGGATTCAGTCCTTCCGACCGCTTCATGACGATTTTGATGTAGTCGTCCAGGAAACCGATGATCCCGAATCCGACTGTCACGAACAGGATCGGAATGATCCTCGGATAGCTCTTGATATAGAATAAGGATGTGATCACGGTCGCCGTGAGAATAATGAGTCCTCCCATTGTCGGAGTTCCCTGTTTCTTTAAATGGCTCTGCGGGCCGTCATCGCGGACCTGCTGCCCGAATTTCAGGCGGTGAAGGAAAGGGATCACCACCGGGCAGAGCGCCGCGCTGATCGCAAAGGCGATAATGATCGCCAGGATTGTCTCATTTACCATACTGAACCTCATATTTCCAGTTGCACCTCATACTTCCTATGTAAATATCGCGGGACCGGCCTGTTTTTCATCACATTTTCCGGTCTGCCGCGTAAATAGTATACGTCCTTTTCTCTTAATAATCAATCGAAATTTGTATCTGTTCCGTACCTTCACGCCCACGCGCAAAAATTCATTCCGGATCGGCAGGATCCACTCTTTCCACATCCAGATACGGCAGGATATTTGAAAAGATATCCGCGATCACCGGAGCCGCGATCGTGCCGCCGTAATAGATCCCCACCGGCTCATCGATCGTGATCAGGGCGATCACCTGAGGATCATCCGCCGGCGCGAAACCCAGGAAAGAAGAAATATACTTCTTTAAGCTTCTCGGGAGCTTTTCGGATGTCGCCGTCTTTCCGCCGATCCGGTATTCCGGGAGCTTTGCTCGTTTTCCGCTACCCTCCGCTACCACCTGCTCTAAAATATAGCGCATGGTCTCACTCGTGGATCCCGATACGACGCCGGTCCTTTCCGGGTAAGAAAATGTCCTGTAAAACATCCCGTCCGTGCTCTCCGCACTGACCGCGAAGTGCGGTGTGATCCGCCTTCCCCCGTTTATGATGGAGGAGGCCGTCGTGATGAGCTGGATGGGTGTGATCTGGAAAGACTGACCGAAGGAAACCGTCGCAAGTTCGACTAACCCCATATTTTCCTTTTTATGCATGATCGTCGCCGCCTCGCCCGGAAGATCGATCCCGGTCTTTCCGAGAAGTCCGAACTGTTCAAAATAGTGGTAGAACGAATCCACGCCGAGTCTCTGTCCCACGTCGATGAATACCGGATTGCAGGAATTCATCGCGCCCTGGAGGAATGTCTCCGCACCATGTCCGCCGACTTTATGGCAGCGGATCTTCCGGTCCTCCACGATCCGGAATCCCGGACAGGAAAATTTATCGTCCAGATGGACCACTCCGGCCTCAAGTCCGGCAGCGGCTGTGATGATCTTAAATGTGGATCCCGGCTCATACGTATCGTTGATACAGCGGTTCCTCCACATTTTGTTCCGCGCATCCTGAAGCTCTGCCCCTGTGAGTCCGCTGCTTTCCCCGCTCAATGAAAACGGGTCGTTCAGGTCAAATTCCGGCGCATTCACCATCGCGTAGATCTCTCCGTTCTGAGGATTCATGATGATGATGGAGACCGCCTTTGCACCTTTTTTCTCCATGACCTGGTATGCAGCCTGCTCCGCGTACTTCTGGATATTCACATCCAGACTCACGGTCAGGGTATTTCCGGGGATCGGTTCCACCCGCTCCTCCGCGGCATTTTGAAGTTCTGTCCCTTTCGCGTCTGAGAGTGCCAGGATCAGACCGTCCTGTCCCTTCAGATATTTCTCGTACATGACTTCCAGACCGATGATCCCCTGATTGTCCGCCCCTGTAAATCCAAGAACTTTGGATGCGAGACTTCCGTAAGGATAATAGCGCCTGTAGTCCTCATCGACTTTTACGCCGGAAAGTCCGAGATTCATGATCTCGTCCCCCACCGACTTTTCCACATTCGTCCGGATGATCTCCCTGGAAGACCACTTTTCCACTTTTTTCCGGACTTCCTCCTCGGAAAGATCCAGGATCCGCGCAAGCTCCCGGATCACTTTCTCCGGCTCCTTCACCTGATTGTGGATCACGGACACCGTGCAGACCGTCCGGTTCGCCGCGATCACGGTCCCGTTCCGGTCCACGATCTCACCCCTGGAGGCCTTGATGGTCCGTTCCCGCTCATGGAGCGCATCCGCCATTTTGCTGTAATGATCCGATCTTGCGATCATCAGGAACCCCAGCTGTCCACATAAGCCTGTCATCAGGAGCGCCGAGATCACAAAAACGACCAGGATTTTTTTCCTGTGATATGTCAGAAATTCCGCCATCTCCAAAACTTTCAATAAAAAGTCTTGGTAACTAATATACGGGACTTCCCGTTTTATCATGCGCAAAAATCCATGTTCTCAGCTTCCGGTCTGCATTTTCCTCTTTCCCGTTCGATCCGCTACATCGCAAGGAATCCGGCCAGAGCCCGTTTCGCCCCGGTAAGTCTCTCCTCAAACTGCGGATAAAAATCCTCTTCTTTTTTATAAGGAGACAGGTAAAACTGCCGGATCAGATACAGGCTGATCGTCTTCGCAGCCTGTCCGGACGTATCTTTCCCGATCACGCGCTCCAGATCCTTTAAAAAATAATGCCAGGTACAGACAAAAGCGTCATAGCGCTTTGGCTCCGGCATATCGATCCATTTCCTGACTTTTACTTTGGCGCGGGTCTCCTTCGCACACTCGTAGACCTGTAAAAAATAGCGGAATCCGCCGTCCTCATAGATCCTTCCGAGAGGAAACAGTCGGCAGATCCCCGGACGGTACGCATGGATCGTGCATCGTCCATTTGCGTCCAGAAAAGAACAGGTCTCTTCCTCACCGCTCATTTTAAGGTTCGGGAGAATGATCCCGTCCACCACATTTAACTCCAGCGGTCCCGCCAAAAGCGCCTCAAACGTTTTTCCGGTCCCGGCTGTCATGCGGTACGCGTCAAAAGGATCGAGGACCACGGAGGTCCCCATCCCGGTACAGCAGGCGTGGCAGCCCTCGCACCCGGCGCAGTCCGCCTTCACCATATCATCCAGGCCATAGAGTTTTCCGTCGGAAACCTCTGCCATATCCATCTCTCTGTTCATCGTCTTCTCCCCACGTGGCAAAACACGCTCCGCGCATTTCCCCATTATTGTGACAGCAGCCAGAGCCCTGCGCGTTGCGCGGACTCCGGCTTATCGTTTGCGTAATTCCATGCAGCAGGCATAAGCTGACCGGTCTTCACCGGAATTACTGTGCAGCCTGCGTCGTCTCCATCGTCTCTTCCGCTCCGTCCTGCACAGTCTCCGTCTCCTGAACGGCTTCCATGCTCTGGGCTTCCGCTGTGCCCGCATCTGAACCATCGGAAGTGTCCGCCGGCATATCATCCGGCAGCCCGAGACCGTCATCAAACGGGACCACTTCATCCTGCGGTGTTGTCTCCTGCGGGATCACATTTCCGTCAGCGTCCGTCGGCGCTTCTGTCTCCGCCTCAGTCTCTCCTGTTCCGGGCTCCAGTCCGCCTTCATTGTTGTTCGTGATCCCCTCACTCTGGTCCGCGAGACTTGCGTCCTCCGCTACGGTATCTGTATCCGGGAACACATTCAGGTAAGGAAGAGCCTCCGTCATGATCTTCTGGAAAACCTCTGTAGCGAATGTACTGTGCGCCTGCTCTTTTCCTGGAAGGTTCGGGGTATCGATGACCACATATACAAGAAGCTGCGGATCATCCGCCGGTGCAAAGCCGCAGAAAGATACGAGATAGTTGTGTGCAGAACGCGGAAGCTTCTCCGCTGTTCCTGTCTTTCCGCCGACCCTATATCCGGCAACACGTCCCGCTTTTCCGGTTCCTTCCTCGTCATCGACGGTCATGAACAGTGCATGACGGATAAATTCGCTGGTGGACTCGGATACCGTCTCCCGAACCAGGTTCGGCTCGATCTTTCTGACGACTGATCCCTGATCATTCACGATCTGTTTTACCACATGCGGTTCATAGTAGGAACCGCCATTGATGACAGAGGCGAATGCCGCTGCCATCTGGATCATCGTGCAGTTATAACTCTGTCCAAAAGAGTTTACCGCAAGGTCCGTCGGTCCCATATTGTCGGAATTGTAGATCAGTCCGTACGCCTCACCCGGAAGATCGATCCCGGTCTTCTGGCCCATACCGAATAATTTCTGATATTTCGCAAAGCGCTGGATCCCGAGTTTTGCCGCGATCTGCATCATGACATCGTTGCAGGATTTCATCAGGGACTGCTCTACCGTGAGGATCCCGTGTCCATAGATGCTGACACATTTGATCCTGTATCCGCCGACATCCTGTCCGCCGTCACAGAGGAATGTATCGTTTTGTCCGATCACGCCCTCCTCCAGACCGGCTGCAACTGTCATCGGCTTTGCCGGGGAACCCGGCTCGTAGGTATCGTTTACACAGTAGTTTCTCCACATCTGGTTCCAGGCATCCATCCTGCCTTCATCCGTCATGGCAGCGATCTCCTCCTGGGAGTAGGCGCTGCTCAGATCTCTCGGATTATTCAGGTCGAATCTCCTGTTGGAGGACATGGCAAGGATCTCGCCGTTTCTCGGGTCCATGGCGATGACAGCCGCGGTCTTGCTTCCGATCCCGCTCATCCACTCATCGATATATTTTTCCACGATGCGCTGGATGTTCACGTCAATGGTGGAAACGATCGTGTTTCCGTTCTCGGCGGACTTGATGACCTTCTCCATGTTGGCCTCATCATCCAGATAGCCGTACTCTCTTCCGTTTGTTCCTGTCAGCTGGTCGTTGTAATACTGCTCGATCCCGCCGCTTCCCTGTTTTCCGTTATCATAGGAAAAGCCGATCACATTGCAGGCCAGCGTGTTGTACGGGTAAAATCTCCGGTACTCATCCTCAAACCAGACACCTTTGACCTTCTTTCCGCTGTCATCCTTCGACTTTGCGTAGGCATCATTCAGTTCCTTCTTCTTTGCCTCGAATTCTTCCTTCTTATCCGCAGAGATCTGCTTCTCATACGGCACATAGTAGGAATTCTCGTTTGCGGAGATCACAGCCATCAGGTCCGCCCGGTCGTACCCGAACACCTCGCAGAGGGCGGACACCGTCGGCTCCAGATAGTTATCCTTATCCTGGTTGATCTGATTCGGGTCGAGGATCAGGTTGTAGACCTTCTCGCTCGTCGCCAGATACGTTCCGTTTCTGTCCACGATATCACCGCGGCGGTACGGGATCGTCCGGCTGTCATAGGAGGAATGCTGGTTCAATACGATCTGGGTGTAGTCTGCGTTTTTATCCTTGATCATCCGGTATAAAACAACGACAAGACCAAACAAAGCCAGCGTCGTTACGAGAACCGTAACCGCCAGCTTTTCTTTCATACTCATGGTAAAAACTCTTTTATTATTACCGTTCCGGGATGTCTTCATACTGTCTTACATACTCGCTTTCCGTCTTATTGTATAAGCGGACCTGGTCCTTATTGGCATAAACCATTCCCAGCTCCTCTGTTGCTACCTTATACACATAATCCAGGTCCACCGACGTGTTGATCCTTGTAAGAAGGGCGTCGTTGTCCCCTTTCAGCTTTTCAATACTCTCCTCCAGGCTTTCAATGTGATTCAGTCTCGCCGTCACGGAAGACTGGAGCTTTAAATAGCTCACACAGATATACAGCGTGCAGATCATAGCCGCTGTCAGCAGTAATACGGAAAAAAGATTCATCTGAAGCGCTTTTTCCTGATTTCTCCGAACTGTAACGGTATGGGATGAATTCCGTTTCTTCTGCTTTCTTCTTTCCTGCCCCTCATACTGCGGAGCACGCTCGATCTTGCGGACAGTATTTCCCTCTACATATTCGGTTGCCTGTGGGGCTCTTCTCCGTCTCCTTGCTGCCATACCATCACTTCCTTTCTAAAAATGGCTGTAACTGCTCAGTATCTTCACAGTTATATAGGATTCTTCTTTTGCGATGCTCTCTAGCTTCTCTCAAACACACGAAGCTTCGAGCTCTTTGATCTTCTGTTCTCTTCCAGTTCCTCTTCCGACGGGACGATCGGTTTTCTCGTCACGACACGGCCTTTGCTCTTTCTTCCGCACACG
The DNA here is from genome assembly GCF_018785365.1 of Clostridium sp. MCC344. Lineage (NCBI taxonomy): Bacteria > Bacillati > Bacillota > Clostridia > Eubacteriales > Clostridiaceae > Clostridium > Clostridium sp. MCC344. Next base: position 267,271 of record NZ_WQPQ01000060.1, on the reverse strand, counting down.
CACACCGGGAAGTCCGGCGGGCAGATACATGGATTTTCATTGGTCCGGAATCTCGTCTTTACGATCCTGTCCTCCAGAGAGTGGAACGTAATAATCGAGAGGCGTCCACCCGGATTTAAGAGATCGATCATCGTGTCAATGGAATCGTTCAACACATCCAGCTCATGGTTCAGTTCGATGCGGATCGCCTGGAATGTCCGTTTTGCCGGATGTCCGCCCTCTGCGCGGATCTTTGCAGGGATCGCACCGCGGATGATCTCCGCGAGCTGCAGTGTCGTCTCGATCGGGTGGATCTCCCGCTCTCTCACGATATGCTTCGCGATATTCTTCGCAAAGCGGTCCTCACCGTAATCGCGGATGATCTTATACAACTCCATCTCGCTGTATCCGTTTACGATGTCCGCCGCTGTCTTATCGTTTCTCTGGTCCATTCTCATGTCCAACGGGGCATCCTCCCGGTAGGAGAATCCACGGTCCGCCGTGTCTAACTGGTAGGAAGACACGCCAAGATCCAGGTAAATGCCGTCCACCTTTTCGATTCCAAGGTTAAAGAGCACTTCCCGGATATTTTTGTAGTTGCTTCTGACGATCGTCACTTTATCTTTAAATGGGAGAAGGCGCTCTGTCGCAGCCGCGATCGCGTCCGCGTCCTGATCGATCCCGATCAGGCGTCCGTTTTCGCCAAGTCTCCTCGATACTTCGTATGCATGTCCGCCGCCGCCCAGTGTTCCGTCCACGTAAATACCGCCCGGTTTTACGTTCAGACTGTCGACGGTCTCCATCAGCAGGACTGATTTGTGTTCAAAAATCATATGCCAAGACCTTCCATATTTTCTGCAATTTCTTCCATGTCATCATAGACATTCTTCTCGTTCCAGACTGCCTTATTCCAGATCTCGATCCGGCTTCCGACGCCAACTAAGACAACGTCTTTTTCCAGATGTGCAAATTCTCTTAAAACAGAAGGGATCAGGATCCTTCCCTGCCTGTCCACCTCGCAGGCGCAGGCTCCTGCCAGGAAAAATCTTGAAAACTTTCTGGCATTGGCATTCGTAAGAGGAAGTGCGTGGAGTTTTTCTTCAAAGGATTTCCATTCGGAATTTTCGTACACGAAAAGACACCCGTCCAATCCCTTTGTCACAACGAACTCATCGCCCAGCTGCTCACGGAATTTGGAAGGGACGATCAGACGACCTTTTGCATCGATTGTGTGACTGTACTCCCCTATGAACATGACTCTCCCCGTTGGACGGCGACTGTTTTTTATCCACCGATCCACCATTTTAAACCACTTTTATCCACTTTCCACCACTTCTAATGTAATCTTAGTACATTTACTTTAAAATAGCAAGGAATTTTTCACTTTTTCATGTATAAAAGGAGGTGCGCTTTTTTAGTTATCCACATGCCGGGGAAACGGTGTAAAACCGGATATTTTCAGAGTTTTCCACAGAAAAGATCCCATATGTGCCGGATATAACTGCGCCGGATCCCTCTGCCTGTGACTGATTTCACACCTAAGCAAAGGAATTTTCCTGATGAAATGAAAAAAGCTGCCCATCCGGACAGCTTTTTTCATTTCATCAGGTGTATATTCGATTTTTATGTACTGCGGACTTTAATATCCCGCATCCATATACTCTTCGATCAGCCGGTCAAGCTCCACACTATACCGGTAGATCAGATCATATGCCTCTTTTCCATCAATGCTTCCGTTCAGGCGTTTTCTCGCCTCTTCGATCCGATTTACCAGTTCTTCCCTGCTCTCCATATCAGTTTGCTCCCTTTCTCTGGGCGAACGCTTTTCTCCTGTGGTAGATCAGTACCACAAGAGATACCGTCGCCAGCACAACAGATAACGCCTGGGATACCGCAATCCCGGTACCTGGTATCAGGAGAGAATCCGTCCGCAGGCCTTCGATCCATGTTCTTCCGATCCCGTATCCGGCAAGATAGATACAAAGCATTTCCCCCGTGAACGTTTTCCGTTTGCGGAACCAGAGCATAAACATCAGAAGTCCGAAATTCCACAGTGATTCATAGAGGAACGTCGGATGGACCTGAATGTACTCGATCCCGTTGTCAAGGATCAGATGGTCGAGGAGGTTCTGTGAGATCATGCTTTCATTCACGATACTACGTTTGAGCCGCATGGCAAACAGACAGTCCGTATAACGGCCAAAGGCCTCGCAGTTCACAAAGTTTCCCCATCGTCCGATCATCTGTCCGGTTACAAGTCCGAGGCAGGCGCTGTCTGCCATGGACAAAAAGGAAAGATGGCGTTTTTTCGTAAATACGAGCAGCGTCAGGATCCCGGCGATCACTCCCCCGTAGATCGCAAGTCCGCCTTTCCTTAAATTCACGATCTCCAGCAGGTGGTCTTTGTAATATCCCCACTGAAAGAAAACATAGTAGATCCGCGCTCCGATGATGGAAAAGATAATCCCGTAGAGTGCGAAATCAACATAAATATCCGGATCCTGTCCCCTGCGCTTCGCGTCGGACTGGGCGACCAGAAGTCCCATGATCATACCGATCCCGATGATCAGCCCGTAGTATGCGAAGGAGATCCCTCCGATCGAAAAGCTCTTCACCATATGCGGGATCGTGATCCCGAGGTGAACGAAGCTTACATCTGCTCCTGTCATATCGTATTTTTTCTCCTTTATTTCTTTGGTGAGTTTTATTTTACTCCGAAAACATGCAAAAAGCAAACAGATTCGCCAGACACTCCTCATGTTTATTCGACAAAAGTTGACGATTCCTGTGGAACTTTCCGGTTACTTTTCGCGGGCAGGAATTTTCTGAACTGAAAATTCCGTATGATACCGTTGTGGCCGCGGGTTTTGCCGATTCGGAATGCGAAGCATCGGCAAAATCCTGTTACGGTATATTTTATACTTTCCATTGACATCAATTTTATAAGTTTTTATACTGAAACCATAAGATGTTGGGGTCAAAAGGTTTTGACCCCTTGTGATACCGTATTGTTCCGCACTTCGTGCTCCCACAATACTCGAAAACATTCATCTGAATTTATCCCTTACAAGGAGGAACAGCCATGGACATTCAATCCTATCTCGATACACTGAAATCATATGAACCTTCCATGATCCGGACGCGCCGCGATCTTCACAGACACGCGGAGACCGGCTGGCTCGAATACCGCACCACCGCGCTTCTTATTAAGAAGTTAAAGGAACACGGGATCCCGGTGAAATACGGAAAAGAGATCATCAACAAGGATTATCTCTGGGCTTACCCGTCTGAAAGCGTTCGGAAAAGCGCCATCGACCGGGCGCTTGCAGAGGGCGCCGACCCGGAAATCATCGAAAAAATGGACGGTTTCACCGGTCTCTGCGCCGTGATCGAGACCGGAACGCCGGGACCTGTCCTCGCACTCCGCTTTGATATCGACTGTAACGATGTCACCGAGAGCACCGATGCGGACCGCCAGCCTGTGAAAGACGGATTCTGCTCGATCCATGACGGCTCCATGCATGCGTGCGGTCATGATGGACACGCATCCCTGGGACTCCACACCTGTATCGCGTTGAATGAGATCAAAAATGATCTTTGCGGGACCATCAAAGTCATCTTCCAGCCCGCCGAGGAAGGAGTCCGCGGCGCACAGTCGATCGCGGAAGGCGGGATCCTCGATGATGTGGACTATCTTCTCACCGGACACCTCGGGATGGGATGGAATACCGGTTCCCTCGTCGCCCTCTCAAAAGAATTTCTCTCCACAACGAAGGTCGATGCCGAATTTAAGGGAGTCTCCGCTCATGCCGGAATGTCCCCGCAGGACGGAAAAAATGCAATCCTTGCGGCATGCTCGGCAACTCTCGCCATGCACACCGCCTGCCAGGACTCCAGAGGCGCATCCCGGATCAACGTCGGAACGATCCAGGGCGGAAGCGGACGGAATGTGGTCCCGGCGGACGCCATGATCCGCTTTGAGACACGCGGGGAGACCGCCGATATTCAGGAGCTTGTCCTGAAAAAGGCGATGAACGCGGTAAACGGGGCCGCCGAAATGTTCGACTGCTCCGTGGATACGAAGATCATGGGCAGCGCTTCGAGTGCCGACAGCAGTGCAGAGCTGGAACCGTTCATCAGGGCCGGAGCCGCGAGAATCTCGGAGATCACCAATTATGTAAAGGAAGCCGCTTTCTCCGGGTCTGAGGATGCCACCTACCTGATGGCAAAAGTCCAGTCCCACGGCGGAAAGGCTGCTTATATGTGCATCGGCTCCAATATTGCTGCTCCGCACCACAATGATCATTTTAATTTTGATGAGTCGTCCCTGCTCACGGGGCTGCGGCTTTATGTCTCCACCGTGTGGGAGATCATGCACCGCTAGTAAAAGACTACGTGGTCTGCACTTCATTTCGGTCAGCGCAGAATATCTGATACCTGCATTGTGAAAATTTTCTCTTAGTTGAAGTTTTTCCTCCGCATCACTGAACCTGTTACCTCGTCGTGTTCAAAAGGTTGAACTTCTCAGAACAGGATAAATTTTGATACAAAAAAGCCATGGAACAGTACATAATACTCATTCCATGGCTTTTCCTGTATTTTTTATAATTCTTCTGTGATAGTCATTTAACAGCTCACATTTCCTGTTATCCTGAGATTGTCACAACAAACTCACAAACTTTCTGCCGGGATCGTATCTATTGTAAAAATTTATGATCCAGTTGAAAAATTATACGTTGAATCTAAAGAGAACAACATCTCCATCCTTCATCACGTAATCCTTACCTTCCATGCGGACAAGACCTTTCTCCTTCGCACCGTTGTAGGAACCGCAGTCTAAAAGATCCTTGTAGTTGACAACCTCTGCCTTGATGAATCCGCGCTCGAAGTCGGAGTGGATCTTTCCTGCTGCCTGCGGAGCTTTTGTGCCAACCTTGATGGTCCATGCACGTGTCTCCTTCTCTCCTGCTGTCAGATAGCTGATCAGGCCAAGGAGACGGTAGCTTGCAGCGATCAGCTTGTCAAGACCGGACTCTTTTAATCCGAGGTCGTCTAAGAACATCTTCTTCTCATCATCGTCGAGTTCAGAAATCTCTTCCTCGATCTGGGCACATACGACAAATACCTCACTGTCGTTTTCTGCCGCGAACTTGCGGACAGCCTGTACATGCGGGTTGGAAGCACCGTCATCTGCGAGATCATCCTCACCTACGTTCGCTGCGAAGATCACCGGTTTCCAGGTGAGAAGGTCGAGAGATGCGACAAATGCCTGCTCCTCCTCGTCCTCGCACTCGAAGCTCTTTGCAAGGTTGCCGTTCTCAAGATGTTCCTTTACGGCCTTTAAGATATTTAATTCCTTCGCGAGTGCCTTGTTGGAAGCTGCGCCTTTTCCCATCTTTGCGATCCGGCGGTCGATGAGCTCGATATCTGAGAAGATCAGCTCCAGGTTGATCGTCTCGATGTCGCGGAGCGGGTCAACGCTTCCGTCTACATGGATGACGTTCGGGTCCTCAAAGCAGCGGACAACATGAACGATCGCGTCAACCTCACGGATATTTGCAAGAAACTGGTTTCCAAGTCCTTCACCTTTGGACGCGCCCTTTACGAGGCCGGCGATATCAACGAACTCGATTACAGCCGGTGTTGTCTTCTCAGAGTGATAGAGGTCTGTTAAAAGTTTTAAACGGAAATCCGGTACCGGTACAACGCCCACGTTCGGGTCGATAGTACAGAACGGATAGTTCGCGGATTCTGCACCCGCCTTTGTCAATGAGTTAAATAAGGTACTTTTTCCTACGTTCGGCAGACCGACGATCCCAAGCTTCATTTTATTTTAATCCCTGTTCGAAGAACCTTTCCATGCAGGACTCTTCGCCTTTCTTTAATTTTCCTGTACGCAATTTTTACTTTTTCGATGCAACTCCCGCTTTCCGGCAAAAAAGTCCATCGCGACTATAAATTATAGCATAAGGGCTCTGCTTTGTAAATCTTAACAGGAATTTTTTGCATGACTTGCATGACTGCCGCACTGCCTCACATGTCTACCTTGCAAACCAATCCTTCATGCACTGAAGGACCTGTACCAGTTCCTCCTCTTTGATCACATACGGAACCATCGCGTAGAGATAATTTAAAAATGGACGGCTGAACACACCTCTCTGGTAAGCATACTCCTGATATCCTTTCAGAACGGCCGGATCGTAGACCTCAACGCAGACACATCCACCCATGATCCGGACTTCCCGGATCCTCGGGTCTGTGAAACCTGCCATCTCGCGGCGTGTGATCTCCTCGATCTTTCTGATCTTCTCCATGTAATTCTGCGTCTCAAACAGCTCGATCGATGCCAGAGCCGCGCTGCAGGCCAGCGCATTTCCCATGAAGGTCGGTCCATGCATCAGGGCATGTTCCGGAACGTCATCATAAAAGCCTTCAAATACTTTCCGGTTCGCCACGGTAGCGGCATGACCGATATATCCGCCTGTCAGAGCCTTTCCGAGAACCAGGATGTCCGGAAGGACAAGATCCGCCACAAAGCGGTTTCCGGTCCGCCCGAATCCGGTCGCCACCTCATCAAAGATCAGGAGCACACCGTACCGGTCACAGAGCTCCCGCGCCTTTTTTAAGAACGATACATCATACATCCGCATACCTCCGGCTCCCTGGAGAAGCGGCTCCACCAATACACAGTTCAGCCGGTCATGGTATGTCTCAAACGCCTGCTCCAGCGCCGTGATCTCCGTCGGGATATGGACGACATATGGGCTTGCCCCGTACGCCTTCAGCACGAAATGATAATCTTCATCATCCCCAGCTTCCATCGTCTTAAAAGTGTCTCCATGGTAGGCATGCTCCAGCGCCAGGATCATCGTTCTCTTTTCATCCCCGCGGTTCATGTAGTACTGAAGCGCCATTTTCAGTGCAACCTCGACTGCCACACTGCCGGAATCAGAGAAGAAACAATAGTCCAGATCTCCCGGCAGCCAGGATGCCAGCTTTTCCGAAAGTTTTCTCGCCGGCTCATGGGTCAGTCCGCCGAGCATGACGTGGGAAAACTTTTCCACCTGGGAGATGATCGCCTGGTTGATGACGGGATTCTTATATCCATGGATCACGCTCCACCAAGAGGAAACGGAATCGATCATTTTCTGATCCTTTGTATACAGGTACACCCCGTTTGCGTCCACGATCTCGTACGGTGCCTTCATTGTCTTTAATTGTTCATATGGATACCAGATCATTTTTCTCTTCTCCTTATCTCATCTTTGTTTCCTGCTCCGCCTGTTTCGCGCTGCATGATTTCCCATCGTCATATAAGGACTTCAATTTCTCCGCCCCGATGGAAAGTTCCGTGTCACCATCCGCCACACAGGCGATGACCGGAACTCCTGTATAAAATTCACACATTTTCCGGTTGTCCTCACAGAGCACGTCTCCCTGTCTGTAGTGGTTTAAAATGATCCCCTTCAGAGCGATCCCCTGTTCTTTGAGGTAATATGCGGTCAGAGCCACGCCGTTGATTGTTCCAAGACCCGCGTCCGCGACGATCAGACAGCCAAGGTCACAGGCTTTTACAACATCCGGAAGGCGGAGATCTGCCTCATCGAAGCAGAGCGGACACAGGATCCCGCCGCTTCCCTCCACGGTCACATATTCGTATTTTTCACAGACTTCATGGAACTTTTCCAGTACCGTTTCCATCCGGACCGGATTTCCCTCCAGCCGCGATGCCAGATGCGGGGAGACTGCCGTCTCATAGACGTACGGACACATCTCCTCCAGCGGCTGACGGATCCCCGACATTGTTTTTACCTGAAGAGCATCCCCCGGGATCAGACTGCCGTCCGGGCGCCTCTCATTCCCGCTCATTGCCGCCTTATAGTAGGCCGCGTCCGCTCCGCTCTCCTTCAGCTTTTTCACGATCAAACCGGTCACATACGTCTTTCCGACATCGGTTCCCGTGCCTGTGATAAAAATATTTCTGCTCATCTCTTATCCAAGTCTCCCTTCCCTGATCATCGGGATCATCCGTTTTCCGATCGCCGCAGCCAGAATGCACAGCGCGATATCCCCCGGAACTGCCAGCAAGAAGCAGTATAAAAACAGCGGCCACAGACCGATCGGTGTGTTCAGCACGAAATTACTGATCACATAATAGTAGACCATGCCGAACGCATAGACGATAAAAAGGCCGATGAAATTTGCTGCCAGAAGCCGTCCGTAGCCGGGATGACTTTTCTCATTCGCGATCCGTCCGGTCACATAAGCGGCCGCCGCAAATCCGATGATGTACCCGAAGCTCGGCTGAAAGATGTAGCCAGGCCCGCCGCCCTGCGTAAAGATTGGGAGTCCCGCCAGGCCCAGCACGATGTAGATCACGACCGCCAGCGCCCCGTTTCCGGGGCCGAGAAGAAGCCCGGCCAGCATAGTGAACAGAAACTGCAGGGTAAACGGAACGACCGGAACAGGAACCTTGATAAATGCCCCGACTGCGATCAGCGCGACAAACATCGCGCACAGCACAAGGTCTTTTGTTTTCATACGCTTCAAAATGATTTCCTCCTCAAATACATGAACGTCCCGGCAATCCGGAACATTTTCCCTTGAAATGTCTGAAATCTCCAGCGATCCGGAGCGTCTCAGCTTTCTGCACATGCGCATGCTTTTCCCGTCTCTCCCATACCTTCTGAGACAGCCGCCGCCATCCTCAGATCCCGGGTGGTATCACAGAGAAGAACTGAGAAGGAGCTTATCACAGAATTTTCGTATTGTCAACCTATTGTTTTTATATGGTTGACAATTATATTAAAAAGATACCGACTAAGCTCTATGGCCTACTCGGTATCCTGGTATCATTACGTTTTATCGTTCCTGTTCCCGCGCGCTTCGAACAATCTCACTTCATCCACTCAAACGCGATCCGCGGTGTTCCATCCGGAACGTAAATGATCCCGCATCTCTCAAATCCCTGTTTTTCCAGGGCTTTCTGCATGACTTTATTATGTTCGTGGGTATCGATCCTGATATGGGAGATGTTGGATTTTGCAAAATCCATGATCCGCCCGATGACATTGTGAAGGGTTCCGTCGCTCGCGACACGATGTACCGCGGCGTATGGGGCATCGGATTTCCACTCGCCCTGCTCAATCACCGCGTAGCATGGGTCTGCGCCGATGATAAAAGCAAAGGCCGCATGGATCTCGCCTGCTTCCTCGAGAACGTACAGATTTCCTGCTTCAATATCCCCCGGAAGCAGACGCTCCGGAGCATCTTCGCCGTCCCACTGGCTGAAATTCCCGTGGTCACGCATGAACTGGCGGGCGGCCGCGTAGATTTCATGGATTCTCGGAAGATCGGCCGGAGCTGCTTTTCTGATTGTAAAGGTATCTTCTGTCATGGATTTCATCCTCCTGCATATGTATATTTTTCACTGGCCTGTTTTCATCATTGTATCACAGCATATTTTGCAAGACAATCTGTCATTTTTTGCGTAAGGATCACAGGGAGGAAAATCCACCGGGATCCTTTGCATCCCGCCCTGTGATCCTCAGTGCAAGTTTCCTGCCACTGCTTATTACTTTACGCAGCAAAAGCGTGAGACTTACTTGCTCTTGTTAAAATATTTCTTCAGTCTTTCCCAGGGCTTACCATGGAATCACCTGTTTTCTGTTCTGTACTTCCTTTGTACTGCTCATAGTATGGTCCAAAATCCGCCTGCTATGCGCGCTGATAACAGGTTCCCTGTTCCATTTTTTCCATGAATCGCATTCCCCGGGCAGTCACATCACCTAAAAAGCTGGAACACACCGCCCGCCGGTTCCATCGCAAACGTCATTTCTTTTTTTGTCACCGGATGGAAAAAAGTCAGCGATGATGCGCAAAGGGCGATCGACTCTCTCTGTCCGCAAAAATTTCCGGCTGATGTTCTTTTTTCTGCCGCCATGCCATACTTCATATCCCCATAAAGCGGCGTTCCATGATACGCCATCTGCACACGGATCTGGTGATGTCTTCCGGTCTTTAATGCAACTTTTACGAGACTCAGCCCTTTTCCGGGCATCCCATTCTCTTCCCCATCGATCGTTTTTAACACCTCATAGGAGAGCTCCGCCTTCTTTGCTCCGGTTATCCCCTTATCCACAACCTGTGAATAATTCCCGTCCGGTGTTTTCACCAGATAATCCACATAGTTATCCACCGTATTCACAGGCTTTCCGTAGACAACTGCCGTGTAGATTTTTTTCATCTTATGGCTCTGAACCTGCTCACTCAAAGCCGCTGCTGCCCGTTTCGTCTTCGCGTACACCATTACACCGGAAACCGGCTTGTCCAATCTGTGGATAACTCCCACATACGGTTCCTTCCCCGGTGTGCATGATTTGTTGATAACCAGGTGTTTTTTTACCTCACTCACCATATCCGGCGCGAATCGTTTTGCCGCCTGGGATTCCACTCCCGCCGGCTTTACGACGACGATGATCTCGTCATCCTCGTATAATACTTTTAACATCAAAATATTTCCCCTTGCATATTTTTATCGTAAGTGGTATAGTATATTCAAACATGATAAGTAGTTTTCAAAACTACATATCATGTTTCTGGTATTTAATACAGGTTACTCATTCACATGATTGGAGGAATGATTATGGAACTGAAAATAAAAGATCCCGGAAGCGCGCTGACTCACTTTATCGCAATGCTGGCCGCTATGGCTGCCGCAGCGCCGCTTCTCGTAAAAGCCGCATCCGTCCCCGGAACGATGCATTTAAAGGCGCTCAGCGTGTTCATCGTCAGTATGATCCTGCTCTACGCCGCAAGTACGGTCTACCACACCTTCGATATCTCGGAGCATGTCAATAAACTTCTCCGAAAGATCGATCACATGATGATCTTCATCCTGATCGCCGGAACTTACACTCCGGTATGCCTCATCGTCCTCGGAAACCGTTCCGGATACCGGATGCTGTCCCTCGTCTGGGGCATCGCGATCGTGGGAATCATCATCAACGCCCTCTGGATCAACTGCCCGAAGTGGTTCTCCTCCGTGATCTATATCGCGATGGGCTGGGTGTGCGTCATGGCGATCCGTCAGATCGTCGCAGCCCTGACTCCTGCCGCTTTCGCCTGGCTCCTCGCCGGCGGGATCATCTACACGATCGGCGGCGTGATCTACGCTCTGAAACTGCCGATCTTCAACTCAAAGCACAAAAACTTCGGCTCCCACGAGATCTTCCACCTCTTCGTCATGGGAGGAAGCTTCTGCCACTATATGATGATGTACGGATATGTGGCAGCTGCATAAAATTTTCGTAACTGTTCAGTACCTTCACACCTACAGGAACCTCCCCCGGAGCTTCCCTTCGGATGCATGGCAAGTTACACGCAAAAATCCATTCCAGATCGGCTGCGCCGATGGGATTTTTGCCTTCAAACCCATGTTTTCTTACGGTCAGCGCAGTAAATGCGCAGACCTACTGAACAGTTACAAACTTTCCAACTACACCAATTTCTATTGTTTTCATTTCCGGCGCGGCTAAAAACCGCGCCTTTTTCAGTATAGCAGACTTCGGCTGCTTTGTCATTCTGAACTGTTTTGGCGGTTATCCTGCCTGGTTTCATAGAAAGTTCCATCGGCATTTCCTGTGAAATGAAACAATTGAAAACACGCTTCGCGAGTTTCCCCTTGTTATCGCGACAGTCGGCCAAGGTCTCGCGCAAGCGCGGGCTTTGGCTCGTTGTTCGCGTAAACAGAAAAAGCAGAGCCTGCCAGCATTTCGCCAGCAAGCTCTGCTCCTTTATTATTGTTCTTATGCATGACCGGATTCTTACCCCGGGCGCTTTTCCTCACAAGATCCATATTCCGGATCCTGCCTGTCTTTTTATCGTTTCCGTCTCTTTTCGTCCCGCTTCCGCTTCTCCTCGAGCAGCCGGTTGAATTCGGCTTCCGCGTCGCCGCCTTCCGCCATGAGACGCTGCCTTCTCTTTTCACGCCGGAGTGCTTCCGCTTCCGCCTCTTTCTTGTTGCTCTGGATCCTGAACCAGATACCGCCGCCGATCAGGGCTGCTGCCGCAAGGATCCCCACAATGATCAGGACGATCTTCACCGGGAATGCAGCTCTTACATCTCCGCTTCCGGCCTGGTCCGACGCGTCTTCACTGTCTGCCGCAGTCGTCACATCCGTTTCTCCCATGGTCTCCGTCTCTGTCTGGTCATCGGTGTTTCCGTCATCGGACGAAGGATCCGCTGCGTCCGCACTTTCTTCGGACGGTTCTTCCGCAGCCATGGTCTCCGTCCCGCCTGCTGCCTCCGCAGCCGCGAGCGCCTCCGCCCCCGCCTTCGTCATCAGGTACGCGGATCCGATCTTTCTCTCGTTATAAATATAGTTCAGGACGCCGACCGTTCCCTCCGGCGCTCCGTCCGGAACCGCACCGAGACTCAGCTCCGCGTCCGCAAAGCTCGCATCCTTCGGGAGTGTGATCTTCTTTCCCGCCTGGACCGCCAGATCAGACGGTGCATAGCTTGTCCCGTTGACATCCACCTGGTCATCGCCTGTGACATATCTTGTCTCATTCTCCGCGATGTCCACGTTCTGGAAACGGTTCAGTCCAAACTGCAGGAGATTCTTTCCGTCTACAAAATACTGTCTTGGACTTCCCTTTAAGATAACAGATACGACACGTCTACCGTCCTTCTCTCCGTATGTAACGAGTGTGTTTCCCGCTTTTAAAAGATACCCTGTCTTTCCGGCAACCGCCTCCGGACAGTAGTACGGGCTCTCGGTATCCTCCGTGATCACAAGGCGGTGCTCATTTCTCACACTCACCCCGTCCGGGTTGTTCGTGGTCGCACCGACCTTCCATGATTTCGCGGAGCTGATCTCTAAAAGCTTCGGATTGCTGTACGCCGCAGCTGCGATCTTTGTCATGTCGAACGCAGTGACAACCTGATCATCATTGTTGAGTCCTGACGGATTCGCAAAATGGCTCTCCGTGCATCCAAGCTCCGCGATCTTCGCATTCATCATATCCACGAAATCCGGGATGCTGCCCGCGACATGTTCCGCCAGCGCGTTGGCCGCCTGGTTCACGGACGCCAAAAGCAGCGCATAGAGACAGTCCTCAACCGTCATCGTATCGCCAGCCACGAGGCTTAACTTATTTCCGCTGTCCGCCTCCACGGAGTTCATCGCTTTGTCCGAGTAAGTAACCGTATCGGTAAGGTCCGCATGCTCCAGCACTACAAGCGCCGTGAGGATCTTTGTGATACTCGCCGGATAATATTCCACATGGCTGTTCTGTCCGAAGAGCATCGTTCCCGTGTCCACGTCCATGACAGCTCCGGCTTCCGCCTCGATCCCCGTATCGGACGGCCAGTCCGGTCTCGCGAACGCCTGTATCGTCCCCATCTGGGCAAATACGAGCACGCCGCAGAGTACCTTTGCCAGTTTCTTTTTTAACGTATGAATCATAAATCTTTTCTCCCTGTGTTCCGGTTATTCGGCCCCTGGGCCACCAGCTCCTCTTTCTGTTTCCGGGAAAGCTGTTTTACCTTTGCTTCCCGGCTCATCGCCTCTTCCTTCGTCTCGAACGTCTCATACCACACCAGCCGCACCGGCCGCCGCGGTTTCGTATATTTTGCGCCGCGCCCGGAATTGTGCGCGTTCACCCGCTTTTCCAGATCATTCGTCCATCCGCAGTAAAGCGTTCCGTCCGAACACTCCAGAAGATATGTGTAGTTCATCTGCCGTTCTCTCTTTCTCAGGTTCCGGTACCCAGGCACTCCCTGCCCGCGCACCGCAGCGCGATCTTCCGATGCTTCGCGTTCCGTCTTTTTACATATTATGTAAACGGCAATGGGACCATGGAATCCATTACCGTCCTCCGAAAGCCAGCGCCTGCGGAATCTATATGAAAGCATCGGGATGCCCTGTTCTGTTGTGATACTGTTATTTTATGCGGCGTCATCAGAAAGGTTCCGGAAGCTCCGGAAGCAATTTTTTTCTCTTTCCGGCGTGCGCAAAAAATCCGCGACCATAATGGTATCATACGGAATTTTCAGTTCAGAAAATTCCTACCCGCGAAAAGTAACAAAAATCCCACTCATACCATTATATAAAATTTTCCCCGAATTGCAACCAGACATTCGGGGAAAATAAAAATTTCAGCCCTGTACCGTTTTTACCAGGATCAGCCTGTCACCGGACCGGATCGTGCTGTCCGTCAGATGATTCAGTTCCATGATCCGCTCCACGCTGGTGTGGAACATCCTTGCGATCTTCCAGAGCGTATCTCCCGGCTTCACCACATATCCGATGATCCCCGGCATCTTCTTTAACTTCTCTGTATCAAGCGGCTCCTCCGTCACCGCTGCCACAGTCTGCACACACACAGGAGTCAGCACCAGCACATCCGCCGTGATCTGCGCCTTCACCTCAACGGCATCCCCGCCTGCCATGACCGCGGAAAGTCCGGAAATCCCCGGCGCGATCTCGTAGACCGCATCCTGCGGCAGTCCGTCCGCGGCTGCCATCAGATGAAACGGCAGGACCTCCGACGCCGCACCGACAGGCGCCTGATCATCCGCCGTCAGGTACAGAAGCCGGACCTCCAGCACCCCGTCCATGTGGATCCCGTCCTCCCTGATCTGCACCTCGTCGATCTTCACATCCCCGTCAGCATGGCACACCTGAAGGATCCTCTGTCGCCCGGTGAGCTGTATCTTCTCCTGGAGCTTTGTCCGCGCCTGGTTCCGGACCGCCAGCGTATCAAAACATACAGTGCCTGTCTCCGGGATCACTTCCCGGTCCAAAGCATAGAGGTCGCTCAAAAGCTCCACCTCTTCCTCCTCATAGAGCCTGATATCCAGCTCCATGACCGCGTCCACGGCGATCTCCCGCAGCTCCCCGTCGGCATCCGGCTGCAGCTCTAGATCCCGGTGCACCAGCTTTACCGTGATAAACGGGATCATGTCCTCCGCCGACTCCGTAAGCTCCACGTCCCCGGAAAACGGAACAGTCTCCTCAAAACACTGCACCGGCATCTGCCCGCCGCCTGCCGAGTAGACTGCGAACACGAGAAGATCTCCGTTGATATGGATCTTCCCGTCGAGCGGCTTCGTCTCCACATCCTGAAGACGCATATCCTGCCACAAAAGAGTCTCCGCATCCGGATTATTTCCCGGTATTGAAAGTACCTCCCGCACCCGGAACGTATCCCGCCGCCGCACAGCGATCGCCGCCACGGTCAGCGTCTTCTTTAACACCTCGACCTCACCGTCAAACTTCGCATCGGACGCCGCCTCCATGTCCCGGATCTCGTCCGCCCTGAGGTTCAGCGTCACGAGTGCCTTGACATTCAGCTTTCTCGAATTGATGAGACTCACGTTCAGATCATCCAGCTCCCATCCCGCCTGAACATAATCATTTTCCGAAAGTCCCGGCATATGTACCGTCTCCGTAAACGGAATGCTGCCCGCGAGCGCCGTGAGTTCCCCGCCGGGACGCCGGTACAGGATCCGAAACTCCAGCTTTCCACTCACCTCCGCCTTCTCACCGGGATTTTTCACCGAGTCGATCTTTACCTCCCCGTTTTCCATGATCAGCTCCTCCACATCATCCATGGAATCCGGCACATTAAAATCGTCATCCAGGGTCATCTGGGACGTGACGTTCCCCCGGCGACGATTCATGTGGATATGCTTCTTCAAAAGTTCCATCATAAAAACGCCACCATACCTTTCCAGTTTATGCTTCAGGAAATTGTATGATGACGTTTAACATTTTATACCTGCTGTTTACAGCTCCTTCTTCGCCTCTTCCAGCTCTTTTTCAAGCTCCCACACCCGGCGCTCCAGCTCATCGATCGTGTCCTGGATCTTACAGATGTGCCCCATATTGACCTTCTTCGCCGGATCCTTCACCGGAAGACCGTCCTTCTTCACCTGCCTCGCCGGAATTCCCGCAGCCGTACTGTTCTCCTCCAATGGCTTCAGAAGGACCGCATTCGCCGCGATCTGACAATTATCCCCAACCTCAAAAGCACCGAGGATCTTCGCTCCGGCTCCGATCAGGACATTATTTCCGATCGTCGGATGGCGCTTTCCCTTCTTGGTTCCGACGCCGCCCAGAGTCACACCCTGATAGATCGTACAATTATCCCCGACAACCGTAGTCTCCCCTATCACGATCCCGCATCCATGGTCGATCAGGATCCCATGTCCTAAAACTGCCCCCGGATGGATCTCGATCAAAGTAAAAAATCTGGCAATCTGAGAGATCAGGCGCCCAAGAAACCGCATATTATGCGTCCAGAACCAGTGAGCGATCCGGTGCCAGATCAGCGCATGAACTCCCTGATACAACAACAGAACCTCCAGCGCACTCCTGGCCGCCGGATCCCTCTCCTGCACCGCCTTAACATCAAGCCAGATATCCTTCAATAACATCCTTTTCCTCTCCTTCTGTCATTCATCCGTAACCATCAAAGATCACCCAGCCCGTTCCGGCACAATCCCCTCCGGACAGCTTGCAGATCCGCCAAAATAATTACCAGTATTTTAACAGAATTCATCGCTAAAGTAAAGTGCTAAACTATCCTACTGAAACACCACCGGCTTATCCCGAAACTCCGTCCTCACGATCAACACCGGAAACGACTCTTCCGTCCCCTTCGCCTCCCCGGCCTCCGGCCCCTGAAGCTCCGTCCGGATCACGATCGAATTATCCGTCTCATAAAGCGCCTTCACTGCCACACTGTACCCGCCGCCCTTCTGAGGTCCCTCACCGATCACAATATACATCTCCTGCCCGTCCGCATATGTAAGCTTAAACGCTTTCTCCCTCTTCTTATCGATCAGCTCCTTCAGCGCTGCCGGAATATCCGCCTCCCCGCTGACCGTAAACTCCAGATCCTCTCCCCTTTTCTCCTCCGAAGCCCCGGACTGACATCCAGTAAATGCCGCGATCCCGCCCAAAATGACCATCAGGACTCCCAGCACCGTAAGCACCTTTCTCGCGCGTTTTGGCAACCGTCTGAACATAAAATAAGATCCCCATCATGGATTTTGTTACAATCCTATTCCGGGGATCTTGAAATTATGATGCTCTCACATCGTTACAATCCACGGGCACTTCCTGCCCGTGAAAATAACCTCATATCTGCATTTCAGCGCAGAGACGACCGGTTCTTTTCCCTCAGTCGCTGTCCGGCAGAAACTTGATCTTCACCATGATCTGCTTTGCAACCTGATTCTCCGCAAGCTCAATATCATCCACATGAGTCGCGAACGGCAGATCGCCCTCAAACTCCTCAAGCTCCACACTGATCCAGTTCTGCGCCGCATCACGGGCATTCTCGATCGCGTCCTCTAAGTCAGCGCCATCTGCCTCACACATCTCCAGATCCGGGAAAAATGCGTGAAAACCGGTTCCGTCTTCCTTCTTTGTAAATACAGCAGGATATGTAAATGTCATGATACTCTCCTTTCCTATAAAACGAAAACAGGCCGCAGGCTGCAAAGCAAAACGCTGCAGGCTGCGGCCCATGTTTTATATAGCGGGTGATCTTCTATAACTGTTCATTACCTTCCCAGTTTTCGATTACTCGTTATCCTCTTTCTTATCAGAACGCTCACGTCTGTCGTCGCGGCGTCCGCCTCTTCTGTCGTCACGTCTCTCCGGACGGTCGCTTCTCTCGCGTCTCTCCGGACGAGTCAGCTTCTCAAGATCAGCTGTCATGTCCTCCGGTCTCATCGTCAGGTTGATTCTGCCCATGCGGTCTACCTCAACGACTCTTACGGTAACCTCATCGCCAATGTTGACAACATCCTCAACCTTAGCGACGCGCTTGTCAGAAAGCTTGGAGATGTGAACCATACCATCCTTGTTCGGAGCAAGCTCAACGAATGCACCGAATTCCATGATGCGGACAACCTTACCTGTGTAGATCATGCCCGGCTCGACATCTGTCACGATGTTTCTGATGGTAGCGATAGCCTTGTCGATCATCTCCTGATCAGTACCGCAAACGTTTACAGCACCGTCGTCTGTGATGTCGATCTTAACTCCTGTCTCCTCGATGATCTTATTGATCACTTTACCCTGCTTGCCGACTACATCGCCGATCTTAGCCGGATCGATGGTGATCTGTGTGATCTTCGGAGCGTACTTGGACAGAGTCTTTCTCGGCTCGCTGATAACCGGAGCCATAATGTTATCCATGATGTAAAGTCTTGCTTCACGGCAGCGTCTGATCGCCTCCTCGATGATCGGGCGTGTTAAACCGTGGATCTTGATATCCATCTGGATCGCAGTGATACCTTCGTGAGTACCGCCTACCTTGAAGTCCATGTCTCCGAAGAAGTCCTCAAGACCCTGGATATCGGTAAGAACGATATAATCGTCATCTGTCTCGCCTGTTACAAGACCGCAGGAGATACCAGCTACCATAGTCTTGATCGGAACACCTGCTGCCATAAGGGACAGGGTAGATGCACAGATGCTGGCCTGGGATGTGGAACCGTTGGACTCCATTGTCTCAGATACAGTACGGATCGCGTACGGGAACTCTTCCTCGCTCGGGAGTACCGGTACAAGAGCACGCTCAGCAAGAGCGCCATGACCGATCTCACGGCGTCCCGGTCCTCTGGACGGCTTTGTCTCGCCTACGGAGAAGGACGGGAAGTTGTAGTGGTGCATATATCTCTTAGTTGTCTCATTCTCATCAAGACCGTCAAGACGCTGTGCCTCGGAAAGCGGAGCCAGTGTGCAGGCATTTAAGATCTGAGTCTGTCCACGGGTGAACATACCGGATCCATGTACACGCGGAAGGATGTCGATCTCAGCAGCTAACGGGCGGATCTCGTCGATGCGGCGGCCATCCGGACGCTTGTGGTCTTTTAAGATCATCTTTCTTACGGTCTTCTTCTGATACTGGTAAACAGCCTGTCCGATAAGCGGAAGCCACTCTTCGTTTTCAGCGAAAGCCTCTTCGAGACGCTCTGTGATCTGGCGGATGTTCTCCTCACGTTTCTGCTTCTCGTCTGTAAATACTGCCTCTTCCATCTCAGCCGGCGGAACGATCTCTTTGATCGCAGCGAACAGCTCATCCGGAATTGCGCAGCTCTCGTAAGTGTGCTTTTCTTTACCACACTCAGCAACGATGCGGTCGATGAACTTGATGATCTCCTGGTTTACTTCATGTGCCTTGAAGATCGCATCGATCATGGTCTGCTCCGGAACTTCCTTTGCACCGGCCTCGATCATGATTACTTTCTCTCTTGTGGAAGCAACAGTAAGTGCAAGATCAGATACCTTCTTCTGTGCAGAAGTCGGGTTGATGATGAACTCACCGTCAATTAAACCAACCTGTGTCATTGCGCACGGGCCGTCGAACGGGATATCGGAAATGCAGGTAGCGATCGCAGAACCGAGCATTGCTGTAAGCTCCGGGCTGCAGTCCGGGTCAACAGACATAACAATGTTGTCAAGTGTTACGTCGTTTCTGTAGTCCTTCGGGAATAACGGACGCATCGGACGGTCAATAACACGGGAGGTAAGGGTTGCATTTTCGGATGCCTTTCCCTCTCTCTTTGTGAATCCGCCCGGGATCTTACCTACAGAGTATAATTTCTCTTCGTACTCTACACTTAACGGGAAGAAATCGATCCCGTCTCTCGGCTTGTCAGATGCTGTTGCGGTAGAAAGAACAACAGTATCGCCGTAGTGCATGAAAGCTGCACCATTTGCCTGCTTTGCAACACGGCCAACCTCAACAGTGAGGGTACGTCCTGCAAGTTCCATGGAAAAACTCTTAAACATGGCTTCGTCTCCTTTTCATTCATTTGCGACAGAAGAAGCCGAAATGGATCTGTCCGTCAACAGGCCGGGACCTGCCGGACATCCATCCGAAACTACTAAACTGGACACGAGTTACAATCCATGGGCACTCCATGCCCCTGCACTGCAGCAGGATTTTTCCGATGTTTCTCATGCACACTTTAGCGGTCTCGGACGTTTCTTCTGCCAATATTTTGTTTACTTAGATAACACAAAGGTGGAGTACACGAAAAACATGCGCTCCACCCATAAGTTTGCTATTACTTTCTGATGCCTAACTTCTCAATAAGAGCACGGTATCCTTCAAGATCTTTCTTCTTCAGGTATGCAAGAAGACCACGTCTCTGACCAACCATCATAAGAAGACCACGTCTGGAGTGATGATCTTTCGGGTTAACTTTTAAATGCTCTGTGAGCTCAGCGATTCTCTCTGTAAGAATTGCGATCTGAACCTCCGGTGAACCTGTGTCGCCCGGTTTTCTGCCATACTCAGCGATAATAGCTGCTTTCTTTTCCTTTGAAATCATTGTGATTTCCTCCTTAAAATTCTTAAAACTTACCGATCACCAGGTCCCGGTTGGAGTTATCCGCAGACCGAGCGTCGGCGCTTTTCGCATACTCCGACAGTATATCATACCTGTCTGCAAAAGTAAATCACTTTTTATTGCTTTAGATCACTTTTTAGCTTCAATTGTAATCTCCCACCAGGAAGCGCGAAGCGCTTTCCCCTCTTACCGACGATTCCCAGCGGTGAGCTTCCGGGCTGGAGCGCCCGGAAGCTCACCGCGTACTCCCGCCAACCAGCTTTCACTCTCCTCAAAATCCCGGTCCAACCTCCTGCTCCGTCGTCCCTTCCGTCTCCGGCGCAAACCCCGGTCCGACACTCTCCTGATCACCGCCCGCCGCAGGCGTTGTCGGCGCTTCCGTAGTCGGTGCCGCTGTTGTAGGAGCCGCCGTTGTCTCCGGTGCTGCCGTTGTCGGCGCTACTGTCGTCTCCGGTGCTGCCGTCGTCGCAGCAGCCGTAGTCGCCGCCGTCTCATCCTTCTTCGTTCCGCTCGTCGAAGCACTCTCCGTACCGTCTAAATGGTAGCACAGGACCGGATCGCCCGCCGAAATATTCTCGTAGATCGTCTTTGCGACCGCCGGCGGCAGATTGACACATCCATGAGAACCGTTCGTCTTGTAGATCGTCCCACCGAACGTCTTTCTCCAGTTCGCGTCATGAAGACCGATCCCTCCGTTAAACGGCATCCAGTAAGATACCGGCGTCGCATATCCCTGTCCCTTTAAAGTCGCATTCCGCTGCTTATAAGTGATCGAATATGCTCCTGCAGGAGTACTCCAGCCCTTCGCCGCATTTCCCGATACGAAATCCGACTGGACCACCAGCTTTCCCTTCACGTAGAAATAAAGATGCTGTGCCGTAAGGTTGATCTCCACATATGTATTCCCGTAATCATTCCCCGTCCGGCTCGCGCCCTTCTGGGAATACTCCGGCTCCCTCGAGGTCTGTTCCCCGTTTTTGATCAGGCTCACAAGCGTCGCTGCCTCCTTCGCCTGATTGATCTTATAACCGTAGCTTCCGCCGGTGATGGAAACCGTCTTCCCGTAGGATGTCTTCAGACTCTTCGCTTTATACGCAGTATCATAAGAGGCAGCCAGCTTCTTGACATACTCAGTCGCCTTTCCCTCATTGATTCTGACACTCGTTCCGTTCACAGTCAGCCAGTTGTGGATCTCATCTCCGCTCAAAGTCTCAGACTTGTCACCGAATTGATAAGTGATCCTTGCCCCGACATACTTGTTCATCGTCTCACAAGCCGTCTTTAACGCCTCGTCCTCGGAAGTGATGGACGGAGACACATAACATCCCTGTTCCTCCAGATCCACGCTCTCCGCCAGAGACATGACCGCAGCGGCCACCGCCTCTTTCACCTTGTCCTCCAGAAGCTCCGTTCCCTCATCTTCTTTGATGATCGTGTAGCCCCCGGACGTATAATCAGAGATCTTCGCGTCCTGCGGTTCTCTCATATTTTCCTTATCCATGCAGGAAAGACTGTCCACCGCTTCGCCCAGCATCTCATCATTGTATCGGATCAGCGCGTCCGTATTCACCTCATTCACGGATTTTCCGAAGCGGTATTTTCCCCACTCCATCGGTTTCTGGGCCGCGATCGCCTTCGCCAGGGTATCGTCAAACTCCGCGTAGAGTCCCACTTCTTCCCCGGTGATCGACTCGGAGAGATCCTCACGCCCGTTGATCGTGAGTTTGTAGCCCTTTAACTGCTCCATGATCGCGTCTTCCACTTCCGCCGCCGTCTTTCCTGTCACATCCATCCCGTCAACGATGGTTCCCGGCAGAAAACATGTCTTGTATTTTAAAGATTCATGCCAGTAAAGTCCGCCGCCAACGGCTCCGACGAGGACGACCACGCCGCCGCACACGGCAGCGATCTTCACTGCAAGATCCTTATTTATTCCAGGTCCGCGGTCTCTTCCCCGTTTTCTTCCTTTCTGGGCTTTGAATTCCGCATATGTCATCGTCGGCTTCTGCCCGGACGTTCCTTTTCCCTCGCCATCCGGCTTATTTTCTAACTCCAATTTTCCTTCTCCACTTTTCCAGTCATTCTGCCGCCTTTTTTCTTTCAAGATCCAGGCGCATCCTTTTCTGACTCTGTTTTATCTGTATTCAGCCAAGCTGGCTTTTCTGAAAAGAGTGATAGCGTTCCCTGCACTCCCTGATATCATGATCCAGCTGCGCTTTCAGCGCGTCGATCGATGCAAACTTCATCTCCGGTCTCACAAAATCGAGGAGCTCCACTTTCATCTCTTTTCCGTAGAGATCCCCCGAAAAATCATAGAGATATGTCTCCACACCGATCGGATTATCCCCGGAGATCGTCGGTTTCGCTCCTACATTCGTAAGGCCTCCGTAAACCTTTCCGTCCACAGTCACCCGCGTCACATAGACGCCGAACTTCGGAAGATGCTTCACAGCCGGCGGGATCAGATTCGCCGTCGGATACAGCTTTGTATGCCCGATCGCATTTCCATGCTCCACTTTTCCGGTGACAAAATAACAATATCCCAGCAGGTCATTCGCCTTCCGGATATTTCCATCCGCCAGCATTTCCCGGATATAGGTGCTGCTGATGATCTTTCCTTCCTCATCGCGCTCTTTATCCACGATAAAATAGCGATAACCATACTCTCCGGAAAGCCGCTCCAGCATCGCACAGTCCCCGGCCGCTTTGTATCCGAAATGGCAGTCCGGTCCGGAGACAATGACTCCGGCGTTCATCCGCCCGACAAGAATATCGGAGATAAATTGTTCCGGTGCCATATGGCAGACTTCCTCGTCAAACGGGTACTCCACGATATAATCCACGCCGACCTGCTCCAGGAGCATCTCGCGCTCCGGGTTCGTCATGATCATGGTCTGCATTTTTCCCTTCACGAGCGTCCACGGAGGCGTCGCGAACGTGAACACGGCGATCTTAAATCCCTGTTCCTTCCATTTCAGCATCTCGTGCATCAGCTTCTGGTGACCTCTGTGAAGTCCGTCAAACTTTCCGATGCTGACAACTGTCTTCTCTTTGATCTGAAACTCTCTGGTTTCTGCGATGTACTGCATGTCAATTTCCTCCCAGAAAGATTTTCTCCGGATAGTACATCCGTTTTTCCGCGTCATACCGAAATGCGCCGATAAACGTTCCATCCGAATGGTAAACGCGGAACATGTCCCCGTCTGTTACATTCTTCACCGCGCGGCTGCGGAACGGATTTCCGTTCTTTAAGAGCTTATCCAGCTCCTCCGTCTCCGATCGGATCTCCGGAAGATCTTTAAAGACTTCCTCCACCGGAAGTACCACCTCACCGAGGCGCCCTTCCTCCTTCAACTTCTGAAGATCATCCAGCTTCAGGCTGTCTTTGATCTCAAATCTCCCCACTTTCGTGCGGAGCAGTTCCTTCATGCATCCGCCGACGGAAAGCTTCGCGCCGATATCATGGCACAGGGTCCGGATATACGTTCCCTTTGAGCAGGACACGGTCATTGTGACCTCCGGGAGATCTATCGTCTCGATCTGAATATCGAAGATCTTTACCGGGCGCGCCTTCCGCTCCACGGTCTTTCCCTCTCTTGCAAGTTCATATAATTTCTTTCCATCGACTTTTAACGCCGAATACATCGGAGGAACCTGGTCATAATCCCCGGTAAAGGAGAGGACTGCCTCACGGACCTGACTTTCTGTAAGTCCTGACGTGTCCTTTGTCCCGATCACTGTCCCCGTTGTATCCTCCGTGTCCGTCTCCGTTCCCAGAAGAAGAACAGCCCGGTATGTCTTATCATGATCGGTCAGCATATCGCAGAGTTTTGTTCCTTTTCCGGCACACACCGGAAGAACGCCTTCCGCCGCCGGGTCAAGAGTCCCTGTATGACCGATCTTTCTCTGTCCGAGGATCCCTCTCATTTTCGCCACGACATCGTGGGAGGTGAATCCTTTTTCTTTATATACGTTAATAATTCCGTCGTACATTCTTTCCTCCGCTCTTATGGACACACGGTCCCGGAATTTTCATTCCAGAAAATTTTCACCCGTGAAAAGCAGCATTTTCATCCCACTGCTCTTTGATCTTTCCGCTGATCTTCTCTGCGATCTCCTCCGGCTTTCCTGTCATCGTGCAGCCTGCAGCCTTTACATGACCGCCGCCGCCGAAGCTCTGGGCAATCCTGCTCACATCAACCTCCGAGTTCGTCCTGAGGCTCACCTTATATTCGTCCGAATTTCCCGTCTCATAGAGCAGGAATACGACCTCTGCGCCCTCAATGACTCGCAGCTGGTCCACGATCCCGTCCGTCGCCTTGACCGTGCATCCGTATTCCTTTAACTCATCCGTTGTCACCACAGTATAGATGCAGCGGTCGTCGAGGATCCTGACACTGTCGAGGAGCGCACGTCCGTGAAGTTTTGCCTGACCGTATGTCTTTGCGAAAAAGCTCTCATCGATGATCTTCGGGAAATCGATCCCTTTCTCCATCAGGAACCCCGCGATATCCATGGTCTTCCTGGAGGTGTTGGAATACTTGAAGACGCCTGTGTCATGGGCAATCCCTGTATACAGGCACTCTGCGACCGCTTTGCTGATCTTGTCCTGATCGAGGAGACCAAACAGCACTTCGCTCGCGGAGCTCGCCCCGCTTTCGATCACATTGACCCTGCAGAGACCTTTGTTTGTGATATGATGGTCGATACAGAACGTGTCCTTTGCCGTCTCCCGGTAAGGTGCGAACGCACCGAGGCGCGGAACATCGCTGGCATCCGATGTGATGCAAAGATCGAATGTTTTTGTTCCGTCATATTCTGTGTGTACATCATTATAACCGGAAAGATAGGAAAATTTCACTCCCATTTTCTCCAGATAGACCGAAACCTCAAGTCCCTCATAATTTTCCTTCAGATAATTATAAAGTCCCAGGCAGGATCCGATACAGTCCCCATCCGGGTTTACATGTCCTAAGATCACGATGCTCTTCTTTCCCTCCAGCATCTCATCAAGAATTCCCAATGCTTTCGCCTCCTCGTAATCAGAAAAATCCGGCAGAATCCGCGCCGCGCGCGTCTGACCGGATTCCTCCATATGATCCTCCGCGGCTGCTTCATTTCCGCAGCCGCGGTGCGTCTTCTGTTCCGATCGTTCCGGCTCCCGGATACTCCTCCGGACCGCTCCGATCATTCACCAGATTTTCTACTGGTCGTCGTTTTCTTTCTTATCATCCTCATCCGGCAGATCCTTTGTCACCTCATCGATGAGTTTTGACATGCGGACGCCGTACTCGATGGACTGATCCAGCACGAAGAAGATCTCCGGAGTATTCCGGAGGTTGATCTTCTTCGCGAGCTGGGTCCTGATAAAGCCCTCCGCGCTCTTTAAGCCGCGGATCGTATCTTTTGCCTGCTCCTCATCCGCAAGAACGCTGATATACGCCTTGCAGATCTTGAGGTCCGGTGTGACCGAGACCTGGACCACGCTTGTCATCGGATGAATGCGCGGATCCTTGAGCTCGGAGCGGATGATCTCGCTCAGAGCTTTCTGGACCTCGCCGTTGATCCGGATATTTTTAACACTGTTTTTTCTCATGATATTACCTCTTCTTTAAAACCTATCTCGGTACCTCTACCATGATGTAAACTTCGATCATATCGTCTTCCTGGAGATCGTTGAATCCCTCGAATACAAGACCGCACTCGTAACCTGCTGCAACTTCCTTCACATCGTCCTTGAAACGCTTTAAGGATGCAAGCGGTCCCTCGAAAATCTGCTCACCGTCTCTTGTGATGCGTGCCTTGCTTCCGCGGGTGATCTTACCGTCAAGCACATAGGAACCAGCGATCGTGCCGACTCCGGATGCCTTGAATGTCTGGCGGACAACCGCATGACCGGTTACCTGCTCCTCGTATACCGGGTCGAGCATACCCTTCATGGCTGCCTCGACATCCTCGATCGCCTGGTAGATGACACGGTACAGACGCATATCGACTTTCTCGCGGTCTGCGATGGACTTCGCCTGTGCGTCCGGACGAACGTTGAAACCGATGATGATCGCGTTGGAAGCGGATGCAAGGGAAACATCGGACTCGTTGATCGCGCCGACGCCGCCATGGATGACTTTGACAACAACTTCCTCGTTGGAAAGTTTTACGAGACTCTGTTTTACAGCCTCTACGGAACCCTGTACATCGGCTTTTACGATGATCGGAAGTTCCTTGACATTTCCGGCCTTGATCTGGGAGAACAGGTCGTCTAAGGAAAGTTTTGCCTTTGTATCTTCGATCAGCTTGTTCTTGCTCTCAGCGATGAATGTCTCAGCGAAGCTTCTCGCCTCTTTCTCGTTCTGGTGGGCGATGAAGATCTCGCCTGCGTTCGGAACGTCATTGAGACCGAGGATCTCGACCGGAGTGGACGGGCCTGCCTCTTTGACACGGTTGCCCTTGTCGTCCATCATCGCGCGGACTTTACCGTAGCAGCAGCCTGCCGCTACTGCGTCGCCGACTCTTAACGTACCTTTCTGTACGAGAACAGTTGCGACCGGTCCTCTTCCCTTATCAAGCTGCGCCTCGATCACAAGGCCTCTTGCGCGGCGGTTCGGGTTTGCCTTTAGCTCTTTTACTTCTGCTGTTAAAAGGATCATCTCGAGAAGTTCCGGGATTCCCTCTTTTGTATGTGCGGAAACCGGTACGAATACGGTATTTCCGCCCCAGTCCTCAGGGATCAGCTCATACTCGGATAATTCCTGTTTTACTCTCTCTACGTTTGCGCTCGGCTTATCGATCTTGTTGATCGCAACGATGATCTCAACGCCTGCGGCTTTCGCATGGTTGATCGCCTCAACGGTCTGCGGCATAACACCGTCGTCCGCTGCTACTACGAGGATCGCGATATCGGTTGCCTGGGCACCGCGCATACGCATGGCTGTGAACGCCTCATGACCAGGTGTATCGAGGAATGTGATCTTCTGGCCGTTGTAATCTACAACATAAGCACCGATGTGCTGTGTGATGCCGCCTGCCTCTCTGGAGGTAACGTTTGTCTGGCGGATCGCATCGAGAAGAGAAGTTTTACCGTGATCGACATGACCCATTACGCAGATGACCGGCGGTCTCGGAACCATGTCCTTCTCGTCCTCTTCATCCTCTTTTAAGAGTTCCTCGATGACATTGACTTTCTTCTCTTTCTCGCAGAGAACGTCATATTCCATTGCGATCTCTTCGGCTTTCTCAAAGTCGATCTCCTGGTTGATCGTCACGATCGTGCCCTGTAAGAAGAGCTTCTTAACGATATCAGCCGGACGTAATTTCATCTTTTCCGCGAGTTCCTTGATGGTGATAACCTCCGGGATCACGATGGTCTTGATCTCCTCGACCTTCGCCTCCTCCTTCTTCGGCTGCGGCATAACCGGAGCTTTTACGCCCTTCTGGCCCTTTCCTGGTTTGCCTTTCATCTCCATGTCGCGGTCTTTCTTTGCGTCATGCTCTTTCTTGTAAGCATTCTTGCTCTGCTTCGTATTCTGCTGCTTCTGTGCAAGCGGAGTATCGAAGGACGGTTTGGACATGCCCATTCCGCCGCGGTTTCCACCCTGACGGTTGTCATTTCTGCCCTGGAAGCCACCCTGACGGTTTCCGTCGTTTCTTCCCTGATAGCCGCCCTGACGGTTTCCGTCGTTTCTTCCCTGGTAGCCGCCCTGGCGGTTTCCATCA